>DKBD01000113.1 GCA_002451055.1 Nitrospira sp. UBA6909 | reverse complement strand
GCCTTTACTGCCGAAAAAATCGCGTGCTATAGTCTGACGCTTCTTCGAACGGTCACTGTAAATTCGCCTTGAAAATGTTGAAGAGAGGGGAATGTGTATGCCGGAAGTCCCGGTCAAACTGTACGTCGATAGGCTGTTGAAAGACAGCCGGAGCCTTGCGAAAAAATTGGCGCTGTTGCCGGGACCGGCCAAAGACAACGCCCTGCGGGCGATGGCAGACCGGTTGGCGGCCGATCAGGAGGCGATTTTGGCGGCCAATGCCAAGGACGTCGACGCAGTCGGCAAGTCGTACGAAGGCGATGCCGTCAAAGACCGGATGAAAGCAGCGGTTGCGCGTGTGCGGATGACGGCGGACCAGATCAAGGGAATTGTCGAGCGGCTTCGCGTCATTGCGGACTTGCCCGATCCGGTCGGTACCGTGACTGGTCGATGGGAACGGCCGGACGGACTCCAGGTCAGCCGGGTCCGGGTTCCCATCGGGGTGATCGGCGTGATTTCCGAGATGAGCCCACTGGTGACGGTCGAATCGATCGCGCTCTGTCTCAAGTCTGGTAATCTGTGCGTCTTTCGTGGGGCTCCGGAGTGGAACTTGACGCATCAAGCCATTGAAACCCGGTTGCGACAAGCGGCAGAACAGAGCGGACTCCCATCAGGCGCATGGATTTGGGTCGATCGCCCCGACAAGGAAATAGCCGTCGAATTGATGCGGTCCGGCAAGAGTCTCGATGCCCTCATTCCACGTGGCGGAGCCGGCCTCCGCAAAGCGGTGATGGAGCAGGCGAAGGTGCCGGTGCTGTGCCACGATGGCGGGCTTACACAGCTCTACGTTGATGGAGAGACCGATATCCCCTTGGCTCAGAACGTGGTAATCAACTCCAAGGTGCAGCTGCCTGGCGCGGCCAATTCGCTCGATACCCTGTTGGTGGAGCAGGTCATCGGGCGGCAGTTCTTGCCTCCGCTGATCAACCGGCTGTTGGATCAATTTAAGGTTGAGGTGCGAGGCTGCCCGAAGACAATCGCTCTGATGGGGCAGATGGCGATGACGGGCCATACCGCGATCGTGCCGGCGACTGACGCCGATTGGCGCACACAGTTTCAGGGGCCCGTTCTGGCCGTGAAAATGGTGGAGAACCTGGACGAGGCCATGGCCCACATCGGCGAACACGGCCTCTGCCTGACGGCGGTTATTGCCACGACCCGCTATGAATCGGCCATGCGCTTTACGCGCGAAGTCGATGCCGGAACCGTGCTGGTGAATGCTTCGTCGCGGCTCAATGCAGGGGATGGTTTCGGGATGGGACCCGATATCGGGCTCAGCGGGGCGCGCCTGCATGCCAAGGGGCCGATTGGATTGGAGCAATTGACCTGCGAGAAGTATGTCGCCTTCGGATCCGGACAGCTGCGACTGCCGCACCCGGTTCCCGAGACGTACTTCGACGCGATCATGCTCAAAAGACCGTGATCGCCTGCTGAAAACGCTCCCCAGCTTCGTTCTCAGTTGCTCGAACCACTCAACGTACCCTCGCCGCGTACGCCTCGTGGTGCTCATGCCTTGCGGCCTTGCTGGAAACCGTTTTGAGCAGGCGTGATGAGACTCCAATCATGAATAACCACTTACTGCAACAATCGCTTTACGAACACCTCGCCCGGTGGGGGCTTAAGCGATTCACGGCCGATCGTGACTATTTCGCTTGGCAGAAGGAGCGGCTGTCCCCTGGAGATTTGAATCGGCTCGCTGCCCAAGTCGAGCGGAAGCGGGGCGGCGAGCGCCGCGAAGAAATCGCGTTCTACGATCTAGTCGCCCAACCGGCCATCCTTCCCGTTCTCTACAGCCAACGGTACGACTACTATGAAGCGCTCGGTATACGTATCGCGTCCCGGCTCGGCGGCGCGACGCGCGTCCTTGATTTCGGCTGCGGGGTGGGAATTCTCACGACGTTCTACGCCCGCCTATGTCCCGATCGAGCATTCGTCGGCATCGATCGCTCGGCGGCTTCCATTACCGCCGCTCGGGAGGAAGCGAACGAGTTGGGCCTCACCAATGTTCGGTTTGAGTCTCTGGATGTGGACGTCGCGCGCCTCTCGGAGCCGTACGATCTCATCCTATGCACCCATGCACTGGTACAGGCCGAACACGATTCGGGGATTCCGAGCGAGAGCTGGCGGTCGTTCGCCAGGGCTTATGGCTCAGGCCAGCAGGCATCGTTCGAAGAGCGCACAGGCATTGGCCTGCGGCTTGATCGGCTCAATTCGGTCTTGGATGAGGGCGGACGGATGATCCTCTTCGAGAAGACCAGGCAATTGGCGAGGCGAGTGCCGTTTCAGCGGGGCTTGGCGGGGAGAGGCCTGCAGTTGGTGGAACCTCCTGAACGCATCCGGTACCAGCTCGTCGAAGAAGTCACGGACGACGGGCCACTGTATCACGTGCAGAAAGGGAGTACGGCTTCGTTGGATTGGGATGAATCGCCGGAGCCTGATGATGAAGGGGCGCCCTTCGATCCCTCCGTTCTTGGCATGCCGCCGACCGACGTCACTGTGCCGCTGTACGAAAACCATCACCAGTCGGCGCAAGCGGTATGGGAACGACTCAGCAACCGCAGGGTGACGAAAGAGACGACCCGCCGGGAACCGGACGGCCGACAACTGCACGTTGAACTGGGCATGTCTGAAGGGGTTGTTTATCTCTACTGCGCCAATACCTTCGATCAGAGACAGCTGGTTATCGTTGAGCCGGCTCGCGCAGAGATGCTCGATGCCTATTATCGGGAAATCATCGGGGGAGCTGCTTAGCAGGATGTAGAGCCCCACGGCTTGACAGCCGTGGCTTCCTGCGTAGGCGGGTGAACAAATTGGAGGTTAAGGCCGAGGCTACGGTCAAGCCCGTTCAAATCTCTCTGTAACCGTAACCCCGGCCTCAGCCTGCCGCCTATCTCAAGTTACGACAACGGCTGATTAGCCACCGTCGGCTCATTCCGATCCGGCACCACCGACGTCGTCGCTTCATCATTGAAGGCTGCTCGCAGGACGTCTTCGATCCGCTCAGCCAGGATGAAGGCGAGTTCATCCCGCACCTCCTGCGGCACCTCTTTCAAATCCTTCTCGTTCGCCTTCGGCAGAATGATCCGCTTGATGCCGGCGCGGTGCGCCGCCAATACCTTTTCTTTGATCCCGCCGACGGGCAACACCAATCCGCTCAGGCTGATTTCTCCCGTCATGGCTGTGTCGCTCTGCACGGCTTTGCCGACATAGGCCGAAGCCAGCGCTGTGGCCATGGTAATGCCGGCCGAAGGCCCATCCTTGGGAATGGCTCCCGACGGCACGTGAATGTGGACCCCGTTGCGCTTGAAACGGGAAATGTCGAGCCCCATGCTTTCGGCATGCGACCAGAGATAACTCCGCGCGGCGCGCGCCGACTCTTGCATGACATCGCCTAACTGGCCGGTGAGGGTCAAATCATGGCTGCCGGGCAGCAGGGTCGTTTCGACATAGAGCACGTCGCCGCCGGTCGGAGTCCAGGCCAAGCCGGTGGCCACGCCGGGCGGCAGATTTTTCCGCGCCTCTTCCGGCATGAACCGTTCGGAGCCCAGCCATTCGTCGAGCTTGGTGGCCTCGATCGTAACCGGATTCCGCTCCTGGCCTTCCGGCAGCTCGGCAAAGGCCAACGCGACTTTTCTCGTCAACCTGCCCAACATCTGTTCCAACTGCCGTACGCCTGCCTCTCTGGTATAGCGGCTGATGACGAGACTCAACACCTCATCTGTCAGCGGGGCTTGGTGCGCCTCGATGCCGGCTTCCTTGAGACGGCGAGGCCACAGGTAGCGGCGGGCGATCTCGGCTTTTTCCCGCTCGCTGTACCCTTCCAGGCGGATGATCTCCATCCGGTCCAAGAGCGGCTGGCTGATCGTGTCGAGCGTGTTGGCCGTCGTAATGAAAAACACTTTCGACAAATCGAACGGGAGATCAAGATAGTGGTCACGGAACGTGTGGTTCTGCGCCGGATCGAGGATCTCCAGCAGCGCGGACGCGGGATCGCCGCGGAAGTCGCGGCCCATCTTGTCGACTTCGTCCAGCATGAGCACGGGGTTGTTCACGCCGGCTCGGCGCACGGCCTGGATGATGCGGCCGGGGAGCGCTCCGACATAGGTGCGGCGATGGCCGCGCAGTTCCGCTTCATCATGCACGCCGCCCAAACTGAACCGCTCAAAGGTCCGTCCCATGGCCCGCGCGATCGACTGGCCCAGGCTGGTCTTCCCGACTCCCGGAGGGCCGACCAGGCAGAGGATCGGCGCTTTGGCCGTGGGGTTGAGTTTCAGTACGGCCAGATGTTCGACGATGCGGTCTTTGACCTCTTGGATGCTGTAATGATCTTCTTCCAGTACTTCTCTGACCCTCGTTAGGTCGAGGTGTTCCTCGGACGTTTTCTTCCACGGCAGTTCGAGCACCAACTCCAGATAGGTCCTGAGAACTTGATGGTCCGGCGAAGAGGGCGGCACCTTGGCTAGCCGCGTCACCTCGCGTTCGACTTCTTTGCGGACGTGTTCGGGGAGATCGGCTTCCGCGACTTGTTTCTTGAGATGGGCGATGTCGCTTTCCTCGCCCTCTCCCTCGCCCAGTTCCTGTTGGATCGCCTTCAGCTGTTCACGCAGGATGTATTCTCGTTGGCTCTTGGTGATTTTCTTCTGGGCGTCGGTGGCGATTTTATCGCGGAGTTGAAGCACTTGGATCTCTTTCGAGAGCGCGGCATAGAGACCCCGCAGCAGATCGATGGTGGATGCGCTTTCGAGAAGCTTCTGCTCTTCCGCCACCGTCAAGTTGACGAGCGAGGCAATGCGGTACGCGAGCGAGACCGGGTCCTCTTCGTCGCTCAACGCCACGCTCACTTCCTGAATTCCCGGTGTTTGGATCAATCGAGGCAACTCGGACACCAACTCCTGAATCGCGCGGTGAAGGGCCTGTACCTCGGTTCCGGTCGTATCCGACGGGCGCTCAAGCGAACGCACGCGAACGGTGATATACGGCGTCTTCTGCTCTTCCTTGATAAGGACGACACGATCCAATCCTTGCACGAGCGCATGGATGGTGCCTTCAGAGGATTGACCGATCTGTTTGACGATGGCTTTTGTCCCGATCGTATAGAGATCCGCCTGGCTTGGTTCTTCCGTTTGTGGATCCCGCTGCGCGACGACCACGATCATTTTCTCTTCGGTTTTCATGGCCGCCTGCACCGCCGCCACCGATCGCTCTCGCCCGATCGTCAGCGGCATCATGACACCGGGAAAGAGGACCGTTCGCTTGATGGGGAGCAGAGGCAAGTTCAAAAGGAGATTATTATCCACGGGTAATCCGTCCTTCTATAAAATGTTGTGCAAAGACACCCTTCGACTGCTTAACCCGCGTTGACAGTAATCTTGATAGGTTCGTTCGACGGGAAGTCAAGAGGAGTGAGTGGGAGATGAGCGATAACCGATAGAAATCGCTGAAAACCCGTGAAGGGGACGCCACCGGTTGCTAGCCATGGGTGCATATTGTTAAACCGACGGGCGGCGTAACTGGGGGGCAAAAGAGAGCGTGATTCTCCCAATGACTACGCTATGCTTGTGCCGTGAAAGTTGGCGATGTGCTCGACAAGTTGCGAGAAGATGGCTGGTTCCTTGTGGCGACAAATGGCAGCTACCGGCAATTCAAGCATGCAGCTAAACCCGGCCGTGTAACCGTTGCCGGTAAACCTGGTGATGACTTGCCTCCTGGTACGCTGAATAGTATCTTCAAGCAAGCTGGTTGGAAAAAGGGAGTGAACTAACATGCGGTATGCCGTCGTCATAGAGAAAGCCCCATCAAACTATGCGGCCTATGTTCCAGATTTGCCCGGCTGCATCGCCACCGGCACTACCGTAGCGGAAACCGAATCCCTCATCCGCGAAGCCATTGAGTTCCATCTCGATGGTCTCAAGGCAGACGGCCTTCCGATCCCTCCTCCCAGCAGCCAAGTTGAATACGCTGACGTTCACGCCTAAGAAAGCATCGCACGCTCTCCGTCCTCTGGCCCAAGCCATCGGCCATATGCCAGGTACGTTGTTCTTTTCGGACGTGGCAGGTGGGTTGCCGGGCATGTGGCCATCTGTGATTGGCAGGGCCGGTGCTTTGAGAGGACTATTGGACAGAACGTTCTCCTATTGACTCGTCTCTGATTGAGGCTTACGTATTATTTTCTAAAACATAACTAGTGAGTATCTTGGACAGGTTATAATTGTGGCCACGTTCCTAACTGTTTGAGATTCTCCTGAAATCCTAATGACTTGTCAAACCGAGTGGAGGCATCGAGCCGGCAAACGCAGACCAGGATAATCCTGATATACCTGCAATGGCATCACCGTCTACGTCAGCAGTGAGTCAACCGGGTTGAGAACTCCTTTCCCCCGGTTCAGGATATGAGACGAACCCAGCGGGGTCTGATGGAACCATTGACTTATGTGGATCTGCGGGTACGAGGTTCAGCGCTACGGAGCCACTTTTCAGCTTCGCCTTCCCCGCCGCGGAGCAATCGCCGATAGAACGCCTGAATGGCGAGGCCTCCACCTGGCGACCAACGTGGCCATATAGAGCCCGCATGTCGCGGAGTTTCTGGGAGCCGTCACCCGACCGGATCCTGACCGTGGTGCGTTAGGAGCGAAACGCGTTCTGCGGGAGGATCGCGTGGATGTCGACGAGCTGTTCCGTGCGGTCGATCGCATAAAAAATCCTCCAATCCCCCACGGCATACTTGCAGAGTCCCGGAAGGTCGTCCAAGATGGGTTCATGGCGCAGGTTGTCGACATTGGAGGTCAGCCACTTGCACTTGTCGAGAAGCCGTTGGGCCATGGGCCGGTCGATCGCGGCGAGGTCTTGTGCGGTGCCGGGTTGAAAAGCGAGGCGGTACCAAGGCATGGGGGCCTACCACCGAAGGCCGAGCCGTTCGGCCACTTCTTCGCCGGAGAGCCGGTCTTGGTTCGCCAACGACTGCTTGAGGCGTGATCTGAGGGAATCGCCAAGCCGGAGGCCGAGGTCGGGATCGCCGATCAACTCGCGAATCCGATCGTCCACGAGGCCCCGCACCAGCTCCTTCAATTGTTCCGTCGACAGCGACGAGGGGTCCATGGGAGGAGAATACGGGGCAGGACGGACGGAATGCAACGGGTCGGACAGCCGAACATCGCCAGGTGTGGACTCAGATGGGGCCTGCGTGAGCGGCATGTGGACGATGCGACGAACGGCCGGTATGGGCCACAGTTCTCTTGGCTCGTTCGCCTTGCCCGTGGTGGGCCTGTCGTCTATACTCCACACGCACGAATGATCTCCAACCGTCCATCGTTTTCCGCATCTCACCGTGGATGAATTGACTCGACAACTCAGCGAGCGGTTCGGCTTTGCCAAGTTTCGGCCTGGCCAGGAAGAGGTCATTCGCGCCGTGTTGGCCGGGCGCGACGCAATGGCGGTTATGCCGACCGGACAGGGCAAGTCACTCTGCTATCAACTGCCCGCGACGTTCCTCCCTGGCTTGACCCTGGTCATTTCTCCACTCATCGCTCTGATGCAAGATCAAGTGGCGACGATGAAGCAGTGGAAGATTGCCGCCGCCGCGTTTCATTCCGGCCTCACCGGGATTGAAAAACACCGCGTGATTCAGGACCTTGGTCAGAAGCGGATTCAGTTGCTCTATCTGGCGCCGGAACGGATGCAGCATGAGGGGTTTCTCCGGATTTTGCGCTCTNNTACCTCAAGATCGGTCGCCTGCGCCAGGAGCTCACGAACCCTCCCTGCCTGGCTCTGACCGCCACGGCCACGGCCCGCGTGCAATCGGATCTGTGCGCACGGTTGTCGCTCCGGGATCCGTTTCGACTGGTTTCGGGTTTCCGTCGGGCCAATCTTGCCTTGTCTGTCCGCCTCTGCCGGTCGCGCCAGGACAAACTGGAGGCGTTGGAGCGTCTGGTCCGCGAGACCGAGCGGGGCACTATCCTGATCTATTGCGCGACGCGCCGGGCGGCGGAGGAGACGGCGGAATGGCTGAGGCGGTCTCACCGGTCGGTTGGCTACTACCATGCCGGTCTTTCGGATGAGGAACGCCGCCTCGTGCATGACGAGTTCCGCCGGGGGACCGTGAGGATTTTGACCGCGACGAATGCCTTCGGCATGGGCATTGATAAGCCGGATGTCCGGTTGGTCGCCCATTTCGACGTTCCAGGCAGTGTGGAGGCCTATTATCAGGAAGTCGGGCGGGCCGGTCGCGACGGACGGCCTGCGGCCTGCGTGTTGCTGTTCCATGAGCGGGATTTAGCCACACAGGAATATTTTATTCAGCAGGCCTCACACGATGCCGATGGTATCGCGCGCGCCGAGCGGATGAGGACGCTCCTGCAAGACATGCTGGGATATGTCTCGGTGCCGACCTGCCGACAACTCGCGATTCTTGAGTACTTCAGTGATCAAGCCGAGTTGGCGTTGGGCCCCTGCGGGATTTGCGATCGCTGTGTCGTACCGGCGCAGCAGTCGGGCAGGGTTGCATCCCGCGATGACGCGGCTTCCGCACGGGCTATCTTGGAGACGGTGGCTTGGTGTATGGGTCGGTTCGGTGTGAGTCGAATCGTCGAGATTCTCCGAGGAAGTCGCGCAAAAGCACTGTTGGCCTATGGCGCGGAAGATTGCCCGACCTATGGAATCTGTCGAACGAGATCGAAGCCGTGTATGACCGGTTTGGTGAAGGAGCTTATCGACTCGGGGTATCTTCAGGTTGAAGGTCTGGACTATCCCATTCTCGACCTCACACGCAAAGGGCGAGAGGTGCTGCAAGGGGACAGTGCCGTGGTGTTGAGATCGGGAGAGGACCATCAGCCGGCATCGCCTGCGAAGCAGCCGCCCCGCGAGCGAACCGCGCCGGTGATGACCCAGAAGGCCTTGCCGCCTGATGCACAACTCTTTGAACGGCTTCGGCAACTCCGCGCGGAGCTGGCCGAGGAAGAGGGCGTGGCGCCGTTCATGGTTTTTCATGATAAAACGCTGAAAGCCATTGCGGGATACAAACCCATGACACCTGCGGCGCTGTTGGAGATCCCCGGCATTGGCGATCTGAAGGCCGAACGGTATGGGCGGCGCGTGCTGGAAGTGGTGAACGGGGAGCAGTAGCGCTCAGGGTGCAAAGCCGCTCGGGGTTATGCTATCCATCATCTGTCGTTGCTTTCGTAACCCAAGGCTCGTCTTTCGCTTCAAAGTATCCAGATCACGAGATGCATCTGAAGTATGAACTACTGTAGTCACTGCGGGGCCTCGGTGATCCAAAAGATCCCTCCCGGGGACAATCTGCCTCGCCATGTGTGCAATCAATGTGAACTGATTCACTACCACAATCCGAAGATCGTCGCCGGCTGTATTCCTGAGTGGGAGGACCAAATTCTCTTGTGTCGTCGCGCAATCGAACCGCGGCTCGGGCTCTGGACTTTTCCGGCCGGGTTTATGGAACTCGGTGAAAGCACGGAACAGGCTGCGATCCGAGAGACGAAGGAAGAGGCTCGAGCGGAGGTTGAGATCGCCGCGCTCTATGCCGTGCTGAGTCTCCCCCATATCGGTCAGGTGTATCTCGTTTTTCGAGGCCGAATGCTTGCGCCAACGTGCGAGGCAGGCGAGGAGAGTTTGGAGGTCCGACTGTTTCCTCTTGCCGAGATTCCCTGGGACCACATCGCATTTCCGGTCGTGCGGGAAGCGCTCAGATGTTATGTCGATGATGTCATGAAGGGCCGATTCCAACTGCACCTAGCCAGTCTTCCGGACCGCCTTCCTTCATAATCCGTGGTAAGTATGAGCGCTTCTGCTGCAACCGCTCACATTCGTCACAAACCGTCGCGAAGAAGTCTGGGCTAAGCGCTCCCCACCTTCGCTGAAAGATGGTGAAGAATTCGATTGAGCCGTTCTTGCTGGGAAGGCGATACGGTGAGAAATTCGAGGCCGATGCCATGTAAGCCGGTCCATCGAACCGCCGCATTGCTGATCATGATCGGCGTGGATTCCCCCGGCGGTTGAAGATGCAGCTCAAGCTGCATGCCGCTGAATGGGCGGATGACACTCTCGATTCGGCAGCCCTTCTGCGACAGATCCTTCACTGATCCGCTGAATTTCAACTTGTCACGCTGAATGAGGGTGCTGGGAATCGCGACAGGGAACCGTTTGAACTTGCGCACAACCATAGGGGTACCCTCGTGTGTGTCGGCAATGGCTCAAGACAGAAGCGCTTGCCCTAACGCTGCCGTATCGACGCAAGTTCGGGTCAGCTCGAGCATCCACGAAAGCAGGCTATGGGTCCAAAGCGATATTGTCAATGAAAACGGGAAATTCTCTTTGCGCCGGTGCAGTTTGATTTTGGGAAAGCCGGCTCCTACAATGCTGCTGTCTCTAAGGGTGACTGTATGGCTCGGCGCGCCTCCGCTAAGATTGGTCGTACGAAGAAAGCCTCCCGTCCAACGGTTTCACTTGAGGCGTCAGCCAAACGTCGTTTTCAACAGCGTCTCTTGAAATGGTATCGGGAATATGGCCGCGATTTGCCTTGGCGCAAAACGTCAGATCCCTACCATATCCTCGTATCTGAGGTGATGCTGCAACAAACCCAAGTGGACCGGGTGATTCCCAAGTATCATGAGTTTTTGGAACGCTATCCCAGTTTTGCGGATCTGGCCGAGACTCCCGTAGCCGACGTGAAGAAGACATGGTATCCATTGGGGTACAATATCCGGCCGGAACGGCTGCACAGCATCGCGTGCGAAACGGTGGAGCGCTATGGGGGAAAGTTGCCGAGCGAGGCGGAGGAGCTGCTCTCGTTCAAAGGGATCGGGCGGTATACCGCCGGTGCGATTCGCTCGTTTGCGTTCAATGAGGACGCGCCGATCTTGGATACCAATGTCAGTCGGGTGCTCCACAGGGTATTCGTGGCCGAGGGAGATCCGAAGGCGCAGAAGCCGATGTTGTGGGAACTGTCCGAAGCATTGATCCCACGCGGCAAGGGCTATGACTTCAATCAGGCGATCATGGATTTCGGGGCGACGCTCTGCACGGCTCGCAACCCCTATTGCCTTCTATGCCCGATGAAGTCGTTTTGCAAGACCTATCCGTTCGATTCCACGTCGCGCACACCATTGGCAGGGAAGCCATGAAAGTCATCGAAGTTGCGGCAGGGATCATTCATCATGGTGGGCGTTATCTGATCGCGCGACGGAAACCCGGCGTCCACTTGGCGGGGTTTTGGGAATTCCCCGGCGGCAAGCGGGAGGCGGATGAATCCTTGACGGAATGTTTACAGCGGGAACTGTTCGAGGAATTGGGGGTACGAGTCGACCTGCCTATTCCCTATCGGGTTGTCCGGCACGACTATCCGGAAAAGATCGTGGAACTGCATTTCTTTCGCTGTGCGATCGAAGAGGGAGAGGCGGAACCGGTCGATTGCGAGGAAATCCGATGGGTGCTCCCCGAAGAACTGCCCCGCTTCGAGTTTCCTCCAGCAGATCGGGCGATTATCGATGCGTTGCAGTATGACGCCTATGGGCAAGGAGGCGTCCGATGAAGGTGGTTCTCGACATCGAAACTATCCAGGCTCCCCGCGAGGAATGGGCTCGCCTCATCGGAAAGGCTCCGCAAAGCAGCGACGATCTCCAGTTCGAAGAAGGCGGCGATCTATTCACGGTCGGGGTAGCTGAAGAACGAAGGCATGCGGAAAATGAACTGTATGCCAAGTCGGCGTTCGACGGCACCTTCAGCCGTATCGTCTGCATCGGACTGCTGGAGTTTTCCGATCAAATGGAGGTCCGGAGCGCCGTGGCCTGGTACGGCCGGAACGAGCGGGAGTTGCTTCGCCGATTTTGGGCGCGTCTTGCCCAGGATCGCCCAACCCTCTATATCACGCACAACGGCCTGGGATTCGACCTCCCCTTTCTCAAGAAACGCTCGATCATCAACCAAGTCAAGCCGAGCGTCGACATCAATCTGGCGAAGTTCCGGACGGAACCGGTCTATGACACGATGGCGATTTGGAGTAATTGGGATATGCGAGGCTGGATCAAGTTGGATGTGCTGGCCCGCGCCTTACAGGTCGAGACGAAGTCGGGGAGCGGGGAGCAAGTGGCGGAAATGTGGGAGAAGGGGCAGGGGCTCGAACTCGCCCGCTATTGTCTGCAGGATACGTATGTCACATATGCCTGTTATTGCCGCATGAATTTCCGGCAGCCTTTGTCTCGGGAAGTGGTCTTGCTTCAGCCTGAGTTGCTCGAAACCAGCTGAAGGGTTCTGTCGATCAGCGGTTCGGATAGGCTTCGGCGGACTTCCTTTTCGGCTGGAGCCGCTTGGAGACGGTTTCGGTCGTCGCCGACCGTTCACCGAGTTCTTGCTTCATCCATTCGATTTCTTCCCTGAGCGCCGAGATTTCGGAATCTTTCATCTTGTTGGCTGCACGCACTTGGTGAAGCTCCTCCAGTTTCTTATCCGTCAGATCGCCATCGGCAATTTTCTGCTGAGGGGCTAGATTTGCCAGTGAAGCGGGCGACGCATCCGATCTGGCAACAGAACTCGGATCAACTGCGTCTGGAGTTGCCCCTGGTCTCTGGGCATTGGCGAGAATTTGGGGGTTGATCACCATAGCCAGGGTTCCAGGGGCCCAATCTGAGGTGTAGGCGGGGGCTCTTTCGACTCGGGCTGCGACCTTCGGCATGAATCCTGAGACTTTTCGGTTGTTGGTCGAGGAGATCGTCAGATAGAGAGAGCCGTGGGACCGGTAGATGGTGCCCGCAGCGGGTTCAGCGCCTGACCCTGCCGATGGGGACACGGTGAAACCGACAATCTGCTCCGGTTTCGCTTGCGATAAGCCTTGGGCTAGCAGGGGAGCTAGAAACTCGGCGTCCTCATCGCTGAATACTCTCATCGGCTTGCTGCCGCTTGCGGGCAAGTTCGTAGACACATTCTTGACGTCCTCGGCAACCACGCCTTGGACCGCGCTAAGAAGGGTCGCCTGGTCGATCACGGCTGGATGGTCGGCTTCAAACGACCAATCGGCGACTTCCTGAAGATAGACCGACCCTCTGTCGCTCTTGTGAATGCTGGCCCATCCATACCAGCCAGGCAAGGTCGAGCATCCGGTCGTCATAAGACTGAGAGAAAGCAATGTTCCTGAGATGCGGAGAGCGGGAGCCTTCATAGATGCGTACATGGCGATTCTCCTACACGGATATCAATTCATGATCATCTTCCGGCTTGGGAAATGGTTGCCGGAGCAGTGAACTATTGGAGTTGGCAAAAATTATTCTTGACGGCATCGATCTACCAAATGCCCAATCCCATGAGCGCCATGCCTATTGCCAGCCATCCCAACACCCCGATTGCAATGATCGTTTCGAGCGTCATTTGAGACTCCAGACAATGGTGTTTAGACACAGTCGCAAGGGAGTGTATAGGAATGACCAAGGCCCTTCCTCCTAAGCTTCCTCCTAAGATGGATGCTCAATGTGCACAAATGTGGAGCAAGTACCATGCCCTTAGATGTTTGGATGGTAATTCGAGTGCAGAGGATGTATGAAGCATTCGTGAGGTGAAAGCCTTGTTGAGACTGGGCTCGGCGACCTTATCGGACCCGCAGGGGGAAATATGCAAGTTGCTTTTGGAATCATACTGTTGGATGAGGAGAAATCAAACAATCGGTCCGCAAGGCATGTCAGTCGTATGACGGTCCAATGGCGACTAAGCCCGGGGACATGGAAAGCTGAATGAGAAGAGAAAATCACACAGCTGAACAAGAATGAACAAAAGCGGACTAAATTGTTCATGATGGATAGAAGGCAGAATTGTCCCTGAGGGCTGCATCCGTGAGTGAAAAGTGAGAGCGAGTGGGTGGAGCCCACGCGTTGGCAGCCGTGGCTTCCCGCGCAGGCGGATGAACTGTGAAAATAGATCGGAAGGTTACTCGCCGTAGAGTGTGGCTGCGGAGGCTTCGAAGATATGTTTCGTGACCAGGGTGCCGGGCTCAAATAGGCCGGCGCCTTTATCCCATACTACGGTGATGTTCCCGTCTGTCTTTCCCATTCCTTGAGTTGAAGACCTGGTGGCGTCGCCTTCGATCAGTATCTCAAGATCTTGGCCGATATACCGTCGGTTACGTTCCAAGGTGATGCGCCGCTGAATGTCCACCAACTTCGAAACACGGGCGCCTTTGATATGGTCGGGCACATCGTCGGGATGTTTTCTTGCGGCGATGGTGTTCTTCCGTTCCGAATACTTGAAAATATAGGCTGAGTCGAACTGGATGCATTCCGTCAGGCTGGCGGTATCTTGAAAATCTTCGTCCGACTCCGAGCAGAATCCGCAAATGATATCCGTGGTCAGGACGATATCAGGAACAGTTGTTCTGATGCGCTCGACCAGCAAGAGATACTCGTTTGCCGAGTAGGATCGCCCCATGAGATTGAGGATTCGGTCGCTCCCAGACTGGAGCGGAAGGTGAATATGCTTGCAGATCGTCGGATGGTCCGCGATGGCCTCGATCAGCGCCGGCGGAAAGTCCTTGGGGTGGGGCGAAGTGAACCGCACCCGATGAATCCCAGGCGTGTCCGCCACGGCTCGGATCAGCCTGGCGAAGTCCCAGTCGCCGTGCCGGTAGGAGTTCACATTTTGGCCTAAGAGGGTGATTTGCGTGAACCCGCGAGCCGCGGCATCGCGCGCTTCCGCAAGAACGTCTTCGGGATCGCGGGAACGCTCGCGTCCGCGGGTGTAGGGGACCACGCAGAAGGAGCAAAAGTTGTCACAGCCNNTAGGTTTCATATTCAGACAGATCGAGCGCGAACCCTTTCTGTGCGAACCCCTGTTCCTGAGCGGCAAGGGCGTTTGAGAGCAGCATGGGCAGTTGCCGATACGCGTCCGGTCCGGCCAAGACGTCGATGAGGGGTTCCTTTTCCGCCAGCTCGCTCTTGAGATTCTGCGCCATACAGCCGAGGACGCCGACAACCAGGGGGCGGTGTTTCTTGACCCCTTTCAACTCTGACAGATGCGCATAAATCTTGTTGTGGGCGTTCTCGCGTATGGCGCAGGTGTTTACGAGCACGACGTCGGCCCGTTCACGATCCGGCGTAAAGGCGAATCCTTCCTGCTTCAGCATCGAGCGGACCAGCTCGCTGTCGGACTCGTTCATCTGGCAGCCGAACGTCTCGATGTGCACCTGAGGGGGCGGAGATTTTGGTGTCATGGCTGTATCACAGGGATTGTCGGCGCCGGGATGGATCCGACGTGGCCGAAGGCCCAGCGGTCGGTGGCCGCCGTAACGGTGACCGATTTCATTTGATTCCGGAGATCGTCGGAGGCCGCGACCGCCACCTTCGTGAAGTTGGGAGTGGTGCCATGGCGGTAGCCGTCCTGT
>DKBD01000268.1 GCA_002451055.1 Nitrospira sp. UBA6909 | reverse complement strand
CGAAGCCAACCAATCCAGCGGCCATTAAAGCCACTCGGCGCCTCCGCCGGCTGTGACGGTGACTCGCTGTGATAAAGTTGCGCTCCCCCTGCGAAAAGGATTCCGGCATTCTCTTCAACCGCTCCAATGCCTCCTGCAACGGCAGTCCATGGAGCAGGAGATCCAGGCTCTGCTTGTTCCTGGTCCATTCATGGATCTTGGCTCTCAACTGCTGTTGCCAGGCCAGGAACTCCCGGTTGGCATCGACCCATCCTTTGAGGAGCGGCCAATGACGAATCAGCGCCTCATGGGTGACTTCGATCACCACAGCCTCTTGGCCATCGGAGATGATCCGCTTATCTTTCAGCAACAGCCTGGCATGAACGAGCCGATCCAGTAATGGATAGGTTTCCGGAGGCAAGGCGGACCAGGTTGCCACAAGTCGTTTGGGCTTTTCGGAATCTTGCCCGAGCGTGACCAGAAATGAACATGCCTGTTGCAGCACCTCGCGTTGGAGCGATTCATCCGCAGGAATAACGGGATCCCGGAGTGGATCTTTCAAGGCCTCTCTGACCGCCGCTTCGACGGACCCCTTGAGACCACCCAATGCCTGATATTCGTCCAAGCGCAAATCACCGTCGGCCCCATACTCAGTGAGCAATCGCTCCAGAATGAACGCCAGCAGCGGGAGCGCGTCCGCGCCTTCCGCGTCTTGCAAGAGTTGCTCAGTCAAGTCCGGCTTGATGATCAATTTCCGCCCTGCAGCCGTCGCACGGGCAGCGGGCCCCTCGATCACCATTTTGTATTCGGCTGGAGCAAGCGGGGGGAGACTGAAGGGTGTCTGCCCTATCCCGGTCAGGGCAGGGGCCCTTTGCAAGCTGTCGTACGAATCAGACCGGATCGCGGCCATGACCATGACTCGGCGGAATGAAGTCGGTGCACCTGAACCATCGTGGGTGGGCTGGCGCGCCAACAGGCCCAGCAGATCCAGCAGCTGCGCGGCTTCGTCGCCGCCATCCTTGCTGAACAGTTCTTCGGCTTGGTCAATGGCCAGCAATACCGTTGGCGGCGGCCCATCCGACCCGAACATCTTCTGAGCGATGGTCTGCAGCTCGGCCACAAGCTCCACGATCCCCTCAGGCTTCACCAACGTTGTTCGTAATGACGCCCTGGTCTTCGGCACCTTGTATTCGTGAAAAGCTTTCTCGAGGCTTTCCACGAGACCGCTCTGCCCCGTAATCGCCGATCGCTCCGGACGTATGACCGGCAGAGCGAGAAAGCGGCGATCATCCCGCTTGAGGCGCGGCCAAAGCCCCGCCCGCATGAATGACGATTTCCCTGCCCCCGACGCGCCGAGGATGACAAAGACGTGTTCGCCTCTATCCTCCATGCGCCGAAGTGTATCCATCGCCCGAATCAGAGGAGCTTCACGCCCAAAGAAGATCGCCGCATCTTCGGCTTCCAACGCCTTGAGCCCGCGATAGGGTAGTCGTTCCGGGTCATGGGAGGGAGGCCAGGGAAAGACTAAGGGATCGAGCCCCACTTTCTGGAGTCCCTGTTTCAGGCCGGCCAATCCTGTCCTGGACAAGGACACATCGGTCGGCGGCACGATTTGGTCCCGGAACACATGGAAGGTCTGCCGCGCCTCGCCGGACTGCAGATCACACAGTTGCCATTCGGCCGTCATTTCCTTGGGAAGCACGTCGATCGGTGTCGGCTCGACAATGACTCCGAAGATCGTCTTGCCGAGTTGCTTGGCAAGGAGAAACTCAGCCAGGCACCACTTCGAGTCCCGCCAGGCCTGCGAGATCAGAATGAGCACCACTTCACAACGATCGGTGGCTGTTCGTAAGGCCGCCTGCCACCGCTCTCCAGGTGTGAGTCCGCGGGACGGGGTGATATCGAGGAAATACTCACCCCAGCCGTTCTGCTCCAACCACTGAGCCACGGCGAGGGCCTTGGCATTATCCCGACTGGAATGGCTGATGAAGATTTTTGACATGCGCGAATATGCGAGGCGCCTGCTGATCCCTTCGAACGTTCAGGGGCGATGATTCATTGATTCATTATCGAAGCCTGATCGCCTCACCAGAATAGCCGAACGATTTCCCTCCCCACGAGCAATGACAACCCCGGCCGGCGGGTCACTGTGCGCGATGCTCCCTACAAACGCATAGAGTGCCATGATGATTCTCTCCTGGGTTTTTGGTTCAACGACGTTCCACCAGCGATCTTCCCTGTCCGTGACGTCGGCTCCAGGCTGAGACCATGCCTCTGCAAACCCGAGCTCCTCACACGACGACGCAATCCGCTCGGCATAAGGGACTACGTATTTCCTCGTGTCTACGCAGTTCACCTTATCTTCGAGTGGCAGTGCATCCTTCTGCCATGATCAGGTCAATTCGCTTTCCGGCATTGTTGAAACCATTGCGCCTTGTGAGTTCGATGCTTTCGCTCATCACCCATCACTGGTCAGACGTTATGCCTTCTGTCTCACCACCAGAATCCCATCCCGGATTGTGACCAGCACCGACGTCACGCGCGAATCGTTGGCCACGGTGCGGTTGAGCTCCTGAATCGCCGCCGTTCGCTCATCCGGCGGGGGTTGCGTGAGCACCTCGCCGCTCCAGAGGACATTGTCAATCAAGATCACGCCGTTTGGCGCGAGTAAGTCGAGCGCACGGCGATAGTAATTCAGATAGTTGGCTTTATCGGCATCGATGAAGATCAGATCGAACGGACCGGCGAGTGCCCGCATCGTCTCCAGCGCCGGCCCCATCCGAATGTCGATTTTCTTGCCCAACGGTGTCTGGGCAAAATACCGACGTGCGAGGGCCGCCGACTTCTCATCGATGTCGCAGGTGATCACCGTCCCATCTGCCGGCACCGCTTCAGCAAAACAGAGGGCGCTGTAGCCGGTGAACATACCGATCTCCAGCACTCGCTTGGCTCCCACCAACTGCGTCATCATCTGGAGAAAGGCCCCCTCCAAGGGACCGACCACCATTTGCGCATACTCCATGGTCCGCTGCGTTTCTTCTCGCAGCGCGCGACGGACAGCCGATTCCGCCCTCGAATGGGCTTGGGCATAGGCCTCGATCTCCGGAGACACCAGGTCCTTCATACATCCCTCGCTGGTTTGAAAAACTCGGTCGGGGTTGCGTACACTGCGATGCCATCATATATCACCTTCGCGCGAAGCGTGACACATGATCTCAGCTTTTCGACCAGGAGGCCTCGCTTGAAGACATTGGCTACGTTGGAACCCCTCACGACGAGACTGCTGGAAATCCAGCGCATCAACAGCGCCGCCTCGGTGCTGTCGTGGGATCAAGAGACCTATATGCCGGCCGGCGGGGGGGAGGCCAGGGCGGAGCAAATCGCCGTCCTCCAGGGATTGGCCCACGAGAAGCTGGTATCCGCGGAATTTAAACAGCTCCTGTCGCAGTGGATCGACCCCTCGACAGGTCAGGCCAAAGAACAGCCAGGAGACCAGTGGGATGAGCCTTCTCGCTCGCTGTTGCGTGAAGTGTGGCGGGATTTCAGCCGGGCCAAGAAACTGCCGTCCGACTTCGTGATCAAGCTGAGCCGCGAATGTTCGCTCGCACAGCAAGTCTGGACCGAGGCCAAAGCGCAGAACACGTTCTCTATGTTTCTCCCGAACCTTCGCACGGTGTTGTCGCTGAAGCGCGAAGAAGCCGAATACCTCGGCTACAAGGATTCCCCCTACAACGCGCTATTGGATGAATACGAACCGGGCGCCACCATTGCTTCGCTCCAGCCCGTCTTTGCCGAACTGAAGGCCCGCCTCGTCCCATTGCTGAAACGCATCACCCAGAGCCGGGTCCGCGTTGACGACGGTTTTCTGCGCCATGCCTACGATCACGATCGGCAGCTTGAATTCGGGCGGCTGGTCTTGATCGCCATGGGCTACGACTTCGAGCGCGGCAGGCTGGATCTGTCGGCCCACCCGTTCACCACCTCGTTTCATCCGACCGACGTGCGCGTGACCACCCGCGTGCATGAACACGAACTCCAATCCTGCTTGTTCAGCTGCATCCATGAAGGAGGACACGGACTCTATGATCAGGGGCTGGACCAACGGCATTACGGCACGCCGTTGGGCGACTCGGTGTCGCTCGGCATCCACGAGAGCCAATCGCGGCTCTGGGAGAACTGCGTCGGCCGGTCCCGCGCGTTTTGGCGCTTCTTCTACCCGATTCTGCAACAGACGTTTCACCACCAGCTACGGAACGTGGACGCCGAGCAATTTTATGCCGCGATCAACTGCGTGAAACCGTCGTTCATCCGCGTGGAAGCGGACGAGCTGACCTACAATCTCCATATCATGCTGCGGTTCGAAATCGAACAGGACCTGATCGAAGGNNAAAGATGGAGGAGTATCTGGGTATCGTTCCCCAGACGGACGCAGAGGGGGTCTTGCAGGACGTCCATTGGTCGTTTGGAGCGTTCGGTTACTTTCCGACCTATACGCTGGGTAACCTCTATTCCGTGCAATTCTTCGAGCAGGCCAAAATCGAGATTCCTCACCTGGAGGACGAAATCGCGGCGGGACAGTTGAAGGCGCTGCGCCGCTGGCTGGAACAGAAGATTCACCGCTGGGGTCGCATGTTTACGCCGGATCACCTGTCTCGGCGTATTACCGGCTCCTCAATCAGTCCTGAACCGTTTCTATCGTATGTGGAAAAGAAATACGGCGAGATCTACCAGCTCTAAAGGTTCGCCGCCCCTTTGCCGTCGTAGCCCATTGCGGCATTGAGCTTGGCCAGCATCACCGGCGACATCGTGAATTCGGCCTGCACGTCGATGCGATGGGGGACGAGCAGCGTCGTATGGAAGACGATGTCTCGGATGGGAATTTTGAATTCGGGCTGCTGCGGGGTGCTCAGCTCCACCGCCTCGACGGACGCGGTAATCATGCCGCTGTCCTGTGGTCCATAGGCGGCCACGACGGCGTCAACGATCTCTTTGACTTTCTCGTTGGCCCCCACGCCTTCGATCGCCTTGAGCAGTAACGGGATCACCTCCTCCTTCGTCCGGTCTGAGAGCGTGAAATTCTCGACTCGCTCTTTCCGGCGAAGCGACAAGAGATCGTTATCCAAGTCTTTGCTGAACGCGCCGTACGCAAACCGGAAGAATTCGAAGTGAAATCCCTTGAATCCTTTGCCGAAGGTCTGCAGCTCGCAGAGAAAACACAACTGCTGCAGCTTGACATCGCTCATGAGACCATACGGCTCCACGAGGTGCAACACATAGAGGAGGAGGGCTCGATCAACGGCTATTTGACTCGGTGTCCGCATGTATTCTTCCACCTCAGCTGGAATTTGCACTATAGAGGGACTGCCGAATGATCGTCAAACCGGCTTGTCGATACATCCTTACATTACCAAACGCTCTTGACCCCATGACCCGTTTCGTCTTTAATGGCCGCTCCTTGGAGGAGCTGAGGCTGTCGCCATGTCAAAACATCCCAAAGAAATGGACGTGCTGAAAGACCACCTTGGGAAACATCAGCTGAAGTACACCCGCCAGCGGGAGCTGATTCTTGAGTTCTTTCTCAAGCAAGAGCATATCACCGCGGAAGAGCTGTATCACCAGCTGTCGCGCAAGGATCCCCATCTGGGGTTGGCGACGATCTATCGCACGCTGAATCTCTTTTGCGAGGCCGGGCTGGCGCAGGCGCGGCACTTCGGCACCCAGACCCAGTACGACAACGTCTCTCATAAAGGCCACCACGACCACCTCATCTGCACGGACTGCGGAAAGATCGTGGAGTTCGAAAACTGCGATATCGAACGGCTTCAGGAAGAGGTAGCCGCCAGCAACGGCTTCACCATCAAAACCCACCGGCTCGAACTCTACGGCCTTTGTTCCCGCTGCCGTCATTGACCCTTGCCCTGCTTTTCTGTTACTGTTCTTGAGACGGCTTATCAATTTCAATTTTCTGAAAAGGACTCGTACGATGCGGCATTCTTTTCGACGTCTTTCCTCTCGGTTGCCCATGGAGTCGCGGTTTGCCGTGACGTGCGTCTCGGTGCTGTCTCTGCTCGCGTCAGCATGGCTGACGTTCCCGCAGGCCGCTTCGGCCGCTGACAAGCTGACCGTGTATTCGGGCCGCGCCGAACGGTTGATCAAGCCGGTCTTCGATGCCTTCACCGCCAAGACAGGCATTCAAATCGACCTGCTCTCCTCCGGAACCACCGAACTGGTCAACCGGATGAAAGTGGAAGGAGACCGCAGTCCGGCGGATCTCTTCATCACCAATGACGCCGGCAGTCTTGAGCTGGCCCGAACCGCGGGACTGCTTCGCCCATTGAACATGCGGGAAGTCGAACGCGCCATCCCGCCCCAATTCCGCGCGCCCGATAACAGTTGGATCGGGCTATCAGGGCGGTTTTGGATCATCGTCATCAATACGACCATGGTCCAACCTGATCAGGTTACCTCGTTGTTCGATCTGGCCGATCCTAGATGGAAAGACAAAATCGCCATCCCCAACGCCGGCAGCGAATACCTGCAGGCGGGCGTCTCCGTCATGCGCGCCGGCATGGGCGACGATCGCACAAAGCAATTTCTGCAAGGGCTTCGGGACAACGCCGGAACTCAGGTCTATCAGAAGAGTTCACAAATCGTGGACGCGGTGGCCAAGGGACAGGTCGCCATGGGGATCGTGAATCACTATTACGTCTACCGGCACCTTGCAATGCAGCCGTCTGCTCCGCTCGCCGTCGTGATGCCGGACCAGCAGGAAGGAGGCCTGGGCGCGATTATGAACGTGGCAGGCATCGGAGTCCTCAAGCATACCCCCCGTCTCGATGGCGCCAAGCTGCTGATTGAATTCCTGGTGGCCCAAGCCGGACAGAAGATGTTCGCGGATCTCGACAAAGAATATCCGCTGCATCCCGATGTCAAAGCCGATCCCGCACTCGTCGATCGAAAGAGCTTTCGCGCCGCGTTGGTCCCTCTTACGAAGCTTGCCGAACTGCGCGAACCGACGCTGCAGCTCATTGAACAAATCGGTCTCCGGTAATACACGAGCCTGCCTGTGACTGCTGTAGGGCGCCACGCCGCATTTCCGCTCCAGTTGGTCGCCCTGACCAGCGCCGTGCTGATTCTGTTGCCGCTGGGATATGTCACCGTTCTGGCCTTATCGGCCGACCAGGCCGTGTGGCAGCGATTGTGGGCCACGCGCATCCCTGAATTGTTGACCAACACCGTGTCCTTGGCCGGGTCCGTCGCCTTGTTGACCTTCCTGTTGGGAGTCTCAACCGCCTGGGTGATCACACGATTCGATTTCCCAGGACGCCGCCTCTGGGAGATCGCCCTTGTGCTGCCGCTGGCCATGCCCACCTATGTGCTGGCCTATGTGTACAACTACCTGTTGGGATTCGGCGGGCCGGTGGAACAGCTCTGGCAAACCGTCGCTGGACCTCAAGCCCGAATCTTTTCGCCTCAAAGCTTCTGGGGGGCCACCCTGGTCATGGCGCTCGACACTTATCCGTTCGTGTATCTCCTCACCCGCGGCGCGCTCCTGAGCTTGAACGTGTCGTTCGAGGAAGTGGCCAGGACCTGCGGCGTCTCGCGTTGGCGCACGACGTTCCTCGTGACCTTGCCGCTCTTGCGCCCTTCGATCGTGGCCGGTATCGCGCTGGTCATCCTGTATGTGGTCTCCGATTTCGGCGCCGTTTCGCTCTTGCGCTATCAAACGCTGACCTATGCCGTGTTTCAGCAAATGACCGGCCGGTCCGACAATACCGCCGCGAGCATTCTCAGCATCCTCTTGGTGGCGCTCGCGCTGATCTTCTTGCTCGCCGAGCGTTGGTTTCGCCACAAGAGCCGCTTTTATCAAACCTCGGGACGTTATCGCACCCCGACACGCATGCAATGCGGGTGGTCCCAGGCTGCGCTCTTTTCCGCCTATCTTGCCGCCGTCGTCGGCGCAGCCTTCGGCATTCCCGCGTACCTGCTCGTCGAGTGGAGTCTCTCTCCGGAAGCACTGGCGATCCTGGATGCCCGCTTTTTCGGATTTGTCTGGAACAGCGCCTTCCTGTCGGCCCTCGCCGCCACGGCCGGAGTCCTGGTCGGTCTTCCACTGGCCTACCTCGCCAGCAGAAAACCGACATGGCTCAACCTCGGTTGCTTACAGGCAGCTTATGCCGGCTACGTACTCCCAGGACCGGTGGCGGCACTCGCCGTCTTGGTGCTCTTCCTGAAACTGATGCCGTTCCTCTATGGCACCGCCATCGTCCTAGTCGTCGCCTACGTGCTGCACTTTCTTCCAGTCGGGCTTCAATCGCTCGAACCGTCGCTGCAACAGATTACGCCCAATCTTGAAGAAGCGGCCCGCACGCTGGGGCTCGGCGTCCAGGATATCTGGCGGCGGGTGACGCTTCCGCTCATCCGCAACGGTTTTATCGCCGCCTGGGTGCTGATGTTCCTACAGACGATGAAAGAATTGCCGGCCACGCTGCTCTTGCGGCCGGTCGGTTTCGACACGCTGGCCATCCGTGTATGGCTGGAAGCCAGCGAAGAATATTATCAGCTCGCCGCCCCGTCCGCGCTGCTCATCGTGCTGGTGGGCCTGCCGGCGTTGGCGCTCTTACTGTCACGCGATTGGCGGGCGGCATAGGATCGACGATGTTCACGGACTCGCATCAGCCCCATACGAACAGCGAGCAGGCCGATGGCCAGACAAACCCGGATACACCCGCCGCTCTCATCCTGGAGCTGCGGTCTGTCTCCTGCGCCTACGATCCGAGCCGCCCTGCTATCCGCGATATTTCGTTCTCGGCGCGGGAGGGTGAAATACTCTGTCTGCTCGGACCGTCGGGCTGCGGCAAGACCACCATCCTGAGAGCCATCGCAGGCTTTGAGCCAGTACTGACCGGAGAGATCTTCCTCTCAGGCCGTCGAGTCTCTTCCTCGTCTGAAACCGTCCCGACGGAAGAGCGCCATGTCGGCATGGTGTTTCAAGAATACGCCCTCTTCCCTCACCTCCGCGTGGCCGACAATATCGCCTTCGGACTCGGAGACTGGCGGCAATCGGACCGCGCGGAGCGAGTCCAGGAGATGCTGCGACTCACCGGCTTGGAAGGGTTCGAACGCCGCTATCCGCACGAGCTCTCCGGCGGACAGCAGCA
>DKBD01000237.1 GCA_002451055.1 Nitrospira sp. UBA6909 | reverse complement strand
CGTGGGGGAGCCCGATGTGGGAATATTGACGGGCATGGTTCCTGAGGCTCTGGGCGTTCTTGCTTTCACGGTTACGGCGCGAATAGTTGAGTCTGTCAGAGGAGCGCTGCTGGCCAAATAGAGGTTGGTGTCTCGGACAAGGTGATCGACCAGTTGAGCCAGGCAGGCTTCCGTGACTTGCCCCTTCAGTTCGTCGACCATGATGGGAGTTGCGCCGAAGAGGTTGTAGCGAACGGTCCCCGATGAACGCGCCTCATAGCGCGTCACCTGACCGTCCCATCGTTCCAGCTCAAGGCTGGCCTGGACGGCATAATCGTAGTCCAACTCGATGAGTGGTGAGAGCAGGAACATCGAGGCGCCGATGACGATTCCTTTGAAGGCCGTTTGACCCGAATGGGGATCGATCGTTTCATTGAAGGTCATGCGAGCGTTGATCGCCTTGCCTTCAAGCGAAGCCGGTGCTTCTCCGAGCGGGACGAGCGTAGAAAAAAGACGCGTTTCTTGCAGGCTGGCCAGGATACGACGCTCCAGGTCGCGGGAAGGATTTTGAGGCGCGCCGTTCAGCGACAAGCGAAATGTGTCCATGACGAACGGGACGCGGTCTTCGTTCGAGACGGATTGGGTCGCTGCGCTCTGCGGTTCGAGTGAAGGCGGATCGATGGCAATGGACCGCGCGCACCCCGCTGTGGCGATGACGAGCAGGCTGGAGATCATCAAGGTGCTCACGCGAATACGATGGCCGATCATGCCGCCTCCTTCCTTAGAAATAGAATGAGAACCCGCCGAACGGCAGACTCGCGTTCAGCCCCAAGTTTGGATACTGCGTTCCTGCGTTGGAAATATGGTGAAAGCGATAGCCGGCATTGAAGGCGACGTGGGACGTGATGAACCAGGAGACGCCGACTCCGCCTGTCACCACGAAGTTGAACTCATTGGCTTCTTCGGGAATTTGCCCACCCAGATCGGTCCAGAAGGGACCGCCGGCGAATTCTAGATAGGGGCGCAATCGGTCCAGCACGACGAACGTGTATTTAATCCTCGGGGCAAAGCCGATGCCATGCGTCAGAATCGGCTCGCGAAATTGGAGATAGACCATTTCCGCTCCAATGGAGATCTGCCCGCGAAGCCACCCGGGACCGATGGGGTCAGTCAGGGTCATCATCCAGGAGGGCATCAGGGCAGGACCCTGCTGTTTCGTGACGTGGTCTTCTGTCAGTCGATGGGGCAGGAGGTATCCTACGGTCAATCCGACCTCCTGGGTGCCGATCGTAATGGCAGGCGACCATTCTTCGGCCTGTAAGACCGGTGCGGTCATCAGCGCCCCAAGAACCGCTACGAGAAGTGTCCGAGCGAGAAAGAGCATAGGCCGCCCCAATCAATGTCCTGTCGGCTTACCGGAGATAAAACGTGATCAACCGGAGTGACGAGCCAACGGTAGCAGAGGTAGGGATAGTGTCCAGTAATTCATCGATTGCGGTTTGTCGGAAAGTGACGGAATGCTGGACAGAGGATGAGCACACTGGGGGAGCGCTCGTGAAGGTCAGTCGTGGCTGGTGAGCTTTGCCAAGCGTGCGGCGTCGGCATGGTGGTCCGGCAGCCGGTAACGCAGATCGAGCGAGACGATTCGCTCCAGACAGCGTCTGGCAGCGACAAGATCCTTGCGGATTTCGTAGATTGTGGCAAGGACTCGAAGCACTGAGGCTTCGGCCGGCTCTTGGCCCAGCTTGATGTAATGCTCTGAGGCGTTGTTCAGACAACGTTCAGCCAGGACAAGATCGCCTTGGTCGAGATAGCACTTCCCCAATTGGCTGTAGGTCACCGCCAATCCCTCTTCATTCCCGACGGCACGGTGGCAGTCGAGGGCTTGTCTGAATGCTATCAACGCCTGTTCCCACTGCCTGTCGCGTGCCTCTTGCAGCGCCAGATTGTTGTACAAAATGCCGAGTGCGCGGTCATCCTTGAGTTCGCGCAAGAGATCGAGTGCCTCAAGATAATAGGGCCTGGCTTTCTCCGGACGGTCGGCACCGATATGGAGATTGCCAAGATTGACAAGCGTGTGGGCGATGGCGTGCTGATTCTGTTCTGTCCGTTGGATGTCGAGAACTTCTCGATAGCAGTGCTCTGCGGCGGTGAAGTCCTGCATCAACGCGCAGGTGTTGCCCAGGTTGCCCAGTGAGTTCGAAAGTTCCCGCCGGTTGCCGGCAGCGCGATCCTCGGTCACGGCCGATTCCCATGCCTCGCGGGCGTGAGCTAAATCGCCGCGATGGAGAAAAATCCTTGCCCGATGCTTGTGATCGTCCGCCATGGGCGTTCAGCTTTGGAACGTCATTCGTCAACCGTCCGTCTGGTCTATCTGGTTTGTGTGGGTTGGTTTAGTTTGTTTGGTTTGTCTCGTGCTAATGCTCTGAATGTCTCAGCACTCAGTCCTCAGCACTCACGTCTGACTCCTCACGGATCGGGTCAGTCGCCACCTTTCGGTGTGTCTTTTTTGAATTCAGCTTGGAACTCGTCCTCTTCCTCCAGTCCTAATCCTGCTCTGAACGATCCATGCAATTCTTCGATCTGTCCAGCGTCCGGTCCCGTTTGCCTGTCGAGAGCGGCGAGATATGTCTCACATAATCTCAGCCCTGTCTCGAAATGATGCGCGATGGTTTCCTCCGTGGCTTGCTGCCATGTGATATAGATGCAAAAGGCGTGGAAGGCACGGGCATTCGGATGGCGTGCCGAGAGGGCGAGCAGGCTCTCATAGGCCTCCCGAGCCGTTGCCCCGGCATTGGAAGAAAATGTGTCTTCCAACTCAACGGCGGTCTCCCAATCCGGCCCGAGTTCGGTTTCCGCTTCCTGAAAGGCGATCTGTGCGGCAAGGGCCGGATCGAAACGCATGGTTAGTCGTGGGAAATAGGTTGATAGTTTATGCAGACAATTTCATGATACGGAGGCGTTTGCACCCTTGTTCTGCATGCCAGAGGTCATACTGAATCTGCTGGTTCATCCAGCTTTCAGCCGTCGTGTTGAAGGCAATAGAGAGACGGACAGCCATTTCTGGGCTAATTCCTGCCCGACCGTTCAGAATAGCCGAGAGGGTCTTGCGGCTAATGCCCAGGGCCTCGGCTGCTTGCGTCACTGTTATCCTCAATGGCGCAAGGCAGAGGGCCTTGATGACTTCACCAGGATGAGGAGGATTGTGCATACGCATGACGGGTCCTTTCAGTGATAGTCTTCGTAGTCCACGGCATCCGCGTCTTTTCCAGAAATTGGATTTCAGTGTATTGAAGGTTAATCATGTAGACTAAGACTGCGTCAAGGTGCATGGACGGTAGAGACTCGAAATTGTCTCGAATCATCTGACCTTCCCCTCTGTCAGCCGCCTCAGGCAAATAAGGGCACGTCGCAGGCTTTCGGATCGTTGAGTCGCGAGATGAGGTCGCCAGGAAGAGCGTATAAATTCTATGAGCCGAGAAGAATAGGCTGGGCCTACCTGCCGTCCACTTTCTTGACGGGGAACCATATCTTCCTGAATGGCTTTATTACGTGATGAGCGTGCTAGGTTGACCATGGCAACCTTCGGATTGGTCAATTCTTCTGGATGAGCAGGAACGGTACTTCGAGATACTCGAAGAAAATCAGCCAGGTGCTGTGCATCCGCCAGCAGCCAGGCTTCAACTTCACGCACGGCTACGCGAAAACAGAGAAACGGTGAGGGGTCTGGTAGCCACGTATTGAGCAAAGGCGGCGCACATTCGTAATCACGGTCAAGATCGACGAGGACAATCCATGGTGCATGACGTGCGGCATTGTTGTAGCCGGCGATCTTAGCCCGCAGTGAGGCTTTGCCTAGCTTGCCGTAAATCGTGCCGGGCATGGCGCCGACATGCTCAATGAGCTTGCGCACCACCGCCTCGTCCACGTCCCCCTCTACTGCAGCTGAGACCACAACGCCGTTCGACATTTCACAAGTCTCCGAGCAATGTCAATTGCTCAGCTTGCTCAGGTCGGGTTTTCGGGATGACTGCATCAGCCAGAGTCAATCCACCTTGGAGCAAATCTTTGATATCTGGGAAGGCATTTGCGGGGGATACATCCGTACCCTCGGCACGTGGGCGTAGCAACAAGACTTCGGGAAGTGCAATGCCCTCGTCTCGGAGGAGGTCTGGAGAGTGGGTGCTCAGCATGATCTGCCTGCCAGTACGTCGTTGAACGCGAGCAAACATCTGTGGCAGAAAGCGCACAATTTCCGGATGAAGCGACAACTCTGGTTCTTCGAGGAGGAGTGGGCCACCGGTCTCCATGGCAACCCACAAGAGACCCATGAGACGAAGCGTGCCATCGGAGAATTGCTCTTCCGTTTGCCACGCTCCTTGTGGCCGCCAATGTTCGTACTTCCCCCTTAAGTGTGGAGTGCCGCGATCGTCTCGCCAGAGCTCTATCTCGGTAAGCTGTGGAACGGCGACACGTAGCGCTTCGCGAATTTTCTGTAGGCGAGCAATCCGGGTTCGTTCCTGAGTCTTTGCCATCTGTTCAAGAAAGTCGCCTCCGAATGGGTCATTGGACCGTCCGACTGAGCGATCCGGTTCACGTACAAGTTGCGGAACGATATGAAGGTATCGAATTGACTCAAAAAAAGATGCAACTTCGCGGAAGGAGCGATTGACATTCACTTGTTCGAGATGTGTCTGGGTGAGTCGATCCAGGTCTTGTTTATCGTCTTCGCTTGGCCGCTCCAGTAACGTTTCGCCGTTGCGGAGTACACTTTCTTTGGTGATCCGCGCGCGGCGCTGTTGGTCTTGGTTGAAGCCCAAAGCATACTCCCATCGAGGCGATGTCTCGCGCGCTTGCACAGTGACCCGAAGTTCAATGGTAGGGTCCCGGCGGGCAGCCAGGCATCGAATAGCGTTCACGCCTCCTCGGCGACGGATGGCTTCCTGGAATCCACCTCCCGGCGAAGCTAAGTCGCGCAAGAAACGAAACACATCGAGGAGGTTGGATTTGCCGGCGGCATTCGGCCCAACGAGGAATACACGGTTTGAAAGATCAACATTGCAGGAGGCAAAATTCTTCCAGTTCTTTAACTGCATGTTGGAGAATCTTAGTGGTGCTCGTTTCTCGCTCATCTGGATCTCTCTTCTGTCAGTTGGGATCCACGCGGTTTGTCTTGTTCCTCAGCGAGTGTGTGCAAGAGTATTCTCGCCGAGGGAATTTCTCTCGCAGGTATCGAGAGAGCCATCGCCGAATCAGTGCTCCTGGGTCCAAACTCGCCTAGTGAAGGATAATAACCGCTTTGAGTGCCAGAGGCAAAACCGTCTTGGTGGGCGAGAGGAAGATTGTGTTGAAACTAACGTCAAAAGTGTGGTCAACCGATTAGGCAAGGGTTGCAGAGTCGATGCATAAGACAGGGCGTGTTTACATTGATTCTCCTTAATCGGTAGACTGCCTTCACCCGCCTTTGCAGGAAGCCGCGGCTGTGAAGTCGTGGAGGAATGCGCGGGGGCGTCCTCCGAAGCCTTGGCGAAGGAGGGTACGCTTCGGCGAGGTGTCGCCGATGACTCAAATGGGATCACGGCTGTTACGCCATGGTGCTCCACGGTTTTTATGAGCGCTGGCAATTAACCCCTAACCCCCTGTTCCTAAACATATGGATGAACCACTCTCAGATGATCCTGTCGATCGGGTCATACAGTACCACGTCAGGACGAAGCACCAGTACGGTCACTATGCCCGGTCGTCGGGGTTTCTCGATTGGGTCAACCAGCCTGATCCCTTTCGGCGGTTCGAGGGCGCCGAGCTGATTCCGCTCCCTCTGCTGACGCCGGAAGAAGATCCTGCCTCACCATTATATGCGGCCATCTATGAGCGCGGGGCCGTTCCATCCCAGCCTGTGACGATGCGAACGCTCTCTCGGTTCTTCGAGTTTGCCCTGGCCTTGTCGGCCTGGAAGAAGGCCGGCCAATCGGAATGGGCGTTGCGGAGCAATCCCTCGTCAGGCAATTTGCACCCGACGGAAGGCTATATCGTGGTGCCGCAGATCGAGAGCCTGGATCTCACGCCGGGTCTCTATCATTATGCGCCCAAGGAACATGGCCTGGAACAGCGCGCAGACTTCCCGGTGGACCAACTGGCCACGCTACTGGCTTCATTTCCTGCCGGTGCCTTTCTCTTCGGCCTGACTTCCGTACATTGGCGGGAAGCTTGGAAGTATGGCGAGCGGGCCTTTCGGTACTGCAATCATGATGTGGGTCATGCGGTTGGAACGGCGCGGATTGCCGCTGCGACGCTCGGCTGGAGTGTGATCTTGCTGGATGGTCTGGACCAGAATACCGTCGCGTTATTGTTGGGCACGAACCGGAGGGAGGATTTTGCGGATGCTGAGCCGGAACATCCGGACTGTCTGGCAGTGATCTGGCCTGCTGGGGAGGTGAAAGGTGAAACGGTAAACGTGAAAGGCGGGGGAGTAGAAGTGCCGCTGTGTCTCGATTCAATGATCGTACGGGAATTAGCCGGTGGCAGCTGGCATGGGAAAGCCAATCGGTTGAGCCCTGAGCACGCGGTCCATTGGGACATCATCGATGAGGCAGCGGAGGCATCATGGAAGCTTACGGCTGGTAACCGGTCGGTATCGATTCCGCTTCCCTATGGCACCACTCCTCGCTCCTTACCCCTGACCCCTCACGGTCTGTCGGCGGGCCGGATTATCAGGCAGCGGAGAAGCGCCGTTGCCTACGA
>DKBD01000274.1 GCA_002451055.1 Nitrospira sp. UBA6909 | reverse complement strand
CCTCGTCGATGCCGCGAAGTTCAAAGTGGATGAAGCCGCGTTGACCGGCGAATCGGTGCCGGTGGAAAAACGGACGAACCGACTTACGGAGGAAGACTTATCCCTGGGGGACCGGCTGAACATGGGCTACAAAGGGACCCTGGCTACCTATGGACGCGGAACCGGCTTGGTGGTGGCGACTGGGATGCTCACGGAACTGGGAAAGATCGCTGCGCTGTTGGGAAAGGAGGAAGCGCTCAAGACACCCCTGCAACGGCGGCTGGCTGTCTTCGGTCGGCGCTTGGCGATCGCTGCCTTGGCGATTTGCGCGATCATCTTCGTCGTCGGGCTTCTACGGGGCGAATCGGCCGTGCTGATGTTTCTGACCGCCGTGAGTTTGGCGGTTGCCGCGATTCCGGAGGCATTGCCTGCCATCGTGACGGTCGCGCTGGCCCTGGGAGCTCGGCGTATGGTCAAAAAACGAGCCTTGATCCGCCGGCTGCCGGCCGTCGAGACGCTGGGATCAGTCACCTATATCTGTTCCGACAAGACCGGCACGCTGACGCAGAACAAGATGCGGGTCGAACGGCTCTTTGCCGACGGCCGAACGGAGTCGGACGCCGCGCGCCTGGGATCGTATGAAGGGTCGTGGCCGCATCTGCTCCAGGCTTTGGCGGTGAGCAACGATGCCGTCAAGGACCAGGACAACCGGTTGATCGGCGATCCGACGGAAACGGCGCTGTATCTCGCGGCGGAAGAGGCGGGATCCAGGAAGACGGAGTTGTTGGACATCATGCCGCGTATTGCGGAATTGCCCTTCGACTCGGACCGTAAACGGATGACGACCTTCCATCGCAAGGGCGAGGAGGTCGTCGCTTTTACCAAGGGCGCACCGGAGGCGGTGCTGGCGTTGTGCGATAAGGACTTGGTCGGAGATGCGTCCAGAACGATTGATCGGGATGCCCTTGCCACACAGGCAGACACGATGGCTTCGGAGGGGCTCCGGGTGCTGGCGGTGGCCTGCCGGGCTTGGGAGACCCTACCGTCTGAACCGACGCCGGAAGAAGCCGAGCGGGAGCTCACCTTCCTGGGGTTCGTCGGTTTGATGGATCCTCCTCGTGAGGAAGCGGCGGAAGCCGTGGCTTTGTGCAAGTCCGCCGGTATCACGCCCGTCATGATCACAGGAGACCATCCAGCGACGGCACGGGCGATCGGCGCCAGACTCGGCATCATCGAGAACAACGGCGGCGTGGTGAGCGGGCAGGAACTGGAGCGGATGACGGACCAGGTGCTCGAGCGGCAAATCGAGGAGATCCGTGTGTTCGCGCGCGTCGCGCCCGAACAGAAGATCAGGNNAAGTACACCATGACCAGCAACTCGGGAGAGATCTGGACCATCTTTCTCGCCCCGTTTTTCGGACTGCCGATTCCGCTGTTGCCGATTCACATCCTCTGGGTCAATCTGGTGACCGACGGCTTGCCTGGTCTTGCCCTGGCGTTGGAACCGGAAGAACCGGGAATCATGCGGCGTCCGCCTCGTCCGCCGAACGAAAGCATCTTCGCTCACGGGATGTGGCAGGACATCATATGGATTGGTCTGTTGATGGGCGGGGTCTCGCTCATCACGCAGGCCTGGGCCTATCACACGGGACACGCGCACTGGCAGACGATGGTGTTCACCGTGCTGACCCTTTCTCAAATGGGAAATGTGTTGGCGCTGCGCTCCGAACGAGCCTCGTTCTTCCAATTGGGACTCTGGTCAAACCGGCCGATGATCGGCGCCGTCATGTTGACGTTCGTGCTGCAGCTCGCGACCATTTATGTGCCGGCGCTGAATCCCATCTTCAAGACCGAACCGCTGGATGCCGATGAACTGGGCTTCTGCCTGGTGCTTTCGACTGTCGTGTTCGGCGCCGTTGAGGTGGAAAAGTGGTTGATCAGACAGGGATGGCTTCGATGGTCTTAACCTGCAGTATTCTGGAACGCTTGTGTTGCTATCGCGGTTCCGCTGCCGCGACAAGCACTTGTGCGGGGAAAGGATAGGATGGACAAGGTCAAAGACCTGTTTGACGTCGCCGGGTACGTGGTGGAGGCGGCAGGCGTGATGACAATCATCGCCGGGGACATCATCCGCACGGTGACGGTCACCCAAACACTCGAAAGCGTAGGTGTGTTGGTGGTGATCGTGCTCATCAGATCGTTCCTGACGATGACGTTGGAGCTTGAAATCGAAGGGCGCTGGCCTTGGCAACAAAGCAAACTCAAGGGGTGAGGTCGGGGGACGCCGACAGTCTGCAGAATTCAGAGAGGTGACCAATCATGCGCATTGGCATCGCCGGGGATCACGTGAGATGTATGGTGAAGGAGCAGGTATTGCAAGATCGCAGGGTCTCGAACGGGGCCAGGGGCAAGCATGTTGATTCGCCATGACAGCGAGAAGGTTTCCGAGGCGTGTAGGCTATGAGCGACGAGGTGTTGACCTGGATTGGGATTACGCTGTGCCTGAGCCAGTCAGCGATCTTTGCAGGATTGAACCTGGCGGTGTTCAAACCGGGCCGCCTGCGGTTGGAGGCGGAGGCGGCGGACGGCAACCGGGATGCCGTCAGGGTGTTGGAGTTGCGACGGGATGCCAACGGGGCGCTGGCGACGATCATTTGGGGCAACGTGAGCGTCAATGTCCTGCTCACACTCTTATCCCATTCCGTGCTCACCGGGGTCGGGGCGTTTCTCTTCTCAACGGTGTTCATCACGTTCTTCGGCGAAATCTTTCCGCAGGGGTACTTTTCCGGTCATGCCCTGAAAATGGCGTCGGTGTGGTCGCCCCTGCTGCGGGGGTACCGCGTGCTGCTGTACCCGGTGGTCAAGCCCTCGGCCATGATGATGGATGCCTTGTTCGGCAAGGAACCGATCCGGTATTTCCGCGAAACGGAACTCAAGGAGATCATCCGACGGCATATGCTTGCCGAAGAATCGGAAGTAGACCGGATCGAGGCGATCGGAGCCCTGAATTTTCTCTCCATTGACGATCTTCCCATCGAAGAGGAAGGGGTTCCGATCGACCCCGAAAGTATCGTTCAGCTCCCGCTGCGGAACGGCCGTCCTCAGTTTCCATCCTTCCAAAAATCGGCCGACGACCCGTTTCTGAAACGAATCAACGCCTCGGGGAAAACCTGGGTCGTGATCGCCGATGAACATAATCAGCCTCACTTGATGATGGATGCGGACGGGTTCTTGCGGCACGCCCTGTTCACTGAACAGCCGACCGACCCCGAGGACTATTGCCACCGGCCAGTGATCATTCGGGATCGCAAGACGCCTCTCGGGGGCGTCATCACGCAACTCAGTTTTGATACCACGTCTCCGGGAGATCACATCATTACGTATGACACCGTCCTGCTGTGGGCCGATACTCCACGTTTGATTACCGGAAGCGATCTTCTCGGACGTCTGATGCGCGGCATCGTGACAAGGATACCGCGAAAGCGTGGCACCCATTTCGGCGGGCGAGCCGATTCATCCGAGGATACGAAGCGCGCATATCCCGTCACGAATCATCAGGATTAACATGAACAGAGATTGCAACAGGTGAGCGGCGAGGGTGTTCAAGCGCAGGGGACAGGCCCTTCCCTCATTCGGCCGATCGTCGAACCCATTCGGGAATTCATTCGCGCCGAAGCAGCCGGCGGTATTCTGTTACTGGCCGCAACGTTCGTGGCCATGGTCTGGGCCAATTCTCCCTGGGCCACCTCCTACCAGGAATTGTGGAAGACGCCTGTCAGTGTGGCATTCGGGTCCCATGCCCTGACGGAAACATTGCTTGAGTGGATCAACGACGGCCTGATGGCGATGTTTTTCTTCGTCATCGGGTTGGAGATCAAACGGGAAATATTGGTCGGGGAGCTGGCCTTATGGCGACAAGCGGTGTTGCCCCTCGCCGCCGCTCTAGGCGGGTCGGTCATTCCTGCGCTGCTCTTCGCATTGTTCAACGCAGGGACCGAGGGAGCGAAGGGGTGGGGCGTCCCGATGGCGACGGACATTGCCTTTTCGCTGGGCATCCTGTCGTTGCTGGGCGCTCGCGTTCCGCTGGCCCTCAAAGTGTTTCTGACCGCCCTGGCGATCGCCGACGACCTGATGGCCGTGCTGGTCATTGCATTCTTTTACACGTCGACCATTTCCTGGACGAGCTTGGCGGTCGGCCTGTTGTTCCTGACATTGCTGATGCTCGCCAATTGGGCGGGTGTGCGGCACCCGCTCGTCTATTCCCTCTTGGGGATCGGCGGATTGTGGCTGGCTTTTCTCCTGTCCGGCGTGCATGCCACGATCGCGGGGGTGCTCGCAGCGGCGACGATTCCTGCTCGCCCACGGCTGACCGGTCTTGAATTTCTTGCGAAGGGGAAGGCTCTCCTCCATCGGTTTGAACAGGCGTTTGCGGCGGACCAACCCCCGTTGGCCAATCAGGAAGGGCAACGGATTGCCAGCCATATGAAATCCGTCGTCACGTACGTCGAAACGCCGCTGCATCAATTAGAACATGCGCTTCATCCATGGGTCACGGTCGTGATCATGCCCCTGTTTGCCCTCGCGAACGCCGGCATCGTGCTTGATGCAAACTTCGGAGCCTTGCTGATCAGTCCGGTGGCCCTTGGCGTATGTGTGGGCCTGCTTGTGGGCAAGCCAGCCGGCATTCTGTTGGCGACGTGGATTACAACGCGGTATGGATGGGCGTCTTTTCCCAGCGGCGTGTCATGGCCTCAATTGGCGGGCGTGGGCGTGCTCGCCGGGATCGGATTCACGATGTCACTCTTTATCGCGGAGTTGGCGTTCGGTCATGATTCGTCGCTGATCTCCGCCAAGGTAGGAATCCTGGTCGGATCAATGGCGGCGGGGATCCTGGGCTGGTTGACGCTGACGCGTGTTACAAGGGCTTAGGGACATGAGCGTCGTGTTCCGTACATCTGGTGACGGCGCATGGACAACGCCGGTCAAGCGAGCAGTCATGATTATGCGACGAGCGTCAAAGTAGGGGAAACCAGACTGAGGTCCGGCAACCTTGCTTGACGTTCTGTTCAACAGGGGGATAGACTGATCATTAGAGAAGAGGTGCATGATGAGACTCATGGTCGACGGTCTCCTTCTCTACTCCATCGTGTCTTCTCGCTTTCCCGTCACGTTCAGCGCAGACCACGTAGATTTCGATTCCGTCTGGAACTCATTCGGGACGGGCAGTTTTCTTGCGTTGAAAATTTTAAGGAACGAGCGGGGTCGTTGAAACAGCTCGGTCTGAAATCAGTCTGACGCGATCTCATTCTGTGCTGCGGATGATTCAGTATTTCTTGCAAGGCTAGGTCGCTCCAGGGCCGCCCTGTGAGTACCACAGGGTGCTCACCATGATGGTGAGCCATTCACAAAGGAGGGAATATAACCAAAAAGGAGGTAATGCCATGCCGAGAAGATATTTCATATACTGTGTGCCCACCTGTTTACTGTTCGTGTTAGCAGGGTCGCCAGTTGTCGCCCACGATGTCGATCTCAGCGGTCCGCATTCTCACAGAGATGTACCAGCTACGATTACCAAGATCGAATCGGGTCTGATGTACTTGAAGACACAAGGGTCCTCAGGAGAGAAAGCATCGCTGCGACCGGTCAGCATAAAGAAGGCGGAACGCATGGGAGTGCACCAACCCAAGGTGGGAGACGAAGTGATCGTGACCGTGGATGAATCGAATGTCCTCCTGGATATTCATGATCCAAGCCGTCCGATCCAGGGGCATCGCGTGTTGGTCGGGAACCTCGCCTATGCGGATCCGCTCTGGGAGGTCGTCGAGATTCGCACCAGTGAGGGGTTGAAGTCGTTTTCGGTTGACGCTTTAGTAGGTAGTAAGCTTAGTGCGCTTCAAGAAGGAGCCTTAGTACGAGTAGAGTTGGACGAGGCGAATGTGTTGATCGACATCCATCCGTACCACCGGTAAGGAGCGCGGTCAGGTGGCTTCATGCCACCCATTATTCCATCGGGCACGCACGGGTTCCGATAATTGGGTCATCCCTGAGAGGTCTGTAGATGATACAATGTCGAATCCCGTGCGTGTGTTTCTTTGTCCTGATCTGCTCAAGGTAACGTGTGGCGGGGTTTGGGCGTCGATTCTCAAATTGACCTCGAATGTGACGGGTCCTGAAGATCCTCGCATCCGTAATCGTAGCAGGGGCCAGCAAGGGAGCGCTGAGAATGACAAAGGGCGTTTGGGTGGTGCTTGCGGTGACAGTGCTGGTCGTGGCAGGAAATATCGCCGTGCTGTGGCACGTCCTGCAATCAGGTTTCAGCGCGAAGGAACAGCCGATGGAGCTCGAGGTCGTGTTCGCGCGCCAGCTCAGGCACCTGGCCATGCCCGAATCTCAGAAGTTGATGAGAAACCCTGTTCCCGCCTCGGAGGAGGTTCTTGCAGAAGCGAGGACTCACTTTGCAGACCACTGTGCCTACTGCCACGGGAATGATGGAAGAGGCTCTACCTTGATCGGACAGAACTTCCATCCAAGAACACCCGATCTGACTCACATAGAGACGCAGTCATTCTCCGATGGAGAATTATTTTACATGATAGAGAACGGCATCCGATTTACCGGAATGCCCGCATGGGGGAAAGGCACTCCGGAATCGGAACTCGATAGCTGGAAGCTGGTGCATTTTATTCGTCATCTGCCGAGCATTACGAGCGAAGACCTGCAAGCAATGGAGAAGTATAACCCCGTGAGTCAAGTAGAGCGTGAAGAGCAGGAACAGATCGATCGCTTTCTGCAAGGTGAAGAGATTCAACCAGAGTCTCATGTACATCATC
>DKBD01000210.1 GCA_002451055.1 Nitrospira sp. UBA6909 | reverse complement strand
ACTGGAAGGGTTTTGCAGCAGGATTGGGATCATGGAACTTGGACGGCTGGTTCGAAGCGACACCGTGTCCGCTCTGACGAGCGTAACTGGCAATAGGAGGACCGTTCTGGTCCGATGGCTACAGGGGGATGGTGAGGCGGTACAGCGGGCAATCGAACAGACCAGAGGGCTGGTCGCGGCTGAGTGGTTGCCAAGACAAGCTCTCTGCACGGTTGATCTGACGGAGGAACAGCTCGCCGACCTGCATGCGGGATTGGTCCAGGCTGGAGTGCGCGTGGTGGAGTTTGCAGAAAAGAAACGGACGGTTCAGGACGTGTACATGAACCTGTCCCGACACGAGGTCATGTGATGGCCATCTGGGACAATCCTGAATGGATGCGCCATCGGCGCACCATACTCCGCCCGGCCACGACGATCGCCATTGTCGCCGTGAGCTGGCTGTTGTGCGGCTTGGCCGCGTACGTGGATGGCGTCAAGGCCATGACCATGATCGTCATTCTGGCCCACACGATCGTACTGCCGCTATGGGTGGGCTCCGCTTGCAGCCGATCCATCATGCGCGAGCGAGCCTTTCAGACCTTTGACTTCTGGCGGACCACCAGGCTCACACCTCGTGAACTGATCGCGGGGCAGCTATGCGGTGTGCCGCTCAGGGGCATCCTGGTCGTGGTCTCAACGTTGCCCTTAGCTTTGCTGTCTCTTCGATTCGGGGTCAGTCCAGTTGCCCTGATCTTGGAATATATAATGGTGCTACTCTTTTCTGTGACCGTCGGGTTGGGAGGTCTTGCGATCTCAATGTGCGCAACCCCATTACGGGGATTGCAAGGAATCAGATGGCTCTTTGGTATTTCTCTGGCCTTCTTCACCATTCTGTTCACCACCATCACTGGGATGGAATTTGGAGTGTGGGTGATGACGCCTTATTCCTTCCTCCAGATGCCGGAACATGGGGCCGGGACGGTCTTATCTCAATCGATCTCGTTGTTCGGTGTCATGCCGGTTCCCAGATTTCTTCTGGGGGTAGCTCTCAACCTGTCCTTCTCAGGCTGGTTCTATCTCATGTTGTCCCGCAACATCAAAAAAGAGCCGAATGAGGTCCGGCTGCTTTCTCGATGGCAAGCGATCGGCTTTGCGGTATTCATCGTGCTGCTGTCTCACGCATTTGGGCGGCCGACACACTTTGCCCCCGGAATGCTGGAACGGAATCTCTATCTACTGAATAACCTCTGGCTCTATCTGATCGGCATCATGATGCTGACTCCTGCAGAACGGCTGCGGGTGTGGTGGCATCACTGGTCGTCTGGCAAGACCTCCTATCTCCACGAAGACGGATTCCCCTGGCCCTGGGTAGTGGTCACCGCCATCTGTCTCTCTGGGGTGACCTATCTTTCAGCACACGTCGGCGGATGGTCCTCTCCGACATTGCTCTGGAATCTTGGCCTGGTCTCAGTCTTTGTGATTCGGGATGTGACGTTCCTGCAATGGTGCCTGTGCCAGAATTTTAGGCGGCCTCTGTCCACAGGCATACTCTATCTGGGTCTGTACTACGTCGCCGCTCTGGTCCTGACCGCAACACTTCCAGCCATCCACTCTGTGCTCGTCCCCCCGATGGCTGATGACGTAGAAGTGGCCCAACCGATCGTGACTCTCGTGGTTCAAGGATTGATCGCCGGCGCGCTGCTGCACCTTCTGATGACGCAATTGAAGGAACCAGCCCATTCTGTGTCGCCTTCAGGCGGTGGGAGATCACAGCTGTCGATCCAACCTGAATCCCCATCCTCCTAGCGGTGGTGCGAGACCGGGAGGTGGCGACGACCACTTGTGGCAACCTGGCGTCATGCCTTGAGGATTGGGGCTCGCCCACGAGGCGGAATCTCAGTAAGCATAACTGGATACGAGTGGCCGCCCTTTGTGCGTGCTAGATGGGAAAGAAAAAGGGACATTGTACTTTTCGAGAAGGGGAAACTTCGGGGCCAAGCTTTCCATGGCGCGTAACGAATGAGATATGGGGACAGGGGGGACAGCCACGGAGACGCAAGGTGGACGAGTTTTCCGGCGTGGAGGCGAGCTGCTGTTGCCGCTCCGGTGCACCAAAGGGCTGTTGGCGGTTCATGTTTAAGAGGTATCACTACTCCGATGGTGTCGTCCTGATCTGACTACGAGAGGAGCGTCGCGAGGATGCGGAACATGTGCGAAACGGTGACCATGTATACCGCGTGCGTGTAAAAATCGGCGGATGCGCGGGTCGCGCTTGATGTCATCGCCCCGCGTCACGAGATACCGCACCTTCGGGAGTGCGGCCACCGCTGTGGCCACGCGACTATGTGAGCTCAAGCCTTTGCACTGGGGTGGCTGCGAGAGTCAGCAGGCGTTGATCATTGGTGAGCAAGGTGGCGTTGAAGGCCAACGCAGTTGCGACGATCAAGGCATCCGGTAACTTGAGGTGATATCGCTTCCGAAGGTCGATGGCATGAGATTTTACCGTGCTGTTCAATTCTACGATGGTGATGTCTTGCAGGAAGGCTTTGATGTGCGCTTCTTCGGACTGGGTAAGGTCAGGATATGCCAGCAATTCAAGCTCTGAAATTACGGAGAGCCCGTAGGTGCCATCCGGGAGAGGTTGCGCGAGGCGTCCGCCCAGGAGATAGAGGACCGCGTTGGTATCCAGTACGAAGCGGCCCGGGGTTACGTCCATTCGTCTCGTAACTGTCGTTGATACGCAACAGGATCTTTGCTCAAGTGGATGACGCCTGCGTGCGCACGAAGTCTGTTGCCCGCTGTCCCGTGAGGCCGGCTTTCCAAGGCACGTTCAATCTCAAGCCATTCGTGATAGGGGATGACGACGCTCACCGGTTGGCCGTGGTCATCGGTCATCACCTGTTTATGAATCGGAGACATCAGTACCTCCGCAGGAATGTAATCTCGCTTTCAGTCTATGTGAGGAAGGCCACATCAGGCAAGGTAAAACTGAGGAGAGTCCAGCGGAGTAGGAGAGGACTAAGAGGACATCTTCAATTTTGATCGACGGCTGCGGGGGCGCACGGTGGACGCGGCTCCCAGCGTGGTGGCGCGTTGCTGGTGCTACTCCGGGGAGAGGATAGGAGCGGAGAATCAGATCTTGTTCTGTGCATCGCCAAATTGTGCGGCTCCGAGGACGATACACGCAACGCTATGTGGGTAGGGAACAGAAAAGGAATCCTGAAAAATATCAAACGGATTCGGTTCGGGCAATCATGTGGAACAGCGATGACGGTCAGCCCGTGATATTTCGACGACACGTGAGACCTGGATATCTTGCGGGAAAACACATGGTCAGCCAATGGGGGTGCCTTGCCCTAGCCAATTGTGACCAGAGGCCGTTTAGTGGCGGTCAGGGGGTCTTCTACAGAAGCAGATAATCCAACGTTGGGGTTAGGAGTGCCGGAGGATCAATGCGTTTGGTAAGGGTGCTTGCAATTGTTTTGGGGGCTCAATGGTTTGTCCTGCTCAGCTGTACGACCGGTGTGGTCGTGGGTCCCCAGATTGTCGCAAAGCTCGATGAACGGAATGTGGAAAAAGGAGATAGCGTTCACTCCCTGTTCAAGATTGCGGCGGAGCCAGGAGCGGAAGGCAAATCCTTCCGCGTACTGAGTATGGAACAGGTCCAGTCTTATCTGGCGAAGGGTGAGAAGGCTTCCGTGGAGGTTCCGCTGACGTTCCGGATGTCTCAGCCAGCCGGTGGGATAGATCTTGCGGACTCGACGTTCACCTACAGGGTGCTGGAAGATTCCGGCCAGGCTCAGCTTATTGAATTAGTCGAGAAGTACAAGGATGGCGACAATACGATATGGAGCCGCTATCGAGCCACGAACACCACGGTAACACCTGTGTCCTCACGCATGTTCTACTTCGGCTACATGTTCACTGCCTTGATGTACTCGTTTGGCGCGGCCTTGCTGCTATACGGAACGGGACGTGCCCTTCGGCGCCTGTCGGCCGTCTCCGAGGTTGCCCAAAAGAGCTCCTAACTCTGGAAGGGACGATGAGGTCAGGCCTTTGCGTCTCGACCGTCTTGTGGCGACATGGTGGGGTCGAGCCTGACTCTGGACGATTCGTTCCGGATCTGTTTCGCTGCCGCCATCCCGGCAGTCATTGGTGAGAGTAGCGTATTCGTGAATGGAGGAAATCCAAGGGGTTGCCTGTCACAACTGATTCCCCGAGCCTCCCCCGCCTCAACGTTCTTCGTGATGACCCGGTGATGCGCCGGCTCAAAAAAACCTGACTCTGTGAGGAGTCGCTGTATCCGACTCGTGCGTTTCTAGCCTTACTCCTTTGGTTCGCTACCACCTGGCGGCTTCGGTGAAGCCAGGCTCCCACTTACCATACTGTCAGAATTTCCGGGGCCGCCTCTAAGAAGAGAGGTTGCGCCGGATGAGGCGCCATAACGAGCAAGGAAAGAGGGATTCGGATTACAAGTGGTGTTTATCCGCCGCCGTCCATAGGGGAGGGCCGGCGCCGATGAGGCGACGGTACGCGCAAGCAGTCTGGAAAAAGATAATCACTGGTGGTGCTTATCCGCGGGCGGTAATAGAAGAGAGGCTGCGCCTGAATAGCCCGCGGCCCACACGAAGTGCGGTTTGGCCCGACAGGACGGAAAATGATGGACCCAGGTCCGTCAGCGGGATAACAATTGCTTGACCGGTGCGGTTTGGCGCGCCCGACAGGACGGAATATGATAAACCCAGGTCCGTCAGCGGGATAACAATTGCTTGACCGGTGCGGTTTGGCGCGCCCGACAGCGCTCTGCGACTGTTACCGGATCTCGAAACATGGACGATTCCGATCAGCGGCATTGCGGTCTGAAGCCGTGCTGGGAGCCGGAATCATGACTCCTAAGGCATCAACAAACCCTGCTGCTGGGACGGCGTTTTGCCTTTCGTTTGGCAACTTAATCCAGGGCGCAACCACGACGCGCCTATGGAGATCTCCAGAAAAGGCTGGAGATTACCACCCCTGGTCGACCGTCACTCCTCCAGGCTGGACAATGTCCAGCCTGGGGCCAGGCATTCATTCGTAGTTTCAAAGACAACGTTGATTAGCTGGCGTGAAACCAGGGAGGCATAAATGAAGAGCGGGCATCCAAGGGAGATCTGCTTTGAACTCGAGAACACGGAATCTGGATGAATTCAACCGGCTCTCGTTACGACGTCGGGCACTTTGCAGTCAAATCGATGCGGCAATAAAGACAATCCATATTTCTTTTGATGCCATGAAGGGCATCCATCTCAAGCAACAGAACTATCTGTCAGAATTACATATTCCCGAAGAAGAATGGGAGCATCACCACGATGCCTTGTTGGAGGCTATCGTTCAGGACTTAGCGTACCCTAACGACAAATTTCAACTCGCCTCGGTAGACACGGGTAGCACTCTCCGGAAATGAGTGACGTAGTCGTTTCACCCACTGCTTCCTCCATATATCCACCTTCGCGCGCAATGTCGTCGTCTAAAATGGCAGTGGGCGGCAACTGCAGAAGCACGCAATATGCCAAATTTCAGTATTTGGAAATTAGTCAGTGGCTTATGGACATTCTCTGCCACAATTATGTTGCAATATGCTGCAAGTTTATCGGCGTGATCGGGGAGGGGGGCGAGACGGAAGAGGGGGCAGCCCCACTTGAATGATTCCGAAGCTCGGGCTCGGCACCACAGAAATCTCTTTTAGCTCTCAAGGGGTTAACCGTTTCGCAAACATCATGCAAACGGTTGTGAGGAACGGCCCCAGAGTGCCCTCGGGTATCGGAGCCTGGTCCAATATCTCCCGCAACAACCAACACAGATGGCTTGATTGCAGGGGAGCACTACACAACGACCGGACGGTTATTTCTCATACATTCAGGCTATCTTTGCATTTAAGTGGTATAGGTTGGCTGGCAACTACGTCCTATTCCACCTTCCAGGATTCACGCTAAACAATCAGCTGGTCCCCCCGCTTGTCCATATTCGACCGGCTATCTGGCACAGACCTCCAGTTCGTCCGAGAATCGTCGCGTAGCGGCCTTACGTGCTTCGCCAAGCATCTGCTTACTGCCTCCACGGGAGAGAGGACCGCACATAACAAAATCCATCCCCCTCACACCAGAATGAGAGGGGGGGAGCGATGTGTGTTGCCCTCTTGACCGGAGCCTTCGAGATGAGCACCCCCATTAATTCTGGGGCTGTCTATAATTAGGGCTCGATCGTAAGCTGCCTTAGCATTTCTTCAAACTCAGGACGATCGCGCAAGGTCACGAAGGTTTTCTTGAATCTCAGCACTTCCAGGTCCGCTGCTGTTATCTGTGCTCCATCGACGTCTTTATATGTGTCGAGATTGCGGAGTACCAGCGCAAAGCGACTGCCATCCGCAAGTTTCGTGTTATCTAAGTACGGCAGATCGAAATAGGAGACGTAAAAGGCTGGCATCGCGCGGTGAAGAAGACTCGCGATGAGTCGCCCTCCTTTGAATTCATCAGCATAGACATGCACCTCGACCTCAACGGCCGTCTGCGTGGCAGAAATAAGCTTGATTTGGAGGGAGTGGCCCTTCTGTGAGGTCGACAGGAGTGAGGTCAAGCCTCGCTCTTGTTTTTCCAGGTGGCAGGCCTCATCGGATACAGCCCCGATTCGTGTCACTCCATCCGGCATGAACAAATGGGTCATCTCCTCCTTGGTGTAGAGCCTCACACAGACGCCCCTGTTGCTGTCATTTCCGACATTTACACTTACGAACGCGCTGCTGCCGAAGGTATTAATCCTTGCAGCCTGTCGGCTTGCGATGTCCCTGACAACACGGATGAGCTTTGATTCAAGTTTCATGGCCTCCCGTTTGTCGGCTTGGTCGAGGACGGAGCCTCGGTACCGAACCAGGCGTTCATAAATATCCTTGGCAATAGGAGCCGTGTCGAAGAACTCCTGGAAGTTGGTGGTGAGGAGCTCGAGCAGGACAAGGTCTCGCCTGAGGGAGAGGCCGTAGCTCACGTCCTTCTTGCTGATCTCATTTGCCGTCCCAAGGTAGTCCTTGATCAAGGCCTCGAACATCTTCTCTCGGATCTCGGTATCTTTCTTTTCCCTTTCTGTCATGATTTGCATGTACACCTGTGCGCGCTTGCTCTCCTCGGTGTAGGAACTAATCATGACCGGGATGAGGATCGCACCCAGGGCGGTGCCAAAACCCGCTGCAACTTTCGCCAGCGACTCGAGGCGGCTCCAGCGATCATGCTGCTTGTTTGCTTCGTCCGGCATAGGCCCTCCCCAGAGTTAACGTCAAAGACGAATGTCGAAAGGAACCGTGCCGGCCTGTACGCTGACTTCAAATCTCCGGCCACGCACGACGAGCGTGTATGTTTGGCCATCTGCAAGGGTCAGGGTATAGCGGCCATGCGAGTCGGTCATAGCCTTGCTCACCGGCCTCCCTCTGGAGTCCAGGACGGACACCTGAACATTGGCCAGTGGAACGCCCCGGCTATACACCGTGCCGCTCACCTGAGCAGCGTGGGCCACACCGGGCAGGAACAGCACGATAGCCAGTGCGATAGAGACTAATCCGGATCTCATACGACACACTCCTTTTCTATACCTCCCCCTTATCCATAGTCGCGCCGGATGACAACCTTTTCATCGCGGCATTCACACACCTAAGGCTCCAATCCAATCGATATGAGTTACCGTAGCCGCGCCCACACTCCTAATATACAGAACTCAGACCCCTTGGATCAGCTAAGTCCATTTCATCACATATGTCCTTGCGTCTGATTGCACGACCGGTGTCCCATTTTATTCTAGGGAAGGTCTAATTTATTCTTCTCGCGTGATTATGGTAAGGGGGGCGCATCACATCGGAGGAGGCGCACCCATGCACCAACAGACCTTTGCGGAAGTCACATTCGAACGGTATCGCAAACCCACCCGCCGCGAGCGGTTTCTCGACGAGATGAACCGCGTCGTGCCGTGGGGGGAATTGGTGGCCCTCATCGAGCCGGTCTATCCCAAGGCCGAGGGCCCCGGGCGTCCTCCGGGCGGCGTCGAACGCATGCTGCGCCTGCATTGTCTGCAACAGTGATTCAATCTGTCGGATCCGGCCGTGGAGGAAGCGCTGTACGACTCACGGGCCTTGCGAAAGTTTGTGGGCATTGATCTGGGTCGCGAGCCTGTGCCGGATGAAACAACGATCTGCAAGTTTCGGCATCTGCTGGAAGCCCAGCAGATCGGGGAATAGCTCTTTGCCCGAATCCGAGAACATCTGACCACGCACGGTTTGCAGGTCAGCCGTGGGACGATCGTGGATGCCACGATCATCAGTGCCCCCAGTTCGACGAAGAATCGCTCGAAGGAGCGGGATCCGGAGATGTACCAGACGAAGAAGGGCAACCAGTGGTATTTC
>DKBD01000186.1:3888-15352 GCA_002451055.1 Nitrospira sp. UBA6909 | reverse complement strand
GCCATTCCTTATCGGTGAAGTTTCTCGGCAAAGGACCTTTGAGCGTGCCCGGCTCGATGTCGCCGCCAAATCCTTTACCGTCTTTCCCATGGCAGGTCACACAGAAGGCTTTCCCGCGAAACAGCTTCTTCCCTTTTTCAATCGTTTCTTCCGTGGCTGGAAGCGGATTTATCCATGTCCTGGCTTCCTCAATTTGGCCGATCGGCACTCGCGGTTTGAGGATAGCTTCATCCGCGCCAAAGACCGGACTGCTCGGCAATCCAACCGCAGCCACTAAGACCATGATCGGGAGATACGGACCCATCCCTATTCCTCTCGCGCTGTTCCTCTCAATTCGCAATCGCTGACAACCGATGGCCAATCAAAGGGGGCCAGCCCGGTCCGCAGAGAACGAAGCCGGCCCCCTTCTGATGATCCTACTTGTCGGAATATCCGGTGAACTTGTGTCCGAGGGATTGCGGGAAACTCACAGTACCGTCCGGGAATTCCTGCCCATGCTGCCACAGGTGATAGATCACACCGTCTGTCCCTGCTGCGACTTCTGCCACCTTGGCGGCCTGGTCTTCGGGCATATCAAGGATTTGGACGCGACCCGTCGCGATTTCGACTTTGTGGTCGTGGAAATGCCGGTGCCACTGGATGGCCGGGAGCTTCCGCGACAGGTCTTTGGCGACAAAATACTCGACACCGACCAACGGCGCCTTGGGATCAGTGGATTCAAACAGCAGACATTGAAGAATCTTGTCCGAAATACCTTTGCAGTAATGATGGAACGGGCCGCCCGGAGTCCCATCCGCCATCATGTGGGGTGCCTGCACATGAATATCGTATCCAACGGCCGGACTTGTGGGTTCCCCGCTCACTGCTGTGCCGGGGGAAACCCCATAACAACCGACAGCAGCGATCATGACCACAGTAAACATTCCTGCCTTCTTCACAAGAGGCCTCCTTGGGTTAGTGGGAGAGAAGCTATCTGCTTAACGGATAGAGCCCCATTCGCAGGGCTTATAAGTTTCTAACACGTTCGGTCAATGAGAGACACGGATCGTTGAATGGATTCACACAAAGTGTGTGCATTCCAGGAATCCGCGAAATACCGAGAGAGGTGCCATGACGCGCTGACATGGATGGCCGCAGCATCCCCCTCACAAATCCAGTTCCGCCATCTTGCGATGAAATCGTGTGATGATGTTGGGATCCGGAGTCAGGCGAATCCCCGCCTCTTCCTTACCCTTGTACGGCAAGAGATTGAGCACATAGCGCAAACTCTCAAGCCGAGCCGCCTGCTTATCATTGGCCTTGACGATGATCCAGGGACTGAACGACGTATGAGTCTTGCTGAACATTTCTTCCTTGTACCGTGTATAGGCATCCCAGAGCTCCTGCGCCTTCTCATCGACCGGGCTCAGCTTCCATTGTTTCAAGGGATTCTGCCGGCGCGCCTCAAATCGCTTGAACTGTTCTTCCTTTGAGATCGAAAACCAGAACTTGATGATCGTCACGCCATCTTCGTAGAGCATGTGCTCGAATTCCGTCACCTGTTGCAGGAAACGTTGATGTTCTTTCTTGGTGCAAAACCCCATCACCGGCTCAACCACCGCGCGGTTGTGCCAACTGCGGTCGAAGAAGACGATTTCTCCCTTGTTCGGGAGCTGGCGGATGTACCGTTGAAAATACCATTGGCCCCGCTCTTCGTCGCTCGGCTTCGGCAGCGCCACGACGCGCATTGCGCGAGGATTCAAATGCTCGGTGAACCGGCGGATCGTCCCGCCCTTTCCAGCCGCATCGCGTCCTTCGACGAGAATCGCGATGCGTTGCCCATCATTTTGTACCCAACGGTGCAGCCGAACCAGCTCGACCTGGAGGCTTCGAAGTTCCTGTTCATAGAGCAGGGTTTTTCTGACCTCTTCAAGGTCCACCTTCTTGAATTTGAGTAACTGCAGCAGTCCTTTTCTCGTATTGATGCGGAGCAGATCCTCGTCCGTCAATTCGTGTCCCGCCTCACCGATGGGTACTAAGTCCTTCTCACCGGCTCCTTTCAGAAACTTCTTGTACCCGTCTCCTTCCCGAGGGACAACGGTCGGAATGGCTTCGAGCTCGTCTGCCGACGACTCACCGCCTTTTCCGATTGCGGCCTCTTCAGTTTCTCGATGCTCCCTGCGCCCTTTCGATTTTCCTGTCGCCTCGTCATCGGCAGCCATATATCCACCTTTCTTAACGCAATTCCTACATTCAGAATGCCACNNTGCCCCTGCTCCTTCGCCGTCTTCGCCGCCATGAAAGGCAACGTCGCCATGGTGGGATCGTCCGTACCTCGACTGCCGGAAATAATGAATGTCGCCATCGTTTTCCTCCGTTATAAACTAAAGAGCCTATAGCTTATGGCTTGTCGCGTATGGCACAGGCAAAAACCGTGGCAAACGGAAAATCGCATGACCGCATCGCTTGTACCATCAGCCATTCGCCATCAGCTCCCGAAACTCATCACTTCGCCAAACTTCTGATGTAGTGCACCAGCTGCCACACCTGCTCATCCGGCAATCCGGGAAACGCCATCATGCCTGTTCCCGGCGAACCGTTCTTGATGATCCANNGCTGCAATGGAACCGGCAGATGCGGGGAGCGGATTCGTCTTGGCCAGGAATTCATCCGGAGCCTTGGCCGTCTTGCGAGGCTGCACACAGGCTCCTCCTTCACCCCCGCTCGTCACGGCTGCCCTCTCCGGTGCTCCCTTGAACGTCGCCTTCAAGTAGGCGATCACGTCCGCCACGCCCTGCTGGCCGATGGTCAAGCCCCAATAGGGCATGTTCGGGGATTTTCCGATCGCCGGACCTCCGTGGTTGATCACGTTGTAGAGATATTCCATCGGCAGCTTCTCAAACGGCATGTTGGCGTGGATCGCCGGTTTCGGCTCCAGTCCCGATGCGGCGGGACCGTCTCCCTTGCCGGTGAACCCGTGACACTGGGCGCAGTACTCCTTGTACAACACCTTGCCGCGCCCCACGTCGGCCTTGCTGAATTCAGAACTTGTCCACGGCTCGTAATACTGGAAATCGGGAACCCCCTGGACCATCAGATACCCGATGACAGCGCGCAGCTGCGGCTCGGTCGCATCCGCCAGGAATTCGCCGCTGTGCGGCACAAAGTCTTGCGGATTGAGACCGAACCGAAACAGCCAGTCCTTGTCGTACCGCTGACCGGACTTCTGAAGCGCCGCGCTCTGCTGGCCGCCAATCAGCCTTCCGTTTTCTTCGATCGTATGGCAACCGAGACAGGCATGGGCCTTGTAGGCCACTGCCCCGAACGCCACCTCGAACTTGCTCACCTTCGACAGGTCAAAAGCTCCGACGGTGACCCGAGGGTCTTTGTTATGTTCGGCAAAGTAATCGGCGATGGCGTTGGCCTCGGCCTCCGTCACCATCGGGTGCTTTGATGGAACCTCGGTCAAGTCCCAACGATAGCCCTTGGCATAGAGCGGCTCTTCTTTGCCGATCAACCATCGAATCAACCAGGACCGCTGATACTTACTGCCGGCCCATATCAAATCGGGAGCTCGGAGATTGAACCTCGAATCCGCGATGCCCTCCAACCTGTGGCATTGAACACAGGTCTGCTGAATGAGGTCTTTCGCGCGAGCCTGATCGCCGGCCAGTGACCAGCCTGGAAACGCCAAAAGTCCCACCAGCGCAATCAGAATGTACCCACCTAACGCTTGCCGTCTTCGCTTCATCTCCTCGTCCCTTTCCGTCGATCACCGTCTCACATGTTTTGGCTTTTCTTTCTATGATTGGACTCGTGACGCCGTATGAGGATTCAACTTGATCTCCACCGTCAGCGCGCTTGCGACAGACCGATGGACCGTGCAACCATGCGCCACTTTCAACAGCCGCTCCTTCAACTCCAGCGGGATGCGATGGGGAATATGGACGGCAATATCGATCCGGCCAACTCGGTGGGGACCTTCAGCCATGGCCCATTCCGCATCGACGCTCAACCCTTCCCGTGAAATGTGGTGTCGTGTGCAAAACTGACCCACGAAGTACGCCACGCAGCTTGCAACCGACCCCACGAACAGCTCGACGGGACTCATTCCGGTATCCAGGCCTCCGTCTTCCACCGGTTGATCCGTCACAATCCGGTGATTGCCGCATGTGATGTCGTAGCGAGTCCCTCCATGATAGGCCGCCGTGAGTTTCATCACCCACCGCCAGTCCCAGGGAGTTTCGCTGCCAGCCAGAGGAAGAGCCCGCCCAATGGGACGGCCAGAATAATTCCCTGCATTCCCAGGGAATGATGAATTGTTACGGGTCCATATCGGCCCACAGAGAACAAGAACGCCTCCAGATCCGGAAACATGATGGCAAACACCAGGGCACCGCACAAACCACCAAGCACCGCAAACCAGGCATCAACCTTTCCTTCAGCGGCCGCCGCCAATGCCGTGCCAGGACAGTAACCAGTTACCGCGAATCCCACGCCGAAGATTAGCCCGGCCACCGCCATCCCTGGTAGAAATAGATCCTTGACCTTCATATGGGCCAGCCCCAATAGATCCAACAGATGCACCCCGATCAACCCCACTCCGATCGCGGCCAAGATGAGCTTGATAATCGTCAAATCTTTAAGTCGCAGCGCCTGGATGATTTTGGTGTGACTTGATGCGCCTGATAATTGCAGGGCGGCACCGAACAACATTCCTAGAACCAATCCCAACATCAACTTCATCGCCGCCCCCCCCAGTCGCCGTACAGCCATCGTGCCGTCACGATTGCGCTGCCAAAGAGGGTGGAGGAAAACACGAGCGAACTCACGGCCAACTGCGATACTCCACTGATCATATGGCCTGACGTACAGCCGCCGCCGAAGCGGGCGCCGAACAGGAGAATGAACCCGCCGATGAACGACCACACCAGGCGCCGTCCCGACATCATTCCAAATCGGCGGGCCCACTCACGAGGCACCACTCTAGTGCTGAATCGGTTGGTCGCGAGCGCGGAGAGAAATGCTCCGATCGGGATACCCAGCGCAAAAAAGAATTCGTATGTGGCGAGGGTCCACCCTTCGGTCGTTTCTTCAAGGTAGGGAGTCTGCTCGACGAAGGAGGGAAGTACTTGGTGCAGCAACACTCCATCCAAGACGACGTACTGCGTCGAGACTCCGATGGGTTGCACCAATGCGACCGCAACAATAAGCACAATCCCGATTGCTAGACCGCCGGCCCACCAGGGGAAAATTGGATTTACATGCGATTGAGACTCCATTGCCGCTTCCCCGCAGGACATCGGTTGCGATCAGACAAACGCTCATCCTCTCCCACGTCAACTCTCATTCGTCAACGGTAGAAAGAGTACGTAGTTCTTGCCCCGGCAATTGCCAATTGACGGATGACGCTTGACGTCTCATCAATAGGGCACATCAGCCGGCTTGCCGCCTTTAGGCCAATCATGAACCTTGCCGGGAAAATCAGGGCGCGGCTGGCTGTTGATAAAAGCCGCGGCATCGAAGGCCTCGTCATCCGTCACAGTCCACCCCCAGCCGCGGGGCATATTCGCTTTGATAAAAGACGCCGCGACTCCGACCCTGGCCATACCTGCGCCGATCGTATAGGACCGCTCGCCCCAGAGAGGCGGCGCCGCCATCGTCCCTTGCCCATCAGTCCCATGGCAAAAGGCGCATTTCACCGCAAAGACATTTTTGCCCTTGGCGGGATCAGGCGGATGAGTCGACGTGAGTCGAGGAATCCCTCGCCAAGGCACAGTACTGCCCGGCGGCACATTCTGCGACAACCATTCAATGTAGGCGACAATGGCGGACAGTTTCGTACTCTCAGGCGGCAACGCTTCCCCGTTCATGCTCCGCTCGAAACATTCGTTGATCCGATCTGCAAGACTCATCTTCCGGCCCGCGCGTGCGCGATACTCCGGATAAAGGACGCTGATTCCGACGAAGGATGCGGTATTGGGATTAACCCCGCCATCCAGGTGGCAGTTGGTGCAATTGAGCGCATTGCCGACATAACGTTTTCCGTATTCTTGGGTTTCAACCACCATCAGATAACCCATACGAATTGCATCGCCCCGCTGATCACCAGGAATGGTGTCTGGTGAGGGCGGCAAAAACAACGGGTCTATACCAGACACCTGCACTGCACCGCCTGACGACTCCAGTTGTCCCGTGGCTCTCGGCGGTGGGACACATCCCGTCTCGAGGGTGAACAGGCTCAGCACTGCGATCGTGACGATCGTTCGTCCGCTCATCGTCCACACCTCATTTCTTCCCACCAGACTCGGGATGGCACGTATTGATGCCCAATAGGGACGTGAGCGGGCAATAGCCGATCACACCGGTAACGAGAAACACCACACCTACGGTCAGCGTGATTCCCATTCCTATCGCGGGAAACCCACCAAGCGCTCCAACCCCGATGAGCGCCAGGCCTCCGACGATGCGGATCGGTTTTTCAATTCCTCCGACATTGCAGGTCATGGCAAAACCTCCTTCATGTTGCTCCAGAAAGTGCTTGTCAGAATCCGTTCGCCCTGAACCTGTCGAATGGCTCACCACGAACGTCTTGACAGGACCTACGCGGGCAGACCCTCTGTAACTCCGTTCGAGTCTTCCGTTGGTCGATGAGAGACACGCACTGGCAAATGGATTCACCCTCACGGTTGCACATCAGATCCGGCACCGAGCGTTCTCACATAGGCCAGGACGTCCCAAATTTCATCGTCGGAGAGCGAGTGTTTCCACGCCCCCATGGCTGTGTTGGGTTTGCCCTCGTGAATGCGCTTGAAGAGCGTCCCATCGAGGCGGCCCTGAACCGCCGGCGAACTGAGATCAGCTGGTGGGGGAACGAGCTTGATGCCCTGCGCCCCCTTGCCATCGATTCCATGGCAACGGATACAGGTGTTGACATAGATTTCTCGCCCGGTGACTGTATCGCCCTCTTTGACTTCAGAGAGAACATCTTTCAATTCCACCCCTCCGGCGAATCCAGCCGATACGATCCCTATCAGCAAAGCAAACCCCACTCCGGTGAAATGCATACGTCACCTCTCAATGCTATTTAAGAGAGATAGTGCGAGCGGTGTGCCATTTAGCCGGGAAGCGGATGAAGGGAATTTCTTCAATCCGTTGCAGGTTTAGAAGACCTTGGTATGCTCGTCACGACAAGGACAAATGAGAGTTGGCGAGAAACACCCCAGTGTCATTTCTGCCACTGGCGCAAGATGCTACAGCTTGGGCCCATGGTCACCGCTGGCATCTCGTCGTTCGTGTGCCGCAAGAGCTTATGGCGTATAACCAATGGCTAATGGTACGAAACTGAGAATGCGCGGAGGATAGTAGAGGCTCGGAACTTCTCAGGGCTATACGCTCTCCCCACCAATTTGAGATACGCTCGCTCGCAACGTCGGCGACACGGGCTTCACGATTCACTCTCCCCCATCGAGTTCAACGGATCACCGGCTCCAACGTCACCGTCGCTTTCATGGAGTTGGAGATCAGACAATTAGCTTCAGCCTTTTCGATCAACTCTTTGGCTTTGGCGGCATCGGCGCTCGACTTGAGTGTAATGGTCGGCTTGATCGTGATGGCGGTGAATTGAAACTTTCCTTCCACCAACTCCAGTCGACCTTCTGCCTCGCTCTCATACGCAGAGAAGGCAAGACCGGCTCGCTCCGCGACGGCCAAAAACGTCGTCATCAGACAGACATTCGCCGATTCCACAAATAAATCTTCCGGCGACCAAATTCCTTCATGCCCCTTGAACTCCGGCGGCGTCGCCACCTCCACATCCGGTTTCCCCGCACAGGACATGACTCCCTTGCGCTGCTCCATCCATCGCACCATCGTCTGATACAGATACACCTTACTCCGAACGTCCATCTCAGCCCCCTTCACTCATGACCCTGTTTTCTACTCACTCTTACTCCTCACGTTTCATCTTTCACGGTTTAATATATGCCCACCCTTGCTCCTGTCGCTCCATCAGCCGGACCATCGCCGGCACCGTATCGCCCACTTCGCCGATCAAGTCCTCCCTTGTCACCTTCATGGTCTTCATCGTGTTGGAACAGGCGGTGAAGTGCACGCCGTATGTTTGCTTCAGATCGGTCAACTCAGCGGCAAATGTCGTTTCTTTCCTGATAAGAAGCGGCAGGCCCGCCCCATGCACAACCAGCTCCACTGTAAGGTTCTGTGGTCCCACTTCGCGGTAGAGATTCCGGATATTGTTCAAAACGCCACGTTGGACCTTCTCCTCGCCTGAGTTGAGGTGCATGACGACACGGTGGGACTGATTGGCTCCCTCGACTTCGTCGGGGCCTATACTTTCAGCCTGATGAGGAAGCAGGGGCCCAAGAAAAAGGACAGCCATCAATGCCAATTGTCTTCCTGTAAACACTTGCTCCTTTCCGGCTCCATCAGGGGTTGCCCGACAACTGCTTCTGCAGCTGCGTCAAGGCCCAGATGAAGAACACACCATAGACGCAACCGAAGAACCAGGGAAAACTGACGGCGCGATGGGCCCACCATTGCCGATGTCGGCGAAATGCCCAGTTCGGCTTGAAGACCGGAGGCTTGTTGCCTGGATCTTTGATCTCCTGTCGCGTTTCATGCAGTTGATAGAGACCCGCCATAAGTTTCTGCCCTTGCCACTCCGGCCTCATTTCAATTCCCCTCAATTGCCACTCCCACAATGCATTCTGCCCCGAAAGTCGTCCAAGAACGATAGCCATTTGAAGGCACAGCAATATTCCGAAAATACAAAGAAGGATAATCAGAACAATGAACGACGTACCCTCCGACTCTCGGGACACGGTCAACCCAATCACCGCAACGAAAATCGAATTGGCCATCAAGTAGTCCGAGAGCATCGAGTGATAATCCCGCACCCCTGAGGTCCAGAGCGAGAGCAGATGCTCGTAGGCTACCTCCGGCCCTGGCGCTCGTTCCCTTGTTACGTTGTCGTCGCTCACCGAACCGCCCGTGCTATCCTGCGTCGAGAAATCCTTGGAGCCAATCCCCCACCCCGTGCGTGATCGCCACCACACAAAGAGCGATGAGCACATGTTCTCCGATCACCTTCCATGGAGGAATCCCCTGGACTCGCGCCACGAAGAAACTGAGGGCCATCAGCAAGAGCAGCCCCCAGATCACGCTGATCACGATTGCTCGATCGAGCGGTACGGCCAGCACCGGAACGACGAAAGTCCCGGCGATGACGAACTTTGCAGCGAAGGTCGCTAGCGTGGCTTCCCAGATTTCTCGCGCCGTTCCGCTGTTCTTCGATTCTTCCGCCAGATGAATGCCCATCGCATCCGACAGCGCGTCGGCTATCGCGATCGTCAGAATGCCTCCCAGTACGGCGGCCCGTGAATGGGTGCCCGCGTGCAGCCCCACCATCAGGCCGAGCGTCGTGATGACGCCCGATGTCGTTCCAAAACTGAGGCCGGTCTTCCAGGCGGCATTCATTCGGCCCCATCGGCCCCCGTCACCGCGGAAAGGTCAGAATATAGGCGAGCACGTCGCGCGTCGCTTCTTCGGACATGACCCCCTTCCACGTATCCATCGCGGTATTCGGTCGTCCCTTGTGGATGCTTTCCAGGAGGCGTGAGTTCGGCTTCGAGAGCACCTCGCTCGATGTCAGGTCCGCGACAGGAGGATCGAATTGCACGGTTCCATCCCCTCGGCCAAGCGGACCATGACATGCTAGGCAATATTTCTCGTAGAGCCTCTTGCCCCGTTCCAGGTTCCGTTCACCAGCCGCAAACCCGATCGTGGAAGCCGCCAGCCAACAGACGACCGTCAACAGACACACAGTCGAATAATACGGGATCGGCATGGCATTCCTTCTCTCTCGACTGAACTCGATCAGCTCAGCGGTTACATTCCGGCGAGTGCTGCATACATTCCTTGAGCCATGAAGCCATGTCGTCGAGCAACGCCGCAATCGCCCGATTGGCCGCCAATACGCCGCCATAGGCGTCCCCGCTTGGCGCATTCTCTACCCGTTCAAACGAGCGAGTCCCCACGATTCGCGACTCCTTCAGGTCCACCAGTTGTGTGCGGACCGTAACGCGCACCAGGCTGGGACTCTGCAGAAATTCTTGATGTAGTGCAAACCCGTACGAATCCAGACGGAGATCTCCGCGAGCAGAGGTCGGTAATGGAACGACCGCACGCCATAATCCGGTTTGGCCCAACGTCTGAACCAACAAGGATGCAAACATGCGCGCCGGCTGATCGGCCCATTGATTCACGGCATAATGTTCCAGCTCATGGGGCCGGTTCAGATACACCATTCTGGTCGTCTCATATCCCGGCTCGGCCAGAGGCGTGCCAATCAGCAGAACGGAGCTGTTCATGGCGGGTGGACGGGCCTCGGTGCGTTCCTGATCGAGACTTAATCGATAGGTATGGAGCGGCGGAGATTCCGGCCGAGACGGCAGACAGCCGACCACCGTCAGCACCGACAACGCGCAAACCGCCCCTGCCATCCAATTCTTCATCTACAACCTCTCCTCCACCGCTCTTTGTATCTTCTGAACCGTCGCTCGTTCACAACGAGCGCTTATGGCGTATGGCTCATGGCACAAGACTTAGGCGTGAATCGCGACATCCCTTAATCCGATCGATCCCGTGCTAGACACCATGACTATCAGCTCTTTTCCCAATGGGATACGATTCACGGATATTACTCCCCCGGGCCGCGCCGCGGCGGCTTTCGTCCGAACACGACCGCATTGGGCTCGCGCTCCAGCTCCTGCGCCACACGCGTCAATGCGCTCGCCAACTGCCTTAATTCTGTCACCAACAATCCGGCTTCGGGCAACGTCTGCCGCGAGAACCGTTCCAACTCCGGCCGGTTGTCATCCACCACCGATCGCACCGCCTTACTCGTCTGTGCGAATTCCTCCGTCATGGCATTCAAGGCGGCTGCGCTCTTATCGATCCTCGTCAGCAGGCCCGGCACCTGCTCGTTCAGCGATGCCGTCACCTTGGCCAGATGGTCCGCGCTCCTGGCCGCTCCGCTTAAGCCTTTTTCGATCTCCTCCTTGTGGACCGCGACGGAGTGCGCGATGTCGGACAAATCCTTGATCGTTCGTTTCAGCGCCTCGCGATTCTCCGCGTCAAAGGTTTCCGACGCCCCCTTCGCCAGCGAATCCAGACTGGCCAAGAGATTGACCAGGTTCTTCTCGGACAGGAAACGCACGATGGCTTCATCGGACCGGAAAAATGGAGGAGAAGGACCGGTCATAATGACCGGATGATCGTGCCCCTCCACGATTTCCAATGGGGGCGCCTCCCGGCTTCCTCCGGTCAAATTGATAGTGGCAAGGCCGGTCAGCCCCTGAGTTTCGAGGACGGCGACCGTATCCGTCTTGATCGGTGTCCCCTTGGCGATATCCATCGTCAACCGGACCTCTTCTGGATTATCGGGATTCAACGTGATGTCCTTCAC
>DKBD01000186.1:0-3864 GCA_002451055.1 Nitrospira sp. UBA6909 | reverse complement strand
CAGGGAACATGGCCGAAGCCTTTTCTTGCTCGTGCCATGCGCCATAAGCGATACGCTCATTCTTTCACGGTTCAGGTTCCCGGCCGTTCCACACAGCCTGTTCCATTGCCGCGCGTCCCCGTGGACCATGGAAGTACTCTCGGATGATGGGGTCGTCGGACTCCGACAGTTCCTCCATCGTTCCGATTCCCAACACCTCCCCATCACCCAACACCGCCACACGATCGGCGATCCGCCACAAGGAGTCAAGGTCATGCGTCACCATGACGACCGTCAGGCCCAAGTGGGTTTTCAATGAGAGCACGAGTTCGTCGAATCCGGCGGCGATCATCGGATCAAGCCCGGCGGTCGGCTCATCCAGAAAAATCAGCTCGGGGTCCATCACGATCGCTCGGGCCAGCGCGGCCCGGCGCCGCATCCCTCCGCTGAGCTCGTTGGGAAATTTGCCGGCGCTGTCCGCCGGCAGCCCCACCATGGCGATCTTGACGTCGACGATCTCTCGAATCAACCGTGGACTCAGCTTGGTGTGCTCGCGCAGCGGCACAGCCACATTTTCCGCCAGCGTGAGCGAGCTGAACAGGGCGCCGTGCTGGAACATCACCCCGAACCGGCGGTGGATCGGCTGGCCGGCGCTCGCCTCAAGGCGACGGCTGTCCACTCCGAACAACCGAATCGTTCCACCCGAGGGAGTCGTCAGTCCGATGATTTCCCGCAATAGCGTGGACTTGCCGCAGCCGTTGCCACCGGCGATGGCAAACACTTCCCGCTGGTTGACGGTCAAGCTTACGTCCTTGTGCACGACAGCCTGTCCGAATCTCGTCGACACATGACTGACTTCTATGACCGGTGTCCCCGTTTGAGTGGCCGACGGCATCAGATATCACTCCTGCAGGCCGAGGTTACAGCGAAGGGAGACCCTGAATTTCGCTCGACCTTAGCCCCGCCTTCATACTTGCTTCCCCGCTAGAGATCCCACCAGTTAGTCAGCACGCTGCAAATCGAATCGAACACGATGACCAGAAAAATACTTTGCACGACGCTGATTGTCGTATGCCGGCCGACATCATCCACGCCGCCCCTGATCCGAAAGCCTTGGTAACAGCCGACTAACGCAATGATCATAGCAAAGAACGGCGCCTTGGCGAGGCCGATGAGAAAATGCCGCACCGCGACGGCTTCTTCGAATCGAGCCACAAACTCGGTCAAACTCACATTCAACTGGCTCGACGCAATGAGCATGCCGCCGAAGACACCCAAGACATCGGCGTAGACGGTCAGGAGGGGTAACGCAATGACGAGGGCGAACGCTCTCGGAAGCACGAGCAGGTCGATAGGCGAGATGCCGAGCGTGCGGACTGCGTCCAACTCCTCCGTCACCTTCATCGTGCCGATCTCAGCCGCATAGGCCGATCCCGAACGGCCGGCAATGAGAATCGCAACAATCAGCGGAGCGATTTCTCGCACCAACGAAATGCCGACGAGATCGACGATAAAGATGTTCGTGCCGAACTTACGGAGCTGTTCAGCCCCCTGATAGGCAATCACGACACCGACGAGGAACGTCAGCAGGCCGGTGATCGGCAAGGCGCGCACGCCGTCGACTTCCACAATCCGAAGCAGGGCCCGCCATCGAATGGACTTCGGCCGCAGCAGCGCACGACCGAGCGTGACGACGGTTTCTCCGAGAAAGCCGAGCCCGTCAACGACTGCTTCCTTTCGGCCCCGGACAGTCCGGGCAACCTGCTCCTCCCATCTGCGCCGCCGACGACCGGCTGTATGATTGAGGGGCGCCCTGGTTTCAACTAGCCGGACCAGCTCCGCGAATTCGGGTTTCAACCCTTGAAGGGTTACGGTTCTGCCCATCTGGCGCAGGCCGTTGATGCTCCGTTGCAGCAACAACGCCCCGCCGGTATCCATGGCGGTCACTTCACCGACGTCGCATATCACATCGGGAGCGTCTGGCCATCGCAGTCTCCCGCTGTGACGCTCCAGTTCTGGCAAATTCGCAAGGGTCCAGACCCCGCGACAGTTCACCACATTGCCGCTGACGGAGATGGTCGCCTCTTGTTCCATCGGCATCTTCCGCTCGACAGCCACGCTCGATCTCGCAATCGAGAATCGCGCCCGTACCGTGTATACACTCCTACCCTATGGCCGGCGGACTGTTCAAACCCTTTCCATGATCGCCTTCAGCTCCGCCCCGCTGATCACTTCCTGTTCCAGCAAGAGCTTCGCGCCTTGTTGCAACACGGCTTTCTTGTCTTCCAACAACCGTTTCACCCGTTCATACTGCTCGTCGATGATCCGCCGGATCTCGCAATCGATTTCCCGCGCAGTCTCTTCCGAGTAATCACCCTTTTCGGAACCCACTTGAAGCTGGAGAAATTGCGGTTGCCGCTCCCGCTCCAGCGTGATAGTGCCCAGTTTGTCGCTCATCCCGTAGGCCTTCACCATGCTTTTGGCGATATCCGTCGCCTTTACCAGATCGTTTTGCGCACCGGTGGAGGCCTCGCCGAAGGTGAGCTCTTCCGCAATCCGGCCGCCCAGCAACACGGCCACTTTGCTCTCGAGTTCTGACTTCGTCATCAGAAACCGGTCTTCCGTCGGAAGCTGAAGCGTATAGCCGAGCGCGGCCACACCGCGTGGGATGATGGAAATCTTCTGGACCCGATCGGTCCCTGGCACCGACATGGCGACGAGGGCATGGCCCGTCTCATGATAGGCCACCCGCTCCTTCTCCATTTTATTCAGCACGCGATTCTTTTTTTCCAACCCAGCGATCACGCGCTCGACCGCTTCATGCAATTCATCCACCCCGACCTGGTCTTTTCCGCGTCGCACGGCCAGCAACGCCGCTTCATTGATGATGTTCGCCAAATCCGCGCCGGAGAATCCTGGGGTCATGGACGCGACACTCTCGAGATCGGCGTCGGGGCTCAGAGCCACCTGCTTGGCATGGACGCGGAGGATGGCCAGACGGCCGAGCTTATCCGGACGATCCACCGTCACATGGCGATCGAACCTTCCCGCGCGCAGCAGCGCGGGATCGAGGATCTCTGGGCGATTGGTCGCCGCCATCAGAATGACGCCCACACGGGGATCGAAGCCGTCCATTTCGACCAGCAGCTGATTGAGAGTCTGCTCCCGCTCCTCATGCGCCATAGGCCCCATGCCGCGCGCTTTTCCGAGGGCGTCCAGTTCGTCGATGAAAATGATGCACGGCGCCTTCAACTTCGCTTGATCGAACAGGTCTCGCACGCGGGCCGCGCCGACCCCCACGAACATTTCGACGAACTCTGAGCCGCTGATGCTGAAGAACGGCACCCCCGCTTCGCCGGCCACGGCGCGGGCCAGCAGCGTTTTCCCGGTTCCCGGGGGACCGACCAGCAGAATACCCTTGGGAATCTTCCCTCCCAGCTTGGTGAATTTCTCCGGGGTCTTCAGGAACTCGATCACTTCACGTAATTCTTCTTTTGCCTCCTCTACCCCGGCGACATCTGCAAACGTAACCTTGATGTCCTTTTCCATATAGATCTTGGCTTTGGATTGCCCCACTTGCATGAAGCCCCCCTGGGCTTGCCCCATCCGTCGAAGGATGAAGACCCAGAAGCCGACGAACAGGGCGACCGGCAGGACCCAGGAGAGGAGGTCGCGCCAAAAGGTGGTTTCGATCACCCCGGCGAAGACGACGCCGTGGTCATTGAGCTCCCGGACGAGATCGGGATCCTCGACCCGGATCGTCGCAAATAACTGCCCTGCTTTCGACTCCCCTTCCGCCTTGAGCCTTCCCGTCAGCCTCTGGCTGCTCACGGACACTTCCGCCACGCGGCCTTCCGCGACCCAACTCTTGAACTGACTGTAGGG
>DKBD01000272.1 GCA_002451055.1 Nitrospira sp. UBA6909 | reverse complement strand
GGAAAAGGAACCGTCCCGGCCGATGGAGTCATGAGTTCGTCGGATGCGACCCTGCGTGACCTGCTGGACCGTGAGCGCAAACAAAAAGGACGGGCGGGAGAAGAAACCGACGGCAGCGCCGATTCTGCGAATCAGAAGAAGCGATTCCAGTCAGGTCTGGTCGGCTATGAAGTCACCGAGGAGGAACTTGTTGCGCTCGCAACAGAGATCGAGGCGGAACGTGGGCGGGACAGCCTCTTGTACATCATGGACATGCTGACCGCCATCCTTGCATCCGAGAAATCTCCGGCGCTCCTGACGAAACTCTTCAGCGTGTGGGACGACATCCTGGATTTCCTGCTCCACGAAGGAAAATGGACGGTGCTGGAACATGTCGTAAGCCTGCTTCATGAGACCGAGGCCGTCCGTCCGGATCTCAGCGAAGAACACAAACAACAGGTTGTTTCCCTGCTCGACGGACTCGGCAGGGCGGACCGGCTGAAGACCATCGAGGCGTACCTTAATCGCACTCCCGACGCCACGACGGAAGGGTTGTCCACCATCCTGCTGTTGATGAAGCCAGACGCCGTACCGAGGCTTTGTTCTCTGCTGGCCAATTTGGAATCTCCGACACACCAAGCCATCGTTTCTGAGGCACTCTCGGTATTAGCCAAAGACCAGCCCCATCCATTGATCAAGGGTCTGATAGACCGGCGGCCAATCTATGTCCGCAACCTCCTTGCGATCCTCATGAAGTGGAACGACCCGAAGTTCGCCGAGCCGGTTGAAAAGCTCGTGCGGTATCCTGACGCGCAGGTCCGGAAGGAAGTCGTGCGCGCGCTCGGTCTGTTCAGGCCGAGCGGCAACGGCTTGAAGCTCGTCTCATTCATGGATGATGGAGAGGAAAGCGTCCGCATCGCAGCGTTGAAACTGCTCATGTCGGGACAGTACACAGTCGCATTTTCCAGTTGGCTCCCGATCCTGTCGGCGGATGAATTCATGGACCGCCCCATGAGCGAGCGCCGGGCGATCTTCCAGGCCATCCGGGCAACGTGTGGCGATGACGCGGTTCCTTATTGGGAAGGCCTTTTAACCGAGTGGTCGTGGACCAATCGGAAGAAAAAGGAAGAATTGGCGATCCTCGCCGCGGAAACCCTCGGCAAGCTGGCGACTCCTGCCGCCGTCGCGGCCCTTGAGCTCGGATCCAAAAAGAGCGGCGCCGCGGTTCGCCAAGCGTGCGTTCATGGTTTATCGAACGCGCAACGGGTGCAACAGGAAAAGGCCGCCGCCGAGACACCGCATTAGGGAGCGTCTATCGTGAATAATTCTTCTCCCCTCCCAGCACCGATCGGCATAGACCAAACGCAGCCGATCTTGGACCATGAACGGTCGCTGTCGCACAAAATCGGGCACGGCTCCGAAGCCGGTGATATTCTCGGCCAGCAAATGGCCGTGTTGGGCTTCCAGCTCCTGACACAGCTGAACACACTGATCAAGACCTCTAAAATCCACGGCCGGACCAATGCGGCCCTCGATAAACCGGTCGAGTCCATGCTGACGCTTATCCAAACGCTAGCCCACGATCGTCCGGTCACCCTTCTCCTGCAAAACGACTTTCTCTTTTTGGGCGACAGTCACCTCAAAGTGAGTCCGCAGCAGATGCTAGTGCTCTCCAGCGTGATCGACGCCATGAATGTGTGGAAGATCGGCGGATTGACCTTCACCGCCTCGACTTCCTCCAAGGACCTCCGGGAGTTCGCCGCCCTCTTCGCCAGTCTTGACCCCATATCCAAGTCAATCGAAGACTTCCGCCACGAACTGACCGCTCTCAACGTGACCAACATCAAAATTGAAAATCCCCGCACACTGGCGCTGACGGAGGACTCCGCTTCAGACCTCAACCCGAAACTTCGTCACAAAGCCCGATTGAAAGTGGCGTATGGAAAAGTCTCCGATGCGATCGGCCACCTGACCCAATCCGCCCGGGATGGTGGCACGCTGCGTTTCAAGCACGCCAAGCGCGCCATTCAAAACATCGTCGACCTCATGATGCAGGACGAACCGGCCATGCTGGGATTTACGACGCTGCGCTGTCACGATCAGTACACGCAGAAACACTCCGTCAATGTCGCTCTTCTGTCGGTCGCCTTGGCCAATCGAGTCGGCTATCCCAAACTAGAACTGGCCGACCTCGGGTTGGCGGCCTTGTTTCACGACATGGGGAAATCGGCTATTCCGCTCGATGTGCTCAACAAACCCGGAGAGTTTACGGAAGACGAGTGGACAGCCATGCGCAATCACCCGATTGAAGGCGTATTGAGTCTCGCCAAGCTTCGCGGCATCACCAACCTTCCTGCGCGCATGGCGACGGCTTCCTTCGAGCACCATATGAACCTGGACTTCACCGGCTACCCGAAACTGAAAACTCCATGGAACCTGTCCTTGACCGGACGTATTCTCATGATCGCGGACTGTTACGACGCCATGACGTCTTCCCGTGTCTACCGCCGTGAACCGATGTCGCCTTCGAAAGTCTTGAACATGATGTTTCAAAAGTCCGGGAAGACCTTTGATGCGACACTCCTGAAACTCTTCGTCACGTGCGTGGGCATCATCCCGATCGGCAGTTTGGTAGAACTTAGTAGTGAGGAGTTTGCGGTAGTGCTCAAACCAGCCGTCAACACGTCGGACAGTGAGCGACCGCTGGTGAAGGTCATCGCCGACGCACAAGGGAATCCGGTCGATAACGGGCCGGAGCTGGACCTGACCGAGAAAGACGACACCGGGGAGTATCGGTACAGTATCATCCGGCTGATCGACAACACCGAGCATCGATTCGACACGAGCCGCTATTTCGCCTAGCAGATCGGCGCCTTCGTCACGCGTGCCTCTCCGCTTGACAGTTCGAAATCCCATCCCTGACAATGCCGCCATGTCGGATGACATCGTCATCGAACGGTTGGAATTCCGCGGTCGCTGCGGCGTCACGGTGGAAGAGCGCGCGCTTCCGCAGCCGCTGGCCGTTGACCTTGAGCTGCGACATCAGCCCGAGCCTGCAGCGTTGGCGGACGATCTCGCCCGCACCATCGACTATGCCAGAGTGGCTCAGCGCGTCGTGGAGATCGGCACGACTCAGGATTTCTGCCTCTTGGAAACTATGGCTGAACGGCTCCTCACAATGCTCTTCAACGAATTCCCAATTGAACGAGTCAAGCTTTGGATACGGAAGCTCCACCCTCCAATCAGCTATGTCGCCCGCTCCGTCGGAATTTCCGTTGAACGGACAAGGCCGGCACAGCAGTTTCCTTGCGGCGGTCCTGCCCCAGCCCCGTTCCTGGTCGAACAACTTCATCGGCTTCCCAAGGGCAAGGTTCTCGACGTGGCGGCTGGAAACGGCCGCCACTCACTGTTCCTCGCCTCGCACGGCTATCAAGTCGAGGCAATCGACCGCGACGGAAACGCACTGGAGCGACTCTCAGCCACCGCACAGACCCGCATGCTCAGCACCATCACCACACGTACAATCGACCTTGAACAACCATCGCCGTATGAGCTCGATCTGGGAAAAGATCAGTACGATGTAGTCATCGTGTTTTTCTATCTCTACCGGTCGCTGTTCCCCTATCTGATCGATGCGCTGAAGCCGGGCGGCGTCTTGATCTATGAAACGTTTACCATCGACAACTACTTTCATCACAAACACCCGAAGCGCTGGGAATTTTGCCTGGCGCCCAATGAACTTCTACGCCTGACGTCGTGCCTCCATGTTCTGCACTATGACGAGGGAGGTCACGAGAATAACCGGGCCTCCGGCCTCGCCTATACGGCGCAGCTTGTGGCTCACAAACCGACACGGGGAGGGCCGCCGACATGAGCCGCTTGGATCTCCACTTGCACACGACCCACTCCGACGGAAGTTTTACTCCGGCCGAGGTCATCGACCTGGCACAGAAGGCCGGCGTGACGGCCCTGGCCATTACCGATCATGACATCACCACGGGCGTATCGGAAGCCGTTGAAGCCGGGCGGGAACGTGGGATCGAGGTCATTCCTGGGATCGAGATCAGTTCGAGCTTCGGGAACTCGGAATTGCACATTCTGGGCTACTTTCTCGATTGCCGAGACGAACGACTGAACGAACGGATGGCGACCCTGCGCGAAAGCCGCCACCGGCGGAACCCACAAATCATCGAGCGCTTACAGGCAGCGGGCATTGACATCACCTATGACGAGGTTCGGGCACTTGCCGGCACCGAATCTGTCGGACGACCACATATCGCGCGAGTCTTGATGGAGAAAAAAGTCGTCACGTCGGCTAAAGAGGCGTTCGACCGGTGGCTCGCTGAAGGCCGTCCGGCCCATGTTCCGCGCGAACTCCCGACTCCTGCGGAAGCTATCCAATGGATCAAGGCGGCGAAGGGACTCCCGGTCCTCGCCCATCCCACCTGGGTCAAGACCACGGAAGGGACATTGACGGATCTAGTCCGCCAGCTCAAAGCCGACGGTCTCGACGGCGTAGAAGTGCACTATAGCACGCACACGCCCAAGCAAACGCGCGACTATCTGGCGCTGGCCAAGCAACTGGATCTGCTGGTCACGGGCGGGAGCGACTTTCACGGCATCACCAAGCCCGACATCAGCGTCGGTGTCGGCAAAGGCGCGCTGCATATTCCGGTCTCGCTCCTTGACAAATTGAAGGATGCCGCTGCTCGGCTCTGACATACAAGCCCTGCGTTTTTCCCGCGAATCATTGACTCCCCTTTGCTATCCGCTAGACTGTGACCAGTTTCACAACTCATCCTCCCATGACCAACGCATCGAGCTGGGCGCTTCAGTATTTCTTTGTCGTCCTCGTGGCTTTCTTTGCCGGCCCCTTGCTGAGCAAACTGCCGGCCATACAGGCGTTCCCCCTCACCCTGCTTGGCTTGAACGGCCAGCAAACGATCCGGCTGGTTATCGAGGGAACCGGAACGATTATCCTGAGCGCTCTGGCGATACGCGCCTACCGGCAGTTGCCGAACAACGGACGCGGCTTTTCCTTCATACGCACACTCATCCTCCCGGTGACCATTCTCGTCATATTGATTGCACTGGACAGGACTCTCCGGGCGGCAGGACTTCCGCTCATTGAACACATCGGTGCGCGGCATTACACCATCGCCTACGCCGCCGGCCTCACGCTGGCTGGGCTGTGGATCACCATAGCGTGGTTCTTGAACTTTGACGCACTTCATCGTTTCTTTTCCACCTCCGCGCAAGAGACGGACCAAGCATCGCTGATGTCGGCCGATGAGGCAACCGACGAAACGCGTTCGGATGAACTCAGTGCCGAGGA
>DKBD01000253.1 GCA_002451055.1 Nitrospira sp. UBA6909 | reverse complement strand
ATCCACCTTGTAAAACACAAAATTGACATACTGGCGGCGAGGCGGCTGTTGAGTCGGTTGTTCAGGAGTCGCCATGGATTCCTCCGTATATCGGATTGTTCACTCGATTAATCAAATCGTCGCGAGGGGTTATTTTTTTAACACTTCGTGTTTCCCCTGTCAACGGGATTATGCGACGCTGGTTCGGCTGTTGACAGGCAGATCACGCTCTGTATAGTCGCAGCCATCATGAATCATGTACTGTCTTTCCGGCGCATAGGGGCCACGTCAATTTGGCTCTCGACTTCGCGCACATAAGAATAGGAACTCTCGATTCCCATGCCCGTAGGCCACCCATCGGATCGGACTTTCATCGCGGAAACCATTGCGATCGGCTCAGAGCTCTTGCTGGGAGGCCGGTCTGACAGTAATTCGCTCTTCATAGCCGAGATGCTCGGGGCTCAGGGAATTGAAGTCCGGTTCAAGTCCGTCGTCGGCGACGATCGGACCGATATCGTGAACGCACTCGCCATAGCCGTTCGAAGGGCCGGCATTGTCATGCTGACCGGCGGGCTAGGGCCGACGGACGATGACTGTACGAGGCAAGCCGTCGCCAAGGCCATGGGACGGAGACTGGCTCGGCGAAAAGAGGCGTTTGACGGGATGACGGCCCAGTTGTCTCAATGGGGGCGGGTCCCGAGCAAGGCGCAATTACGGCAAGCGCTGATTCCATCCGGAGCCGTCGTCCTGCCCAATCCTGTCGGGTCCGCGCCGGGCTTCGCCCTCTCGTGGAAAAGATCTCTCGTGTTGGCGCTACCGGGCGTTCCGCGTGAAATGGAGCTGATGATGCGGCACTCGGCGATTCCGTTCCTCACCGCTCAACTCAAACGATCGACCAAGACTTCGCCCAATCCGATCGTGAGGTCGGTCTTCCATACATGGGGGTTGCCGGAAGCCGAGATTGATGCGAGGTTGGAGGGGCTCATCCCAAAGGTGGCGCCGGTCAATCTTGGTCTGCTGGCTTCACCGATGGGAGTGTTAGTGTCGCTGACGACTACGGCCCACCGTCCCGTCAAGCGCAACATGGTCGAGTCGCTGGAGAAGGAAGTTCACGCCCGTTTGGGGGAATTGATTTTCGCCGAGGGACAGGATTCCATGGAAGCGGTGGTCGGCCGATTGTTGACGAAGCAGAAACTGACGGTGGCCGTAGCGGAATCTTGCACAGGAGGATTGATCAGCCATCGTCTCACTCAAGTGCCGGGAGCATCGGTCTACGTCGATCGCAGCATCGTGTGCTACAGTAACCGGGCGAAGACGGAGATGCTGGGTGTGCCGACTGAATTGATCGCACAACAGGGAGCAGTGAGCCGAGAGGTTGCCGCAGCCATGGCCACAGGCATCCGTGAACGAGCCGGAGTGTCAGTAGGACTCAGCGTCACCGGTATCGCCGGGCCGGGAGGGGCGACAGAGACGAAACCGGTCGGCCTGGTGTACGTGGGACTCGATGCTGGAGGGAGCGAGTCCGTCACGAAGGAGTTTCGTTTCCACGGAGACCGGTCCGTGATCAAGCAACGGTCTTCGCAGGCGGCGTTGAATCTGTTGCGCCGATGGCTCTTGGCGCGGGAGTCATGACCGGATTTCATGAGTCGGTGGAAATATGATTCGGACATTTCTTGCCGTCGAGCTTAGAGAAGATCTCCGTACAGGCCTAGGCCAAGTCCAAGAGAATCTCAAGCAACGGCTCTCACGCAACCTCTCCAAGGATGCCCGTGTCTCGTGGGTCCAGCCCGCCTCCATCCACTTCACGATCAAGTTTCTGGGTGATACAGATGAACACGTAATCGATCCGATGCGCACCGCGATCACGCTGGCAATGGAGGGGCAGCGAACGATTCACATTCCACTCGAGCGGCTCGGTGTGTTCCCTAGCCCTCATCAACCGAGGGTGCTTTGGGTGGGCCCGTCGGAACGATGGGAACAGGGCGACGATGCACCGCGCCTGGTGGAGTTGCATCGGGTGGTCGAAGAGAGTTGTCGATCATTGGGGTTCGCGCCGGAAGCTCGGCCTTTGACTCCGCATGTGACCTTGGCAAGGATCAAGGCGGGGGGACGCGACGTCGGTAGGGTGTTGGCGCAGAGCGGAGTGCTGGACCAGCCGCTTGAGATCGGCCCAATGGAGATCCGCTCGATTGTCCTGATGAAGAGTGACCTGCGGCCTGCCGGGCCGGTGTATACGAAGTTATGGGAAGTGGGAGAGGGCTGTCGCAGGTGACTGCGTTATAGGCTTGACATCGAGAGCTAGCAGGTAGCGGAGAGGTTCATTCTGTAGCCCATCATGGTTCGAGGAGCGGAATCAGCGCCGTGTGGCCACTCTGGCGAGCAAGGTCCACCGGGCGTTCTCCGGACATCATTCTGGCATACTTGTCTGCGCCATGCTTGAGGAGCAGGACCACGATCTCCTGGTTGCCCTGATGGGCTGCCACGTGTAACAGCGTGATGCCCGCGACCAGAGGGGCTCTGACGTTCACCTGCGTTCCTTCTTCCAAAAAGAGTGCGACGATCTCCGGATGCCCTTCTTGGATGGCGATCATGAACGGCGTCACTCCGTCGTGCCTCGGGTGATTCACCGATGCGCCTTTTTCCAGCAAAAGCGCCGCCACGTTCCGATGACCATTCTTGGCCGCCATGAAGAGCGGAGTCACGCCACGTTCATCGGCCGCCTGCGCGGCGACACCCTGCCCAAGCAAGGTCTTCACTTGGACCAGGTCACCATCTGTGGCGGCTCGGAAGAGGCTCTCCTTTGGTGTTGTCATGCAACCGCTTAAGAACAGAAGTGCGAGCGGGCAGATGATCGTCATCCGGCTTGAGATAACCTGCTTCATTCCAAACCCTTCTCCTGTCTGTATAGGGAGCGGAGATATCGCAAATCATCCAATACACTGCGTGATGCTGAGAAATCAACGGTCCTGCCGGACCCTATGCGGCAACCCCGTCGGGAGACCCGTTCATGAATACCGTGGGTTAGTGAGGACAACCCGATGCCGCCACATCAGAAGACGGCTGTTTGCCTTGGCCGGCTGATTCGAGTGATGCCAGCATAGGAGCGGATTTAAAAAACCAGGTAAGGATGACCCAGAGCGTCGCAGCGAGGATCAAGATCACGAACGTCCAGTTATAAGCCAGCCGGTCCGTTTTGGAGAAAAACGGAGTCATGAGTACCAGCATGACCTTATATGAAGCGGACACTGCCAACAGTGCGGTCAGAGGCACAACCAAGGGACGAAGGAAGGCGGAACTGCTGCGGTCTCGATCGATGAGCATCGCCGCTTTGCGGATCATCATGCAGGCGAGGGTCAAGGCGCCTCCATAGCCGAG
>DKBD01000267.1:1786-7305 GCA_002451055.1 Nitrospira sp. UBA6909 | reverse complement strand
TCAGTACGGCATCTCATCATCATCCAACCCCACATGGTGCCCCAGTTCGTGCACCACGGTGTCGTAGACTTCCTGCACCACTTCCTCAGGGCTCTCGCATTGGCGAAGGATCGGCCCGCGGTAGATCGAAATCTTCGCCGGTTCCATTCCCCCAGCGGCGAAGAATGATTCGTCGGCCAACGACTGTCCTTGATAGAGCCCCAGCAGATCGTCTTCGCTGTCGAGCTCGAGATCGTCCAGCACGTCCTTCGGCGGCTCCTCTTCCACCACGACCGCAATCGATTCCATCAGCTTGGCATAGGGAGGAGGCAAGTCGGCGATCGCCTGTTGCACAAGTCGTGCAAAAGCATCCGGTGAAATGTCTCGTTTCGGCTTGGCCGCCATGCTCAGAGCTCTCCCCTACATTTCAACACGCACACCAGGCCGCAAAAAGATGAACTCGAATGACGCCGCCTCGCCTCCTAAGCAGTGCGCCGCGGCGGCGCGATAGGCCGTCGCTTGCTCTTTGTAGCGCTCCGCTCGGGCCAAAGCCTCAGCGGCGGCAATCCGATCGGTCTTATAGTCCGCGATCCACAGCCTCCCGTCGAGACGGTACATGAGATCAATCACCCCCTCCATCACCTGCCCTTCGCGCCACGGAATCACAAAGGGGATTTCCCGGCCTAGAATCGCCGCGCCTTGCACACGCCGATAGCACTCCGAGGCCAGAAATGCGTGGGTGATCGAAACGAGTTCATCCCGCACTTCTTCCAGAATATTTGCTCCAGACGGAATGAAGGAACGACAGAAAGATTCCAGCTCCGCCTCGGACGGCGGCGTGGCTCGTGAGAAGTCCCACCGTTCAAGGAGCGCATGGACACAGATACCGATGAGTCTGGCACCAACGTCCGTCCGCTTCTCCCGATTTCGCACCGGTTGAACAATCGGCTGATCGCGCCCCATCAACGATGGAATCTCTTTCCGCGGCAAGCTCCGCAGATCTGCTCGCTGCGCCCGGCGCGCGGCATACCGTTCGATCAAAGTCGGCAGCGACGGAGCAGCGATCGGCGAAACAGCCTTGTGACAGGGACGGCGGCTGATGGTCGCAGCGGGAACGACGATCCGAGCCATGCGGGACGTTCCAACCTCGACCTCCTCGCCTTCACTCGTCACGATGTCGTTTTCCGCCGCTTCGTGCAGAAGCCCCAGCACCGTATCGCGCCCCGGCTTCCGAACCAGGCCTCCGGACAGCACCAGCAGATCGCGTGCTCTCGTCATACCCACGTACAACAGTCTCCGCTGCTCCGCCTCTTCGCGTGCCGCCATCTTGCTTCCCACCACGACTGACCCCAGATTACGGCGTGTCCCCACCGTGACCCCGTAGCACCGGCTCGACCAATCGTGCTGCACAGACGGCCCCTTGCGCGGCGTCCGCGCACCTTGGTGCAATCCGGGAAGAATCACGACGGGGAATTCAAGTCCTTTGGCTTTATGGATTGTTAGGACTCTCACCGCATCGAGCGACGCTTCCGCCAACGCGCTTTCCGCCTCTTCCGGCTGTTGTTCGAGGCGCTCCATCATCAAGTCCACAAAACCGGTCAGCGTGAGGTGCGGACGGTCGGCCACCTCCTCGGCCATGTCGCGCGCCTTCAAGAGGTTGGCGACGGCCTGTTCGCCATGCAATGACGCAGCCGCCAATTCCAGCACCGGCAGCCGATCGAATATCAGATTGAACAGATCCGGAACCGGCCGGAGCGGTGCGAGACGACGCAGTCCCGCCAGGCGTTCGTAAAGCACGCTCACGGCATCCGCCTGCCGGTGAGACCNNCCGGCCAGCGCGATGTGGTCATGCGGATTGTCGAGCACTCTCAACAGATTTACCAAATCAATGATTTCCTGCCGCCGATAAAAATGCTTTTCGCCGTCGGTCAAATAGGCGATGCCGTAGCGGCGGAGCGCATCCAAATAACCCTGAGCCTGCGTCAACTTTCTGAAGATCAGGGCGATATGGCCTGGTTGGACTGGGCCCGGCTTCCGGTCCCGGTCGAAAACGGTCACACCGGCCAGCAAGTCCTCTTTGATCCAGCGTGCCAGCTGTTCGGCCTCCGCTCTGGTGGCGGCGGCCGCATCGAATTCCTCGTCGTCAGATTCAGCGGCCACAAGCCGAAGCTGCACACCGGAAGCCGACAACTCTGGCTTCCGCTGCGGCTGCGCAGACAGCCGCTCATTCGGCCGTTGGACGTGCTCCTCGGCCACGAACAACCGATCGAACATATCGTTGACTACCGCGAGTACGGCGTCGTCACTGCGAAAATTCGTCACGAGTGAATGGACGATCCCGCCACCCGCGACAATTTTGTCAACGACCCGTTCGAACGCTTCGATGTCCGCGCGGCGGAACGCATAGATCGATTGCTTGGGATCACCGACAATGAACAGTTTCCCCGGTTCCAGATCGAGATCCTCCCAGACGGTCTTCGAGCTGCTCAGCCGCTCGGCCAGATAGAGAACGATTTCGTATTGAACCGGATCGGTGTCTTGAAATTCATCGACCAGCACGGCACGGCAACTGTGCTTGATCCTCGCCCGCGCCGATGGGTGGTCGCGCAACAGCGCCTTGGCTCGTATGAGGAGCCCGTCGAACGACACCCACCCGGAGGTGATGAAGGATTCCCGTACGCCGTTCAGAAACGGGCGCAGCAATTCGAGCAGATCGGCGATATAGGACTGATCCACCGATCGCAGTTGTCGCACGGCGGACAAGATGGTTTTAGCCTCGGCGAACGCCCGCTCATCCCAGCCGGCAGTCGGTTTGCCGATGTCCTTGTCCAAGAGCGCGCGGTCATCGTCGGACAATCTCGAGACACCCTGCGCCCCATGCGCCAAAACCGACGTCACACATCGGGACGCGGCGGCCAGCATCTTGTCCGCCTTCAGTGGTTTGGCCGTTGCTCGGCCGGCCAAGAGCCGCTCGGCTTTCGCGTGCAGCTGGTCCAGCCAATCTCGCACCATACCGTCGATTGCCCCCTCCCCGCTTTGACGCGCCAGTTCATGGAGGTCCACCGATTCGCCGGCCAGCATGACAGCGACCTCGCGCAGATCGTCGAGACTTGTTCCGTTCAACACCCTGCGCCACAGCTCATGTCGTCCACCCGCCCGGCTCAGTTCTTCCGCCAACCAGGCCCGCCACCGGGAATCGAACAGTTCCTGAAAGCGCGTCCCATCGTCTTCCTGAAACGACGGATCCAGTCCGGATTCCAACGGATGCAGCCGCAACAGATGTGCGGCGAAACTATGCAACGTCCCGATCTGGGATTTCTCAAACTGCGCCAGCGCCTCTTGAGCCCGTTGCGTAACTTGTTCCAACGATAATCGATATCTCGTCCGAAACAGCTCCACCGCCGGTTCGTCGGTTTGCTCGGCCAGCTTGGTCAATTCCCGGCGAAGCCGCTGCTTCATTTCCGTCGCGGCTTTATTGGTAAAGGTCAAAGCCACGATCTCGCTCATCGACAGCGGATGCGGCTCCCGCATCAGGAGATTGAGCATGCGATTGACCAAAATCGTCGTCTTGCCCGTGCCGGCCCCGGCAATCACAACCACATTCCTGTCCCACGTGGTCTGCGCCAGGAGCCGATCCTGGGAGTCGGACAGGGCTATCCCCTCATTCATCGGGCACCTGCAGCTTCCGCAACCGCCTCAGGCTTCTCGCGTGCGGTGAGCGATAGGATCGCCACCACACCGTGGCATCATGGCGGCGGCAGACGGCGGAAAACTCGCAGTGGTCGCAATAGCCGTCCGGCAGAATAAAAAACTCCTGCCGCTCAATGCCTTCTACGAGGGTTCGAACAGTCTGCATGATCGTCTTGCCGGCCTCGCCGGACAGCCGCGTGCGTTCGAAGGTCGACCGTGTAACCGGTTCCTCCCAACGCGGCGCGAGATACATGAATTGCACTTCGTCCGGCGAAGGCAGCGACGGCAGGGTCATCGAGGCATAGAGGGGAGGCTGAAGCCGTAATCCCCTGGCCGCGCCCAGGGCCAAGTTGCGATCCTCCGTCTTCATGTCGCCGCCTTGCTTGAACTTGTAATCGATGATGCGGAGGCCCGGCGGATTCTCCCGCACATCGACGCGATCCAATGTGCCGTGGATCTTGAGGGCCGATGATTCACCTCCTAGAGACACCAGCCCCTCGGCGGATACTTCAAACAGCCGCGGCCTGTATCCGGTTGTCCGATAGTCCTCTTGATCGGACAGAGCGGCCAGGGTGACTAATTCGACGACTTGCTCCTGTGCCAACGTCCAGAGCAGCGCATGCCCCGTCCCGCTGACGGCGGCGTGGGAGGCAAATACCTCAGAGGCCGAGTCGGCAACCATCTTCCGCATGGTGACAATATCGATCACGGCTTCCGGCCACTGCAAAGCCGTCAACCGTTCGTAGCTCAGCCGCAACGCATCGTGGGTGAGTGTTCCCAGGATGGGGGCCGGAAGGTGATCTTCGCGGACGGTCCGCACCGGCTCGAGATGCAGCCGCTTCTCCGCGAAGTATTGAAAGGGACAAGTCGCATACCGCTCCAGTGCGGTCGGTGAGAGTCTTCCCAAATCGGACGGCGACGATGCCCCGTCTCCGGTTCCCACTATGCCGTCAAACGGTCCCAACTCTTGCGAGTCGCGCTCCATGATCTCCTGTGCCGCCAGAGCATGGTCGAACAACCATCGATGTTGTCCGACGTAATCGAGGAGCGGCCTGGCGTCCTGCTCGTGGAGCAGCAGATTCAAGGCGAGATCCTGCGCTGGGATGACCTCCTGCATCGCCGGCTGGGCTGTGATTCGCTCGGCCAATCGGCGGGGGATCGACCGTTCGGGGGTCGCGATACAATTCGGTTCTCGTTGCGCCACCGCCATGAAGGGCGACGGCGCCATGACGCGCCCTTCTTCGTCAGCCCGCTGATACGACAGATACAGACGCGATTGCGCGGCCTGGGTCAGAATCTCGAAGAGCAGACGTTCCTCTTCATGGCCCGCCAGTTTTTCTTCGATCAAATACCCCAGTGTGGACTCCAGTATGAGACGCTGCCGATCCCGCAAAAATGGATCTTCGCGGACCACGCGCGGGAACATCTGGTCGTTAAGCCCCATCACGAACAACGCTCGATAGCGCAGGCCGCGTGCTTCCATCGCGTCGAGCACGAGTACGCCTTGATGTGAGGTGCCTTCGATGGGAAGCGCCGCTTCTTCCAGTGCCAACCGGAAGAGTTCCGTCCACTCTTCCCATGAGAGGTCGGCACCGACCGGGTCCAGTTCCGACAACCGATCGAGCGCGTCCATGACCAACGAACCGACAAGCGCCGTTTCCCGCTCCTCCTCCGGCGCCGGTTGTTCCGCATCCGTCAATCCGGGAACAGCAAAATGTCTCCGGACCAATTCGACAAACGCCTCGGTAAGTCGGCTGATCGATCCATGGCGCGGCAGTCGGTCGCAGTCATGGATCAACCCAGCCACCAATTCCGACAACAGGGCTACTTGTTCAAGATCATCGGCATGA
>DKBD01000267.1:0-1768 GCA_002451055.1 Nitrospira sp. UBA6909 | reverse complement strand
TAAACGGCACGTGATGCCGATCGAACACCGTTTGTAGTTTGGCCCGATAGACATCGAACGAACGCGCCACCACGCCGATCTCGTCAAACCGATAGCCGTGCACTTCGACAAGCGTCAGAATCTCGCGGCACACCGTGGCCAGTTCCTCTTCTGCACCAACCACACTCGTGACGGATAATTCAACTCGGCCGGATGACTGCCCGGCGGCGGAGTCTTTACTTCGATCCTCATGTCGGTCAGCCAGCGGCAGCAGATAACGTTCAAAGAACCGGCGGGAGAAAGCATAGGCCGGGCCGGACCCCAGCGGGAAATAGAGCGTCACGGGCGCGCATCGCACCACCGACTCGAAGAACGACAACTGAACTTGCAGCAAATCGTAGAACCCGTAGAAGAATACCTGCTGAAGGCCGGACAGATAACGTGACCGGGACAGGTCTTGGCCGAGCGGCGCGAGTAGATCATCCGGTGAGCCGACCGCCAACGACCGACTTCCTTCGATCACAGCGGCGTGCAAGGTGAACAACGATTGAAGCCACAAGCGGTCGTCTTCTTCAAACAGACCTTCCGCTACAGCCTTCAGCGCGGTAGCCGGATCCACCACTGCGTCTTTCAGGTCCCGCACCGTCGCCCACAGCCCTTTCCAGGTCCCGGGTGAGGACGGTAACCGGGCCATGGGTTCCAAACCGGGCAGCTTGCGATTCACCACCTGGCGCAGCAGCTGCTCGAAATAGAAATCGTCGACCAACTGCATGGGCGGAATCGGCAACCCGCTTCGTGCCAGATCCTCCCGCAGCCGCAAGGCGAACTGATGAAACGTCAGCACATGGAGATTGAACAAGGGGAATTGCGAGTCAACCGCCAGAAACCGTTTCAGACGATCGGCCAGTGAGGTGGATGGGACAACGAGTGCGAGCAGGGTAAAGGGATCGCCGGATTTGATCGCGCGTAGATCCTCCAGGAGTGCGCGATCGAGAGCGGGATGGAATGGCCCGGTGACGATGCGAAGCATCTAACCAGTATCTCGTGAAGCGTGAAGCGTGAAGCGTCTGAATCGAGACATGGAGTTCCATCTCTCAATTTTGCGCTTCACGAACAACGAGCGACGAACGACCCGCTTAGCCGGTTTCCGGCCCCAGCAGTTCGCCGTTGCAGTCGACGCAGGCCCAATCTCCGTCGATGAAAGACATGGGATCGCCGCAGATCGGGCAATCCGGTGGAGGCCCCTTGGCAATGAGTGGAAGGAGATCTGGGAGCTCAATATCGTCTTCGTCCATGGTTCCGCTACCCTTCTCGCTGTTTCAGCTTCAGCTGAATCGCCTTTTCCGCACTCTCCCGGCTTGGGACACCGACGAAGGTCAACCGTCCGTCGATGAGCGTCGCGGGCACGGCCCGAACCGAATGGCGATCAGCTAGTTCCTGTCCATCTTTCGTCGTGATATCAACTTCCCGATAGGAAAAACTGTACTTCACGCGCAACTGCTTCCACAGACTCTTGGCCGATGGGCAGGCTCCACAGCTGGGGGACACAAGCAACGTGATATTAGGCATAGTCGGAGAAAAACAGGTTAAAGGTTACGCTTCGGGCTCAGGTCGAGGTGGAGCGGGAAAAGAAGCAATGGCATTTCACCCAGCCTTAATTTCAACCTTCTTCGAGATTGTGATCTTAGCACCCATCGAAAAGTCGGCGCAAGGCGTGGAGCTGGGACCGATCAAAGGTTACACGGTTCGCATTGTAACACGCTTCACGATGCGAAACCCACGCGTGCGC
>DKBD01000264.1 GCA_002451055.1 Nitrospira sp. UBA6909 | reverse complement strand
ATGCCCAGCGTTCGCCCTATCTTGGCAAAGGCGGCGACGGCTCGTTCGAGTTGGGCCGTCGTATGCGCCGCCGACATTTGGACCCGGATTCTCGCCTGCCCTTGCGGAACCACCGGATAGCTGAACCCGACGACATAGACCCCTTCCCTCAGCAGAGCCTCCGCCATTGAGGTTGCAAAATAGGGGTCAGTTCTTGACTTTACACTTACCGAATACGCGTTCCTGTTGGGGAGTCAGCGGGGCGGCTTCCACGACCTTCTGAATTTTCGAGACACGCGAAGGTGAAATATGAAACCGACCCGCCACGCTCCGCAGCGGTTCCTTCGCGGCGCGCCGTAATAAATAAACCGCGGTTTGATACCCTTCACGATGCAACCGTGTGAGCACGTCGTTGAGAAGGACGCAATAGATTGTGGCGCATGCACACCGGCTGCGGCAAGCTGCCGCAGCCTGCGATCCAAACGCCCGCAATGCACAAGGCAAGATCCAAACCCACCCTCTTTTTCTTGAGCCACTTTGCAAGACCTTCTCCATCTTTTCCTCTTGAAAATAGCTTCTTCAGGAAGAACCAGACCTGTAACTCCCCGATAGTGGTAGCATCACATGTATGATATAGTGTGACTTGTGAATCGCCCAAGGAGGACAACATGAGCAGCATAGAACGCATGACGATCACTATGCCCACCGATCTGGCGGCAGTCATCAAATCAGCGGTTGACGGTGGAGACTACGCTTCGACCAGCGAAGTCGTGCGCGAAGCCCTGCGCGAATGGAAACTCCGGCGATTGGTGCAGTCGCAGGAACTCGCCGCGTTGAAAGCCGATCTTGATAAGGGGTTAAACGATATTGCTGCTGGTCGCGTCACCGACTTTGATCCAGGGAAAATCATTAAGCGTGGGAGAAAGTTATTAGACAAACCCTGAGCCTCTGTCTCGCTGACACCGCGGAAGCCGACCTCGTAGTTTAGGGGTCAGACTTTGATATCTTGACTCTCTTCACCAGCCGCTCCAGCTCGCGCTGAATGGCCGCCTCCTCAGACAGACGCGCGGCAAAGCGCGTCAGCAGGGTGCTCAGGGTCGCCGGATCCCGATTCAGCGCCGCCGCCACCTTCCCCGCACGATAGCCCCACTGTCGGATCAAGAAATAGGCGGCTCTGGTCCGTTGCTCGGACACCGCCCAACTCCGGTCCGCACTCCGCAGCTGCGCCACGTCCATCCCCATCCCCGTCGCAACAGCCTGAAGGGCACGGGCGAGACTCTGCCTGGGCCGAAGAGCAGGTGCATCCGTGATCCGCGCCTGCCAGGTGTCGACAAAGCGCTCGGTCCCAAGAAACCGCTGATCCACCACCGCATAATAGTCTGCCTGATGGCCCTCCCCCATGCCCTCCCGCACAAACTGCCGATAGGCCCGCGCCCCACCGAAAGCCGCGAGACCGGGGGCTGGATCCAAGACGGCGGTGGCCCGGCCGTCGAGATAGGCCGTATGGCCGCTATACGAATAGTCATCGGGGTGTTTGACCAACTTGGCCCGAACGGGGTTGAGATGGAGATACCGAATCAAGGTGAGCAGGTACGCCTCTTTGTCACAGACAATGGCCTTGTAGCGTCCTTGAAATAGATGGCCGACTTTGCGGTGCGTGCGATTGAAATACTGGGTATACGACTGCTGGAGGCGTTGCATGAACGTGGAGAGCGGCTGATTTCCGGTTTCCACCAGCAGATGCACATGATTGGGCATCAGGCAGTAGGCCCACAGCCGCACCTGGCAGGAAACACCATAGCGGCCCAGCCGCTCCAGATAAGCCTGGTAATCGGCGGGGGTCCGAAAGGTGGCCTGCCGGTGATTCCCCCGGACGATCACATGATAGAGAACCTGTGGAGCAAACACCCGAGGACGACGTGCCATAGGCGCACAGTCTAGCGAGAGAACCAACCATAGTCCAGATAGCAAAGCCTGACCCCATTTACACGTGCCCTCACCGACAGTACCGCGACCGTCGGGTGCAGCGCCTTGTTGGGCGGCATGCTCACAGCCCCCATTCGAAGCTCCTGAGCCACTGCTTGACACGGGCGATGTTCTCCTTGAACCCTCCGGTCGAAAAGTCGAAGCCTTGAATGTGGCCGAGTGTGTCGCGCACGCCGCGTGGCGCAGCCTCGAGCATAAGCCCCGGAGGGTCGAGGAAGATCGGGATGATGTTTCTGCGGCCCGTGTCAGGCTCAGCACGCTTAAACGCCTGCGCAACCTCACGCTTCTGCCATTGGGAGGTCATCGAGAAGCGGCTCAGGAGCACGAGTACAGCTCCTCGATCCACAGCGGTGTCCAGGGCAGATTCAATCTCAGCCTGCCACGACATGCCGGAGGCGATCTGAAGATCCGAGAACACGCCGAAGTCATCGGCACGCAAGGCGTCCTCGATCCGCCTGGCAGTCTGTCTGTCCGCACCGGTATACGACAGAAAAACGCTAGCGCGTTTCGTGAGCTCGGAGATCGAGGACAGTTGACTGGGCACTGGATCGTCCAGATTAACGGTTGCCGACGTGTGGGATGACAGTCCGTCGATGATCTTACGCTCTTCTTGCACCCAGCGAGAAGAACGGGAATTCGGGCTATCGCAAAGAATGAACCATGATCGAGCTTCGATCTCCCGCCGAATAAGACCGTCGATTTCCGAGTCGTCGTCAAGACACTTGAGGAAGAAAAGGAGTGGGTGGTGCCCTTGTCCTTCCAGCTCGTTACGGAGTTCTCTGACCTTGTCAAAGTCTTTGTGCGAATGAGAGAGGAAGATCCAAGCACCTTCACTCATGAGTGCCTCACTTACGACCTGCCAACGTCATACCGGCCAACGTTCGCGTTTCAGCCGCGGCGGCTGAGCCTCTTCCTCGCCGCCGACGGCTGCAAACGCCTGTTAGGCTGCTTTCCATGTGCATTTCGTCGAAATGAAATCACTCTTGAGTCGACGCCCCTGCGTACACAGAGTTGCGGCGTCTCAGTCCCTGAGACGTGTCGAAACCTGTGCGCAGCTTGAGCCTGGCCGACCGCCGCACTCACGGACAGCCCCGCCGCCACTGCCTTGTAGAAGCCGCAGTAGAAAGCGATCGCGTCCTCGTCGTCCGGTTTTCCCTTGACGCCCATCGCGAGATCGACACTGCCCACGATTTCCCGCGCACACGGCAACGAGTCGCATGTGTCGATAATCGCCAGACGAACGGCTCCGTCGAGCGACTGCAGCAGACCCGCGAGCGCCCTCGCCGGTATGGTCGTCACGCCACCCTCGGCCGATGGCAGAAGAATACGACCACCGCTCTGATTGCCGGAGAAATGAACGATCGTCGGCAGGTGTTTGGTCAGTAGGTCCGGCAGACTCTCTGCCTTTGCGTTGAAGACAGCAGTAGTGCTGAACGGACCGGCGTTGCGGGAGTTGCTGAGTATTGAACGGATCTGCCGATACTGGCCCCGCAGGTTAAGGCCGCGCCCAACGTCCATTCCCACAAACAGTACCTTGACCTCTGGACGGCGCAGGCTCGCCGGGGCCGGCATTGCGTCGGGCTTGATCAAACTGCCGGGAAATTTCGGGGGCGCATCGAATCGTACCGAATCCTCTGGGGTAACGGTCGCTCGAGCTGCAAAGATTCCGGCCAGCAAGTCACTGCGAGCCTGGGTCGAGTCCTTGCCCACCAAGTCGATGTAGATTCTCGAACGAATCAGTTCATCTGGTGTGCACGGCGCGACACGAACGGGAATGAGCTTCGCACGGAGACCTCTGGGATCCGATGCTAGAGCGGCGTCCAGCTCCGCTCCTGCGAACTCGGACGCCAGGTACTGCTCACTGAGAATCGCGACGAGATGACGAGTGTCAACCAGAGCATGACGCATTCTCTGAACGAAGCTTTGTCCCGGAACGAAGTCCCACGCCTGGATCGTGCACGTGTAGCCGGCTTCCTGGAGTTCCCACGCGACCCATTTCGCCCACTCCTGGTCTGAGCGAGTGTAGCTAATAAAGAAGTCCTTGGTCGGGGCCATCTCCACCTTTCTTGCGTTGCTGCCTAACTATTGAGTAGATTGGTCAGCCTATCCCGGCCAACCAGTTTCCTGACTCCAGCCAATCCTAATAAGCTTGTCATATACTTAGCAAGGCTTTTCTCACACCTCTGGAGCATGACAAACACTGCATGCCTGGTCAGCCTATCCCGGCGCACCTTCACAGCTCTCTGCCCTATCTGCCAGGATGTTGGCAGGTCCTATCACAGGCGGTCAGCCGGGCTGCGGATTCCACGGCCACCCCGGTTGAGGACATGTGTGTAGATCATCGTCGTGCTCACGTCCTTGTGGCCCAACAGCTCTTGGACCGTCCGAATATCATACCCATCCTCCAGCAGGTGAGTCGCAAAGGAGTGGCGCAACGTATGGCAGCTTGCCGGCTTTGAAATCCCGGCTTTCAGTCTGGCTGTCTTGAAAGCGCGCTGGAGGACGGACTCGTGCAGGTGGTGCCTGCGCCGTTTGCTGGTGATGCGGTCGGTATAATGGCTGGTGGCGGGAAAGACCCACTGCCATGCCCACTCCTTCCCGGCATTGGGGTACTTCCGTTCCAGGGCATTGGGTAAGGCGACATCGCCCAACCCTCTCTTGAGATCATCTTCATGTTGATGTTTGACCACTTGGAGATGACAAAGGATCGGCTCCTTGACCGCTGCAGGCAACGTGGCATAGCGGTCTTTGTCTCCCTTGCCGGCCCGAACCACGATCTGATTCTGAGAAAAGTCAATATCTTTGACTCGCAGGCGGCAACACTCCAGCAGCCGCAGCCCCCCGCCATACAGGAGCATCGCCATCAACCAGGGAGTGCCGCTCAAGCCGCTGAGCACGCATTTGACTTCTTCTCGTGTCAGCACCACGGGCAACCGTCTTGGCTTTTTGGCGCGGACCACGCCGTTCAGGTACCCGATGTCCTTGCCCAAGACCTCACGCTACAGAAACAACAGGGCATTCAATGCCTGATTCTGGGTCGAGGCACTGACGTGCGCGTCACTTGCCAGACTTGATAGGAAGTGGCCGATCTCCGCTTCGCCCAGCTTTGTTGGATGATGGGTGTGATGAGAAGTGAGGAATCGCCTGATCCAGCCAACATACGCATCCTCGGTTCGAGGACTGAAATGCCTGGTGCGAATGGCTTGGCGGACCTGGTCCAGGAGCGCGGGGATGTGTGGCGCCGTCTGAAGACTCTGTGGTTCATGTGGTGGCTCCCGATAGCGGGGCGCCTTCGCTGGACGAAGCGACGGATCGATCTCAATCCGCTCCCCTGAAAAGAGTGCCAGCACGTGCTCCAGCATGTTGTCGGTATGCGGAACGGTCCAGCACTTCTCACCCTGATGCCAGCGGCGGCCACGAATGGTTTTGATCTTTGCCAGGCGCTCTGCGGAGTATGGCAGGAGCACAACGAGCCGTCCCGCAGCTCCTGGTTTTATCTGAATCGCGTGTGTCGGCAAGATCATCCCCATTCCTCCGCTCGTGTTGAGTGGGCTTGAGTCGGAAAGAGAAAGCAAGCTGGATGCCAACGTGGGAGGTGTGACCAGAATGGCGGGACATTACTCTTACTCTCGTGATTGGTGAAGAGCTCTGCTCTCGATACCTCCATGAAATACGTGATAGCGGACGTCACGGACTCTACAGACTTGTATCAGAAGAGATACCGAAGCTGTCTTTGATTTCGATTGCGAAACCACGCTACGACTCTGGTCGATTGTCGCCAAGACAGGTGAACACAAGGCCAGTCGATCAAACCAGGTTTTTACCCACAGCGTTGGTGCACAGTGCCTCGTGCAATGCGACACCGGACAGTCATTGCATACGACGCATGAAACCGCACTCAATAGTCAATTGAGAAGAAAACTTATCGGAGGGCCAGCCTGCGCGGTTCACGGCCGCGCAGGCGCACATCACCAAACCACACTACAAACCGGCAGGGTCTGTCCAATCACGCGGAGCCATCTCTACACTACGAGCACCCGCTCGTGGCGCCGCAGCTGACGCACTTGAGGCAGGTGCCGTTGCGCACCAGCGTGAACTGTTTGCACTCGGGGCACGGATCGCCCTCGTACCCCTTCACCTTGGCGCTTTGCACTTGGGTGAGCGTGAGCGTCTCGCGCATGAGTTCGACTTGCCGGGCGACACCGTACCCGTTCCCATGGCCGTGGTCCTTCCCCCCGTTTCGGCGGATCGGCAGATGTTCCGTAATGACGGCCGACTTGGCCAGGGCATCGAGATCCGCTTCCTCATCGACGCACTCGGGATCCATATCGTCTTTCTTCATCGAATCCATCCGCAAGTCCTCTTCCTTGACCTGCGCCAGATCGTACCGATCCAAATAGGTGACCGCCAATTCGCGGAAAATATAATCGATGATGGAGGTCGACATCTTGATGCGGTCGTTCAATTTCACCGGCCCATTGGGCTCAAATCTGGTAAAGACGAATGCGTCGACGAATTCCTCCAGCGGCACGCCATGCTGCAGGCCGAGAGAAATGGCGATCGCGAAGCAATTCATGAGGCTTCGGAAGGCCGCTCCTTCCTTGTGCATGTCCAGGAAGATTTCTCCGACCGTTCCATCCTCATATTCGCCGGTGCGGAGATACAGCTTGTGCCCACCGACGATCGCTTTCTGGGTATACCCGTTCCGCCTGGTCGGCAATGGCCGCCGTTTGGCAAGGTATCGAACGAGCACACGTTCGGCGACTTTCTCCGCCACCGTCACGACATTGCTCTCGGCCTCGGCTGCCTTTCCATTATCGGTCGAGGCGCTTAACGGCTGGCTGAGCTTCGACCCATCGCGGTAGAGCGCCACCGCTTTGACCATGCTCTTCCAGGAAAACAAATAGGCGTTCTTGACGTCTTCGACCGTGGCTTCGGCCGGCATATTGATGGTCTTGCTGATCGCGCCGCTGATGAACGGCTGCGCCGCGGCCATCATACGGATGTGGGCGTCGACGGCGATCGAGCGGCGTCCGATTCGACCGCAACGGTTGGCGCAGTCGAAGACCGGAAGATGCTCGGCTTTCAGATGCGGCGCTCCTTCCACGGTCATCGTGCCGCAGCAAAAATCGTTGGCGGCGACGATTTCTTCCTGGGTGAAGCCCAGCGCCTTGAGCAGATTGAAGTTGGGTTCGTTCAATTGCGCTTCGGTCAGTCCAAGCTGCTCCACGCAAAAGGATTCCCCCAGAACGAATTTGTTGAAGGCGAACTGGATTTCAAAGGCCTGAGCCAGACTTTTTTCCAAACGAGCCAGCACCGCGTCATCGAACCCTTTGAGGCCCAAAGACTCGTGATTGATGAACGGCGCCTGTTTGAGCGTCTGCGCGCCGACACAGTAGCGCACGATGTCCTGCACTTGCTCATCCGTATAGCCCAACGTCGACAAAGCGACCGGCAGGCTCTGGTTGATGATCTTGAAGTAGCCGCCGCC
>DKBD01000119.1 GCA_002451055.1 Nitrospira sp. UBA6909 | reverse complement strand
ATGTGCGGGGGCGCGGTCCTGTTTCGCTCCGGTGGCGGACAGGAACTTGGAGAGCCACGACGACTTCATCTTGATGCCGCCCGACGAGACGGCCCCAGGGGCGGCATCAAGATGAAGTCGTCGTGGCTCTCCAAGTTCCTGTCCGCCACCGGAGCGAAACAGGACCGCGCCACCGCACATGATTTTGAAGTAGTGCTGCCGAAGAAGAAATAGGTTCGGTTCTGCAGGAGAAGAAATAGCTTCTTGTTGTGTGTCATGGCGACCAAGGGGAGAAGTCTGTTTGGCATCCCCAGGCTGAAGATTTCTCACTTTGTTTGAAATAACGCAAGGCTCAATGGCGGGTCGTTGCCTTTTCCGCGCAATATGCCGTCAGAATCCCTGCTCTCAGCAACTTAACTCCCACCGCGCATCCATGATCATTGATCGATTGACACCGATTCGTCTGTCGACTATGAGTGTGATAATTGAGAGCATGTGGAGATTTATCATGGGAGCCATTGCCGTATCGAAGAAAGAAGGGCAGCAGATTGAGCGGTTGCGGGAAGAGATCAGGGAATCGGTCCGCCGATGCGCCGCTGCCGATAGGCGGGAGCATCAGGAACTCGCCCAGGCTGCCGTCGGTCGCGATGCCGCGGATGCGTAGATGCACATCAAGCGTGGACACCTCTACGTCGTCGACTTTAATCCACGGGTCAAGACCAAGCCGGGAAAGCTTCGCCCTGTGGTGGTTTGCATCCAACCTGGTGAACGAGTACGACAGCATGTCTTGCCGCCCACTATTTCTTGCGAAGGCACGTTCCCATGGGGTAGACTCAAAACATGCCGACAGTTGTCCATCCGCATATCACAACCGATTCAAGAGTCTGTGGTGGAAGTCCGCGTATCGACGGGACGCGCATCACCGTACGAACCATTGTGATTTCAATTCTGCACCATGGACAGACTCCGGAAGAACTGCTCACGCACTATCCTCATATCAGTCTAGCTTCCATTTACGATGCGCTGTCCTATTACTACGACAATCGTGAAGCCATTGACCAAGAAATTGCCGAGCATCTGTCAGCCCCAGAAGTTGATTCACGCCCATAATCCCCGCTGTTTCCTCATCGGCCTTCTTGAATGAAATTCTACCTGGATGAGCATATCCCCCTGACCGTGGCCGCTGTGCTGCAAGCCCGTGGGATTGACTGTGTCACGACACGCGATGCGNNGACGAGCCATTTTCACCTTCAACCATAAAGACTTCCTTCTACTTGCCAGGCAATGGCACGACACCGGGCGCTCCCATGCTGGCATTATTCTTTCCAAAGAACTTGCCATGTCTGATCTCATCCGTCGACTCCACCGATTCGTTACCCAGTATTCAACGATGGATTTTACAGACAGTGTCGTCTGGCTCCCCAGCATCCCTCGTCACTCCTGATATAGAAAATTGCCATAGGCTACGACTGTTGAGACTCATGCATAGGCCCAAAGGGAACGGGAGTCCTCGACTGCGACAGCAATTTGCTGCTCGGAGAACTAATCGCCGTGGCCAATGAATCNNGGATCAAGATCATCCTCGTCCGCTGTATCAACGTTCAACCGTTACACGCAAGAAGGTCGCAGGAATAGAGGTGACATCCTTGCGTGTGCTTTGGTTCTGGCTCTCGAAGAGCGTTTCAAGCTCTTGCTGTAGGTCGCCGGCTCGCCCNNGTCGAACGCATTCATCGTCGGCCCGTAGTATGTTCTGAACAAGGTCACGAACTCCGATGGTGGGGTGGGAATGTTGAACGTAAAGGTGTCTCGTGTGAACGAGATCTTGTCGGCCTCCACACCGGCTTGGGTAAATCGATCGATTACCGTAGGTTCCATCCCCCACGTCATCGGACTGACGAAGCCCTCCGGCGGAGGCGGCGTATAGCTGGAACTGATCCGTAAAATCTGCGCCACGAGCGTGGGGTCATTGGGAATCCAGTTCCCCATAATGATGCGGCCGCCTGGTTTTGTCACCCGCACCATCTCCTTCGCCACTTCAAACGGCTTCGGCGCGAACATCGCGCCGAAGATCGTCACGACGAGGTCAAACGTCTCATCGCTCAGCTCGCGCAAATCACAGGCGTCACCTTCCTGAAACCGGCAGTTCGTGAGGCCCGACTGNNCCGCAACCGAGATCCAAGACCTTCAGGCCGCTCGTGATTGCAAAATCTTTGACCAGCGTCTCTCCACTCTCTCGCATGCTTTCTGCGATCCGAGTGAAGTCTCCTTTTTCCCATAGCGCTTGATTTGGATTCATAGAAAGACTCCTCTAGGTTTGATTGGGTGATATGCGGAGAACGTTGCCTGCCTCCTCCTTCTCCGTCATGAACGTCGCACAAGAAAGCCTGTAAATTATGCCCATGAGTCGAGGCTGCGTCTACCGGGAGGAGCGATCTTGCCCGATGGTCGCCTCGCTGAGCCGCATCAGCTTCCTAGCGAACTGAATTCGATGCCCTTCCTCCCAAATCGGCGACCGTCAGGTAGGTTCCATGTTGTTCGGCTCTGGGGGGCGAGAGAGTAGGGGTTTTTATCACGGATGCCCATTCGTTACGATAGCCGAAATCATCCTTGAATTGGACAACTTTGTTCCTTTGACTGAAGCCGGTCGCGAGCTCTATCCCATCGTCCTCAAAACGGCCGAGTGGGGGATGTGCTGGGCCCGTGGACAGATGACGGACAAGGAGCTCGACGTGCAGCTCCTGATGTCGGATATCCAGCGCCGCATCAACCCGGGAAAACTTCCAGGCGGTCAAACCGTCATCAAGTTCTCGTTCACGGACCTGGATCGTTACAACCAGTGGTGGGTGAAGATCTGCAACAATGACATCGACCTCTGTACGGGACGCGCAGTTTGAAGATCACGAAAGGCGCTTATCCGGTGGCGTAATGAAGAGAGGCTTCGATTGGTGAGTCGCCGGTACGAGTAGGTGGAAATGTACGAGCGGGCTTTATCCGCGCGCAATCATGACGAGAAGGCGACAAAGGGCGCACGGGATGCACGAGCGAGGTTTGGTGGAGGCGCCCGCCACCTGATTTATTGCCACCGACGATTTGTCTGCTGACTCGATTAGGTGCGGATAGGCGAGTAATAGACCCCACGACTTCTCGAAGGCGCACCCTGACCCTGAGGCATATGCCCCTTCGGGCCTAGAGTGATCGTCTTCCGACTGCCACCGCAAATGCACTCATGCCAAGTATAAGTAGTCCAAACGATCCCGGCTCCGGCACTGGCGTTGGGGTGAAGAAACCCCGGATCTCTCCCCCAGGATAGTTCGCCGTATGAATGTTGAGATAGGACTGTCCGGCAAGGAAACCTGCGAGGAGTGCTGCTTCTGCCCCTGCAACAGTCCCCCCATTAAGGATAAGGAAATTTGAGGTGTAGGTCGTCGCCATCGTTGTATCGAACGTGCGAGAGTACGTACCGCTTGTTACGCCCAGGGGAAACCCTATGAGCGGCGGCATCGCTATCCCGACATTGGTGGGCGGTGTGGTACAGCAGTGAAGCGTTGCACTTGTCGTGTTCGAACTCAGGCCAGCGAATGTCACGTTAAAGGTGAGTGTATGGGCAGCGTAATCAAAGACGGCAGAGGCACTACCTGTCCCCGCTGACGCAGTGGGAGGGTTAATGCTCGCCCCGTCGAGCGTCGCCGTGAAAGACGAGAAGGGGACCGCATGGGCGGGTGAGAGGCTGATCAGGCACAGGGCTCCAATCACTAGAATGCTGGCGAGTGCTTTCATGGAACCCCCTGCGTTGAAAAGGTGTCGCAACTGGATGCTTTTGCTTGATTGATGGTGCATAACGCCTCTTAACAGTGAGACACCGTACCATCTGCTCCGTAGACAGAGCCTCGACAAAGAAGCGAGAGGACTATGGCACAGGGGAAAAATAAGTGTCTAGCTGGTTAAACTACGTAGCAGGCAAAATCTGTGGAGTCTGGGCAGGCCGACACACCGAGAGGCCACGGGAAGGTTGGCAGCGAAAGGCGGATTGCCGCCTCATAAATTCGTGAGAATGGCTTGCGATTTTCTGATTCGTGATGAGTCAATCGTTTCTTGGAGACAGGGAATGATACTAGACGCAAGATCTTTATCCGCGGGCAATCATGACGATAAGGTGATGAAGAGCGCGCGGCTCACACGAAGTGCGTTTAGGGAAGGGAAAGTCGACTGGAGGGGTTTATCCGGCAGCGTCAATAGAAGAGAGGAGAAGAGAGGCTGCAGAATGGGGAAAGAAAGCTGACACACGTTGCGCCAGCCCATTGTTTCGCCCCTCGCCTGTATCGGATGTCAGCTATTGTAAATGCGATTATTGGCGGTTGATAGAAGTGACCTCGTCCATTTTTTACATGGCATTAGCAGCTACAGAATGGGAGCTATTGCTGTATCCAAAAAAGAGGAGCAACAGATTGAGCGGTTACGGAAAGAATTGCGTATCCCCACCAAGGCAGATGTCCTGCGCGCGGCCTTGAAAACGCTTGAGCAGCATACCGCTGAGCAGCGGTTACGAGAAGAGATCAAAGAATCGGTTCGCCGATGCGCGGCTGCCGACAAACGGGAACATCGCGAACTTGCTCAGGCAGCCGTCGGTCGCGATGCGGCGGATGCGTAGATGCACATCAAGCGCGGGCATCTCTACGTCGTTGACTTCAACCCACGGGTCAAGACCGAGCCGGGAAAGCTTCGTCCTGCCCTGGTCGTGCAATCCAACCTGGTGAATGAGGCCTGCTATCCATCCACGATTGTCATTCCGACGACGAGTAAGCTGGTCGAGGACCCTGGCATCCTGCGCTACCGACTTTCCAAGAGAACAGGAGCCCTCGACTGCGACAGCGATTTGTTGCTTGGACAACTGATNNATCCTCTCCACCGCGATGTGATCGAATGCGGCGGAACGAGCGAGCGAGTTATGAAAGGAAAAGTCTATTGATGGTGTTTATTCGGCGGCATTAATAGAAGAGAAGCTGCGCTTGAAGAGGCGCCGGTACGCACGAAGTGCGGTGTATAAAAGAGAAAGTCTACTGGAGGGGTCTATCCGGCGGCGTCATGAAGAGAGGCTTCGCCTGATTAGCCGCCGGAACGCGCAAGCGAGGTTTGGTGGAGGGCAGGGGATTTGAAC
>DKBD01000221.1 GCA_002451055.1 Nitrospira sp. UBA6909 | reverse complement strand
GGAATCGCAACCAGATGCTTCCAGCTCGGTCAGATACAGTCGTGCGAGGAAGAGATACAGTGCGGGGAGTGGATTGTCAGGACGCTGCCGATGGCCGACGTCTCGTTACTGGAAGAACAATCCCTGGTACCAGGCAAGGATCGGTTGTCCGAAAAAGAGTGCGACCAATGCGCCACAGACCAAAAATGGCCCGAATGGAATATATTCTTCCCGCTTGATCACCCGGGCTGCAATAAGGGTAATTCCCACCATCGAGCCCAGGAGGGATCCCACCATGATTGTCATCAGTGCTGGTTTCCAGCCGAGAAACGCCCCGATCATGGCCAGGAGCTTGATATCTCCACCACCCATGCCTTCTTTCCCAAAGAGATAGGGACTGATCCAGGCCATCAACCAGAGTACCCCCCCGCCGACGAGCAACCCAANNCAGGGCCGAATAGAGCAGCCCGTATGCAACCGTGACCCAGCTCATCCCGAAGAACCAGAGCAAGCCGACATAACCTATGGCATTGAGCGCCTCCACTGCCGGGTATCGCCACGAGATAGGGGCCTTGCAGTACCGGCAGCGGCCGGCAAGAAGGAGGTAACTCACCATTGGAATGTTGTCATACCAGGCAATCGGCTGGGAGCAGGCTGGACAATGTGAACCGGGCCACACGATTGACTCACGCCGGGGCAGCCGGTAGATACACACGTTGAGGAAGCTGCCGACGAGTGCCCCAAATAATCCGGCGATCAGGTACGATGGGAGCATGCCGTGGGTTTCATCCATACGCTGGAGACGAAATTGCCTTCGCCATCATGGAGGCAATCGTTTTACCGACATTGGTAACCCTGCTAGGGCTGAACAGCCTCGATTTACTTTCCTTGGCGATTTTCTCTATAATCCTTTGCGTTTGCAGCGGGTTCGGTCGGGAGCTCCGCCTGCCAGTATACCCGAAATACCTGCCAATCAAAGGAGAACCGATCATCATGCCGAAAGTCGTTGGTAAACCCAGGGTCAGAAAATCTCTTGTAGGCTCTGAGCCGCCACCACGCGCGAAGCGGCCGGAATCGTTGACCTCCCGTGAGCAGGAGATCCTGGAATTGATTTGGGCCGGTTTCAAGAACAAAGAAATCGGTCATCGGCTGAAGATCAGCGTGAAGACCGTCGAAGCTCACCGGGCAAATATGATGAAGAAAATGCGCGTATCGAATACCGCTCAGCTGCTGAAGACAGCGATCCAAGTCGGCAGCCTCAAGATTCGGTAGGTCGTGAAGTCAATTTTTGCTCTCCTCGTTGCCTTACCGCCTCATAGAGTACAACTGCAACGGCAGCTGACACGTTCAGGGATTCAACTTTTCCCTTCATTGGGATGCGGATGCGGCCGTCACACGCTTTCAGGACACCCGGCCTGATCCCTTCGCCTTCTCCCCCTAGCACCAGAGCAACGGGTCCCGTCATATCGATGGTCGTGTAACCATCCGGCGCTGATGGCTCGACCCCATAAACCCATAGCCCTCGTGCTTTGAGTTCAGCAATGAGCTGGGTCAGGTTCCCGACCCGACCGACCGGAATATGGTCGATTGCGCCGGCCGAGACCTTTGCCACCACCGACGTCAATCCAACCGCTCGTCGCTCAGGGATGAAGACTCCATGAACTCCCGCCGCCTCGGCAGTCCTCAGCACGGCACCCAGATTATGGGGATCCTCGACGCCGTCGAGAATGATGACAAAAGGCGGCTCGCCCCGCACAAGCGCGCGTTTGAGAATCTCGTCCGTCGAACTGTATGATTTCTCGGCGATGAAGGCGATCACGCCCTGATGCTTGCCGTGAGGAACGAGCCGATCAAATGCCGCAGGCGGTTCAACGTGGACCGGAATGTGTTTTGACTTGGCTGCTCGCACCACGTCATGGAATTGCCGATCAGTCCTTAAGACCACGACGCGTTGGATCGGGCGAGCACCTGCCTTGAGGGCCTCTCGAACTGCGTGCAATCCGTAAAGGATATCCCCCCGATCAGCGCTTCCACCGGCTGGTGCCATCTGGTTTATCCTCGATCGTGATCCCCAGTGATTTGAGTTCCTCCCGGATTTCATCGGCGCGCTTGTAGTCTTTTCGTTTCTTGGCTTCGCTCCGCTCGTGCAGTTTGGCCTCAATCTGTGTTTCTGTAGGCCGACCGGCTACCGTGACTGTCGGAGGAGAATTGGTAACGGTATTGCTAGCAGGCTGTGGTTCCACACGGACGTTGAACTCCCACCGATCCATTTGAAACAACCCTAACACAGCCCCGAGCGAGCGAAATTCTTGTCTGGCTCTTTGGCGCCATTCCGTTGATAGGCCCTTGTCGAGGATCTTATTCACATCGCTGCGCAATCCCTGCAAGGCCGCAATTGCGGCGGGGGTGTTCATGTCGTCATTCATCGCTTGAACGAACGATATTCTGGCCTGCCCGATCGCCGCCGTGAGAGTGCCGCCATCGTCTCTACCGGATCCGTCCGGCTCGTTCAATCGATTGAAGAGGTCATAGAACGCATTCAAGGCATTCTTGGCTTCTTTGATGGCTTGGTCCGAGAAGTCCAACGGCCCATGATAGTGCGTGGACAGCAGAAAGTACCGAAGCATCTCTCCTGTGACGGCTTCCGGCCATTCTGATTTTTCGAAAATCTCCCGGATGGTGAAGAAATTGCCAAGCGACTTCGACATCTTCTCTTGATTGATCTGGACGAAGCCGTTGTGCACCCAATAGCGCGCGAATTCTTTGCCCGTTGCGCCGCAGGATTGGGCGATTTCGTTTTCGTGGTGCGGAAAGATGAGATCCATCCCTCCGCCGTGGATGTCGAAGGTCT
>DKBD01000118.1 GCA_002451055.1 Nitrospira sp. UBA6909 | reverse complement strand
TTCGCATAGTCGGCGCGGGAACCGCGCAGAGGTATCCGATCGATGATATCGGCGACCAGATGGAAGCGGTCGAGATCGTTCATCACCGCCATATCGAACGGCGTCGTGGTCGTGCCTTCTTCCTTATACCCGCGCACGTGCAAGTTCTTGTGATTGGTCCGCCGGTAGGTCAGCCGGTGGATCAGCCAGGGATAGCCGTGGAACGCGAAGATGATCGGCTTGTCCGTCGTGAACAGACTGTCGAAATCTCTGTCGGATAGCCCATTGGGATGCTCCGTGGGCGGTTGCAGCTTCATCAAGTCCACCACGTTGACGACGCGCACTTTGACGTCCGGCAGATGTTCGCGCAGCAGAGACACGGCCGCCAACGTTTCCATCGTCGGCACATCGCCGCAGCAGGCCATCACCACGTCCGGTTCGCTGTCCTGGTCGTTGCTGGCCCATTCCCAGATGCCGATGCCGGCCGTGCAATGGATGATGGCTTCCTCCATCGTGAGCCACTGCAGGGCCCGCTGCTTTCCCGCCACGATAACGTTGACATGATTCCGACTGCGAAGACAGTGGTCCGTTACCCATAGCAAGGTATTGGCGTCGGGCGGGAGATAGACGCGGATCACCTCGGCTTTCTTGTTGACCACATGGTCGATAAAACCGGGATCTTGATGGCTGAATCCATTGTGGTCCTGCCGCCAGACGTGGGAACTCAGAAGATAATTCAACGAAGCGATCGGTCGTCGCCACGGGATGTGGTTAGAGACCTTGAGCCATTTGGCATGTTGATTGAACATCGAATCGATGATGTGAATGAAGGCTTCGTAGCAGGAGAAGAAACCGTGCCGGCCGGTCAGGAGATACCCCTCCAGCCACCCCTGGCACTGGTGTTCGCTGAGCATCTCCATGACTCTCCCGTCCGGCGCGAGATGATCGTCGTACGAAAGCCGGTCCGCCATCCAAGCCCGGTTGGTGACTTCCAAGACATCCTGCCAGCGATTGGAGTTGTTTTCGTCCGGACTGAAGAGGCGGAAATTCCGACTCGCGAGATTCAGCTTCATCGTATCCCGCAAGAAGGCCCCCATCACGCGAGTGGATTCCGCTTCGAGGACGCCGGGTCCCGGAATCTTGACGGCATACTCGCGGAAATCAGGTAGTCGCAGATCTTTGAGGAGCAGACCGCCGTTCGCGTGGGGATTCGCGCTCATGCGACGGTCTCCTTGGGGCGCGAGATCCGCCAGTTCCCGTTTGAAGACTCCCGTTTCGTCGAAGAGCTCCTGAGGTTTGTAGCTCTTCATCCATTGTTCAAGGATCTTGATATGTGCCTCTGTGTCCATGTCGCCCATCGGGACTTGATGGGATCGCCAGTAATCTTCCGTCCTCTTGCCGTCGATCTCTGGCGGACAGGTCCAGCCTTTCGGGGTCCGGAGGACGATCATGGGCCAGAGTGGCCGCTCCCCCATACCGTTCTTCCGTGCCTCGGTCTGGATACGGCGGATTTCATCGCGACAGATATCGAGCGTGGACGCCATGAGCTGATGCATCGTGTGCGGGTCACTGCCCTCCACGAAATGGGGGGTATATCCGTACCCGCGCATCAAGTGATCCAGCTCGTCGTGACTGATTCGAGCCAGCACGGTCGGATTCGCAATCTTGTAGCCGTTCAGGTGGAGAATAGGCAGGACGACGCCGTCGGTGACCGGATTGAGAAACTTGTTGGAGTGCCAGCTTGTCGCGAGCGGACCGGTCTCCGCTTCGCCGTCACCGATCACACAGGCCGCAATCAAGTCGGGATTGTCGAAAACGGCCCCGTAGGCATGTGAAAGCGCATACCCTAGNNCGCTCATCCTGCGAGATATTCGTATAGACTTCCGTGTAGGTACCCTCGAGATAGGCGTTTGCAACGAGCCCCGGACCGCCGTGGCCTGGCCCGGTGATATAGATCATGTTGAGATCGTGTTCCTTGATGATGCGGTTCAGGTGCACATAGATGAAGTTCAATCCCGGCGTCGTCCCCCAATGGCCGAGCAGCCGCGGCTTGATGTGAGCCCGCGTGAGCGACTTCTTCAAAAAAGGATTGTCAAAGAGGTAGATCTGACCGACGGACAGATAGTTGGCTGCACGCCAATAGGCATCCATCCTCCTCAAGAGGTCCGGACTCAATGATGTCTTGGTCTCTTGTGCCATGACTCCTCACTGGGCTGTATGGTTAATTCCAAGCAACTGAACGACCGCTTCCGCAATCTCACGTTCTTCGTCCGTATGAATCACACGAACCGTCACAGGGCTTCCCTGTTTGGATATCACCGAAGCATCCGCCTTGTTGCGCGCGGGATCGATGATGATGCCGAGGAATTCCAAGCCGTCGCAGATTCGCGCGCGGACGACCGGCGAGTGCTCCCCGATGCCCGCGCTGAAGACCAGCGTATCCAATCCCCCTAAGACCGCAGCCAATGATCCGATGGCCTTTTTCGCCTGATAACAAAACAGCGAAACCGCCTCAGCCACCTTCGGGTCATGCTGTTCTTCCTTGAGGAGGTCGCGCATATCCGAGCTGCGCTCCGAGACGCCGAGCAAGCCCGATTCGCTGTTGACCATCCGGTGAAACCGATCCACGCTCATGCCCTCCGTCCGCGCCAGATAGGAGACGAGCCCGGGGTCGAGATCGCCCGATCGGCGGCTCATCGGCAGGCCGGATGTCGGGGTGAATCCCATCGTCGTATCGACCGACTTTCCATCTGTGACCGCCGCCATGCTCACACCATTCCCCAAATGGGCAAGAATCACGCGTCCCCTCGCTTCGCCTTGCCTGCCAACGCGATCCAGTTCTTTCATGAGAAAGGCGTACGACAGCCCGTGAAACCCGTATCGTTGAAGCCCCAGCTTCTCATACCGTCTCGGGATCGGGAGAAGGCGAGCAACGACGGGCATGTCGCGGTGAAAGGCCGTGTCGAAGCAGGCCACTTGTAGAAGATAAGGATATCGCCGCGTACATTCCTTGATCAACGCGATCTCGGCCGGAAGGTGTTCCGGATCGTACGGACTTAGCCGCAGCAGTTCTTCCATCACGGCCGGCGTCACTCGTTGCGGCTTACGATACTCCCTGCCGCCATGCACGACACGATGCCCGATCGCCACCAACGGCGCTCGCGCAAGCCTGTCTTCGACGCAATCCATGACTGGCTCGAGGCAGGCTGCGTGATCAGGAGCTTTAACTATTCGACGATCCGTGTCGCCGGCACCAGTTTGTACCGACATGACTGTGTCGGACGACGATCCGATTCGGTCGATCAACCCCGACAACTCGCGGACGGGAGTTTCTCCCGCGCGAAAGAGCGCGAACTTCAGCGTCGACGATCCTCCATTGATCGTCAGAATCGAGCCGCCCCCAGAAGCCGAATCTGACCCACTCATAACGGTTCCGCCATCAGCCTCCGCCTGGAGCCTTCGTTGTCTTTACCCACGACGGATATATTCACCGGTCAACCGATAGGCATTGTGGAGGTACTGCGCCACCATACGTTGGGTATTGAAGAAGCCGCCGTTCAGCGCGATCGCATGACGCATGATCTCAATGAACCGCGCTCGGTCTTGATAGAAACAGGGGACGATCTTCTCTTCGAGCTTGCGGTAGAGTTCCGCCGCATGACAGGCGTCCATGGCTCCATCCGGCTCCATGCACGCCTCCACCCGGTCACCGATCGACCAGCCGGTCACATCTTCGACATGCCCTTCGATCCACCACCCGTCGAGCACGCTGAGGCTGGGCACTCCATTGACCGCCGCCTTCATACCGCTTGTCCCTGAGGCTTCCCTCGGAGGAAGCGGCGTGTTGAGCCACACGTCCACTCCGGCACAGACGAGCTTTGCGAGCGTCATGTCATAATTGCTCAGATAGGCCACCCGAATCCTCCCCCGCAGGGCATCACGAAACTCGTAGATTCGGCGAATCATGTCTTTCCCATCCTGGTCGCGCGGATGGGCCTTACCGCCGAAGACGATTTGGATCGCTCCGATGTGTTCGGCAATCTTGGCCAGCCGCTCGATGTCGTAAAAGATCAAGGTTCCTCGCTTGTAAGCCGCCGCCCGCCTGGCGTACCCGATCGTCAACACGTCACGATCGAATCCGGCATTCGTCTCCCGATTCAGATAATCGACCAAGGCCCGCTTCGCGGTGATGTGCGCGTCCCATATTTCCTGGCCAGGAATGCCGATCGCATATCGAAGCGAGAGATGATCGCGCCGCCANNTGTTTCATGGCGACCCCGTTGACGAACCGCGAGCCGCGCAACGCCAACTGCGTCATGTTCAAACCGTGCTTATGATCACAGGCTTTGAGCCACGAACAGCGCTGGTCGCCGAGCACGCGGTGCCCAAGGTCGGAGGGAAACTGGTCGTGACCCGCAGGCACCGGGGTATGCGTCGTAAAGACGCATTGCTCCCGGACGGCTTCGATGAGATCGGCGGGGACCGTCTGCTCGTGAGCGCGGGAAGCCAGCTTTTCTTCCAGCAACGCAAGCACCAGCAATGCCGCGTGCCCTTCGTTCATATGGAACCGACGGAGCCCCCCGTAGCCGAGCGCCCGCAGCATGCGATAGCCACCGACTCCCAGCACGACTTCCTGACAGAGTCTATAGTAGTCGTCGCCGCCGTAGAGCATATCGGTCAAGGTCCGATCCCAGGGCTGATTCTCTGGGAGGTCCGTGTCCAGCAGGTAGACGGGCACCTCGCCCCCGGACTCACCCCTCACTCGAACCTGCCAGGCTCCGACGTTCACTATCCGGTTCTCAATCTCGACCGTCACGTGTTGGTTCACAGGATTGCAGAAATCATTGATCGGCCATGCCACAGGCTCTTCGTGCTGCACGCCACGTTCATCCAGCCGCTGATAAAAATACCCGCGCCGGTGCAACAAGGTCACCGCCACCATGGGAATCTCCATGTCGGCGGCAGATCGAACGGTATCTCCCGCCAGCACGCCAAGCCCGCCCGCATAGGTCGGCATGCCAAGGTCCAGCCCGATTTCCATGGAGAAATAGGCGACGAGGGTATGCTCGGCCCCTGCCAACTTAAGAAGTTGTCCGTCAGTCATCGCAATACCTCCCGACCGTTCTAATCTACGGAGGTCTCTCCCCTAAGACAATCCAAATACGCAGCGTTGATCTTTTTTTGGGAAACTGACCAGGGGAAACCGGGCTACACCATCTGTTGCTCCCGCAACCTCACCACGAGCTCCGTTTTCGCCAGTAACAATGCTCCGAAACCTACTACGATGGTCGCAACCGTGATCAGCCCTCCGATAAACGGGACGACCGAAACAATGAAATACACAACGAGCCCCGTCACGAAGGCCCATGCAGGTGAAGATGGGCCCGACACCAATCTCAGAAGCCATTGTCCAAGCCACAGCATGACGAACACGCGCCCCACGTACAGAGTCACAAGATACATCGCGCCGAGCATCAGCCCAATCGGGATTCCCAGCACCGAGACCATGCAGAAGAGAATGATCAACGGAACGCCGAGCAACAACACTCCGCCCACTCCGAGCGCGAGCCATGGCTGTTCCTGAATCGTCCTCGCGACTCTCGGCGTAAACACTGGGTAGATCCGCAGCAACAGCAGGCCCAGCAACAAGGTTGAGGCGAAGCTGACTACGCCGGCAACGATCTTCATTCCTGCAACGCCCCGTTTGACCTCCTTTCCCTTGAAGACTTCCGGGATGGGATGCCGTGTCACGGCGCCTGACACTATCGCCCCTTCATCGATTGACGCCTCATCGTCGCTCCAGTATCTAAAATTCTTCCCGACGGAAGCCCTGGACGTGAGACGAATGACTGCCGCCGCGACCATGAGATCCCCGACAACCTCGTTCGACAACGTCATATTTCCAGCGGCGGCCCTCACCTCACCATCGATTGGTCCTCGCATCATGAGATTGGCCGCAGCGGCCAGAACATTGCCTGTGACATGCGCCGACTCAGTCACATGCACATCTCCTCCGGCGAGTGTGACGTTCCTCTTGATCATCCCGCTTAGAGAGACATTCCCGCCAGCTATCCTTACATCCTGAGTCACCACGCCCGATAACGTCACATCCCCGCCCGCTACGATCAGATCCCCGTCCACGACTCCATCCACCAGTACTTCAGCGCCTGCTACATAGACATCGCCGTGCACGGTCCCTGAAATCTCCACATGCGGGCCGAAGGCAAAGTAATCCCCCTGCACTTCCTGCCCGGCGCGCAACACCACTCGCTTGCGCCAGTCCACCTGTTCAGAAAAGTCTTCGGCCCATGTGAGACCTGGCCCCGATGGACAAACAAGTATCGCGAGGATCACGCTCATGATTCTCATGGAGACTCGCCACAGGTTGTACGCAAGTGAATCAGGCATCTTGGCAACTCGCTCTCGAACAGTGGTTGGTGATAGCGATAAGGCACACACGGCTTTCCCCCTTGTCACACTCCACCTCCTGGCAACTGTGCAAAGAAGACACCTTATTTTCTTGGTCCGGCTGACGCTCGAAGGGCGCAAGATCACTCAGATTCTTCTGGCTCTGAAGAATGGGCGAAAGCGGCGGGGGATTCTTGCTACAGCAGTGAATGCGAGCACTGTGGCGGAAGACTACATTCCCCCGGAATCGGGTTCTAAAATCTGGAAGAGTCCTACTGAAACAGTGCGGTGTTTATGGAACATCGTTGAGAGGGAAACACCAAATTGTAGATGGCGTAGCGGAATTACGCGGGAAACAGGCACTGGCACCCCCACCCTCACAGTACATACCAATAGAGGGAGTACATCAGGCGGCAGGCATACATCGAGACGAAGTCATACCATCGAAACATCGAGACATCGAGACTTGAAACATATTGAACGCAAAGACTCGGGGTCCGAGATCATGGAATACGTTGCAAGGAGATGGCCGTTAACACAATCAGTTGTAGCAACCTCCTTACAGGCTGGAACATTCATAAAGGGGAGAGTGAAGTGGAAACCTTAGGGCCCGTTCAATTGAATCCTGCCACGAGAGTTAGTTTATCTCTGTCGCAGAAAGCGACAATGATGATATCAGCCTATTCGAGACGAGAGGAGCGGCCGGTGGATGGCTTAGTCTCGTCCCGGCTGTTGGTAGCCGTTC
>DKBD01000261.1 GCA_002451055.1 Nitrospira sp. UBA6909 | reverse complement strand
ATGGCCGTGCGGGTCGCCTGGCGATCGTAGAGCGTCGTGACCTGAAACCCTTGGTGCCGCAAGAGGTCTGCCACGGATTCCGCATCGGCCTTGGCATAGGTCAGCCGCTGAACTTTCTCGTACTCATTGATACCGATGACCACCGCCCACGATTTCCCGGTCTGCGCAGCAACAAACTCCGCCGGTTTCTTGCCCTCCACACGAACCCCGCGCGCGTCGGCTAGAACGGCAGGCACAATCGCCACCCCATTCAGTCCAATCACAAGCAGCAGCACCAGCTTCCACAGATTGTTGATGGACATAGGGCGACCGGAGTCCTTCTCGCGGCTGTTTAGCACCTGTTACGAAAATGTCCCCACTATCTCTTAGGCGACTCACTCTAAGGGTCACACAATGGCCCAATCATGCCAGGTGTTTGTCGCATCTTTGCATAGGGTGGTCTCGGTCACGCTGATCGAGATATGAAGCCACGATCTCACGGTGCAGAGCCCCGTTTGGAACCTCAATAGATCAGAAATGATTTCTAGAGGGAAACCCTCGGCCCGTGAGCGATAACGCCAACAATCCCCAGACGGAGTCAGCCAGGGTAAGATACGAGATTCCACATTCATGCATGATCACCGACAAGAATGGAAGGTGCCGGCCCCCCAATGCTTAACCGGCGAGCTTGTGCAAGAAAATACCGGTCATGTCGAGGTCTCTGCCGGTACGGAATACTCGTCCGATTGCCTCGCCGATCTTGAACGCCGCCTTGCCAGACACACTCCTCATCCCGCAACGACCGCAGAGCAACGCGGTTACGTTTTCCACATCGACATTAAGCCCACCGCGTTCGAAGCGCAACGTGGTCCACCCATGTCACGTGGCTGCGCCGTATTCGAGACAGGCTTTGTTTTTCAGCACTTTCGGTTTTTCCCGAACTTGGCTTTTTCTCCCCTGGTCCCATTGGGAAACATACGTGGTGGTAACATTAGATCTTATACTCCAAATTGGGTCACCTATGAAAATAGCTGTCAAGGGGCGAGCACACCCCCTATTCTCGGCTAGGCATGAGCCTGGAAGCGCTTACAATTGGTGTCTGACTGCCTGAAGTGCGGCACTCCGCATGACATCAGCATTGCCTGACGGTTTACCTAGCGGGCAAGTGACCAACCAAGGAGGACGCCGATGCCTAAGGTGCGGGCTGCAAACGCCTGACTGCAGTTCGAGGTTGATGACCAGATGGACCCCAGCCGATCATGCGGCGGGAGTACAATTCCATCACGACGGCCAGATAGAGCCAGCCTTCACATGCGCGCACATACGTGATGTCCCTGCCCCAGACGGTGTTCGGTCGTGGGACGGTAAAGCCGCGTTACAACGTATAGGGCGTCAGGAGTGAGGTGGGGGGGCCGTACCCAGTGAGAGAACCCGCTACGCGACACGTCGAGGAGGCGGCACATCATAACCGTATCGACCTCTCGGCGATGGGCTTTGATGAAGGTGCATGTCAGTCGGACATGCTGCGATTTCGATCGATTACCCATGGGTCTTCCCCCTGTTCTAACGACACCCTAACGGTGTCCGTAAACCCCTGGGAAGTCTGGGAGTGATTTCTGGATGCAATTCCCTCAACCAGTCGCACAGAATTACCCCAAGCTGATCGAAGAGACCATCGATGGCATCTTCGCTTCATGTATTCATGTATAATGAGATCGCTTCTGCTCTCCATTCCATACATCTGACTCCGTCGCTCCGTGAATCTGCCAAGGAGGAACGCCATGAATACCTCAACAGCTGAAATCCCGATGCACGAACAGGTTCACACCTATGTCAGTGCGCCACGGAAAATGTTGATCGGTGGCCGATGGATCGATGCCGCCTCGGGGAAGACGTTCCCGACGTACAATCCCGCGACGGGCGAAGTGCTGGCCCATGTCGCCGAAGGCACTCACGCCGACGTGGACCGTGCAGTGACTGCCGCGCGAAATGCATTTGAGAATGGCCCATGGCGCAAACTCACCGCCTCTGAACGTGGGCGGCTCATTTGGAAGCTCGCGGACCTCCTCGAAGCGCATCTCGAAGAATTCGCCCAGCTGGAATCACTCGATAACGGAAAGCCAGTCGGCGTGGCCCGCGTGGCGGATGTACCGCTGGCCGTCGACCACTTCCGCTACATGGCGGGATGGGCTACAAAAATCGAGGGCAACACGATTCCCATTTCAGTGCCCTATACGCCGGGCGCCCAGTATCTCGCCTATACGTTACGCGAGCCAGTGGGCGTCGTGGCGCAGATCATCCCCTGGAATTTTCCGCTGCTCATGGCGGCCTGGAAGCTGGGCCCGGCTTTGGCGGCAGGCTGCACTATCGTGTTGAAACCGGCGGAACAGACGCCGCTCTCAGCGTTGCGACTCGGTGAGCTCGTGTGTGAAGCGGGATTCCCCGACGGGGTGGTCAACATCGTGCCCGGCTACGGAGAAACGGCCGGCGCGGCACTGGCCGCGCATTCCGACGTGGACAAGGTCGCCTTTACCGGCTCCACCGAAGTGGGTAAGCTCATTCTTGGCGCAGCCACCGGAAATCTAAAAAAAGTGTCGCTCGAGCTCGGAGGGAAATCACCCAACATCGTCTGCAATGATGCCGACATCGCGGCGAGCATTCCAGGAGTATCGAGCGCGATCTTTTTCAACCAGGGCCAGTGCTGCTGCGCTGGATCCCGCCTCTTCGTGGAAAAAGGCATTTTTGACAAGGTGGTCGAGGGGGTGGCCGAGGACGCGAAGAAGATCAAGGTGGGACCGGGTATGGACCTCGCCACCCAAATGGGTCCCCTCGTGTCGGATGAGCAACAACGGCGAGTACTTGGTTATCTAGAGTCAGGCTTTTCTGAAGGAGCGAAGGCCGTGGTGGGGGGCCGGAAGCTGGGCAACAAAGGCTATTTCGTGGAACCGACCGTGCTGGTTGATACAACGAAGAACATGAAAGTCATGCAGGAGGAGATTTTCGGTCCGGTCGTCTGCGCGGTCCCGTTCACGGACATAGATGAGGTGCTGCCGACAGCAAATGACTCCATGTACGGCCTGGCGGCTGCTGTCTGGACCCGCGATGTCGGCAAGGCTCACCGCATTGCGGCCCAGCTACGCGCGGGATCGGTCTGGGTGAACTGTTACAACATCTTCGATGCGGCACTGCCGTTCGGCGGGTACAAACAATCGGGCTGGGGTCGCGAAATGGGCCACGATGCGCTGGAACTCTACACCGAGGTGAAGGCCGTCACGGTGCGGCTATAAGCGAGTTCCGGCAGGCCCCACTACGCATTCCTTCACCGCTTAGCAGCCACGACTCCCGGCGTAGGCGGGTGAGTCGCAACGTTTGCGATAAACCCACCGCGTCAGGGGAAAGCGACTCGGATGTTGTGTGCGGCTTACTCAGTGTTCTTACCTCAAGAAGCGACCGGTTCGGACGACTGGGTCACGATGATCTCCACCCGCCGGTTCTTGCTCCGCCCTTCTTCCGTGTCGTTGGTCGCAATGGGTTGGCTGTCCGCGTACCCCACGACTTTGATTCGGTCGGCACCCAGCCCGGCTTTGATCAACACTTCGCCGGCATGCTCGGCCCTGGCCCGAGAAAGTTCGTTATTATCCCGGAACGGTCTCCGCTTGCTGTACCGGACCGGTAAGTTGTCGGTATGGCCGCCGACTTCGATGCTCTGAGGGGTGAGCTCACGCAAGGCCAGACCGATTCGCTTGATCAAGGAGGTCCCAGCAGATGTCAGAGTGGCCTGCCCTTTACCGAACACTTCACCGGATGCCAGCGCGAGCGTTAATTTGTCGCCATCCTGCTCGAGCACCACACTGCCTCGCTTGAGTTCCTTCTTGAGCGCGCTCGCCAACTTCTTGCTGGCCTTGGCAAGATCAGTGGTGGCGCGCGCCGTGGTGACGCGCTCCTGAGGGGATGCACTCTTGTCGGAGGCAACCTGTTTGGCCGGCTTCGGCAGGCTGCGTCCGAGTTTTTTGAGGAGCTGGTTCGCTTGCGTCAGTTGCATGTTGCGATCGTCGAGCTCCTTCTCGACTGCTGCAAGGGTCTGGGTCGTCTTGTCCAGGTTGGACTTGGCCAGCTGGAAATCTTGCTCCTTCTCCCTCAGTCGTAGGTCGAAATCCGCGATTCGTCCTAATGCCTCCTCAAAGCGGTCGTTGCTGATGGCAAATTGTCGCTCAATGTCGTCCAGTTGCTGTTTGGTCTGTTCCAGACTGCTCTTTGTCCTATTCAGTTCCTGTGACATTTCCTGGTGGGTGTCTCTTTTGGCGCAGACCCCGGCGAGTTCCTGCTCCTTTTGATTCAGCTCCGCAGCCAACGCTTCCGCGCGGGTTTTTTCGACGTTCAATAGATTGGTTGTGGCCACCGTCTTCTCGCGCAGACTGGTCAACTCCTTCTCTTTGGCATTGAGCCGTTCCAGCAATTGCTCCAGCCGTTCTCGTTCTTTATCGAGTTCCTGGGTTTGGTTCTCAGGAGTATCTACCCTGATAGACGTCGTAACTGGAGGGCTAGGAGGGGTGGTGTCGTCACTGCTGACTGTGTAGAGATACAAGCCTATGGGATTGTCCTGGTGAACCTGCCGGGCATCAGCCGGTGTCCGGTACCCGACGAGAATGGCCAGCGGAGATCCTTGACCACTGTCCGATTGAGCCGTGCTCGACTGTTTATCGAATGGGGACTGGAGCATGCCAGCCAGACTCAATTCGTAGCCATTCACCGTGAAGATGAAGAAAAGGGCCAACGCGACTCGCTTCATAATCATGCCTCACCTCACTATATGAACACTCTAGCAACTCCACGATGGAATGAAGACTGTGAAGTTCAATGCAGGGAAACAGCCTTTGCCGTTTGCATCGCAAACCCGGCAACGCATCATACAAAGAAAGAGATCCGACCTGTACACAAAGAGCGACGGCCCACACACTCTTCTCTAAATGATGGGCGGAATCAGAAAATCCTCGTGTGACCTATACGCCCTCTGGACACACTTTGCAACCGTGGATCTTCAGTGCACCGCTGCCTTCAACCCGTCAAGACGCGCCACGAACTCTTGTCGGTTTCGTTGAGAAAAGTGGCTGTGATCAGCGGGCAAACGTACGACTTCCCCCTGGGGCTCTGTGACGACACATCTAATGGATGAGGGATTGCGAACGCCTCGAAGGACTCTGAATTCCGACGGCCCGATGGCTGACTCAACCCTGCTCGCCGAAAACCTATTGGTCTGGCTCAACCTTACGTTCGACGATGACGGTGCCATCACAACGCAATGATGCCCTCATATCATCGATTCACGACCTTCTCGGTCGAGAGCATTTTCGGTTTCTTGCTGAAATTTTGTGGTGTGGCCGTTGCGCCAGAGACCGGGCTAGAATCCGATGTGATCACGATTTCGACCCGGCGGTTCTTCATTCGGCCTTTTTCGTTGTCATTCGTCGCAATGGGCCTGTTGGCTCCGTATCCTACTGCCTTGACTTGGTCGGCCTCGACTCCGCCGTTGATCAATGCCTGACTGACTCGTTCAGCTCGTGTTTGGGAGAGTTCCGTGTTGTCCGGAGCGCCTTTCCTGGCAGTGCTCCGAACCGGGACGTTGTCCGTATGTCCAGCGACCTCTATGCTCTGGTAACGGAATCCGCGCAAGACGTTTCCGACCCGCTTGAGTAACGAGCCGCCCCCTACGGTCATTGTGGCGTCTCCGGAGGCGAACAACGCACCCACGCCAAACGTGAGGATCAATTTGTTCCCTCGCTCCCTCAAGGTCGCTCCGCCCCTCGTGAGTTCAGGCTGTAGCAGGTTACCGAGGCTCTGACTCAGCTTGCCGAGATCACTACTCAACGCTTCTGCACTATCTGTAGACGCTGGAACGTTAGGGCTTGGCTGGGAATGGCTGGAGAGAGGGAGATCCACCTCCACTAATCGCTGATTCATCTCATCGAGATAAATGAGGGTATTCTCTTCAGAGATAGCCGGGTCGGCAGGGTTGGGCAGATTACGTTCAAGTTTGGCGAACAATTGCTTCGTCTGAGCCAGTTCCTCGGTACGGGTGGTGAGCTCCAAGCTCAGCTCGTCGAGTTTTTGG
>DKBD01000115.1 GCA_002451055.1 Nitrospira sp. UBA6909 | reverse complement strand
CGCGCTCACAACACCAACGGCTCATCGAAATCGACGGCGGTATTCACCCCATAGACCTGCACATATTTCTCCCTCGGCTCGATCAAGCGATACACCCGGAGACTGTCTTCCTTTTCCTCAATGATCTCCAATAATCGCCGCATCACCTCCTCGTACTGCATCTCACTGACTGAACATTCAAAGACCGATTTCTGTACCCGTTGCCCAAAGTCCAGACATGCCAACGCCACCTTGCGAAGCCGTTTGCGGCCCGCCGGCGTCTCCGTTGAGACATCATAGGTGATCAGAATATTCATCCGTCTCTCCTACCGATGCAAATACGGCGGGTAGGCATCCAGATCGCCGCGCAGCACCCTCGCGAGTAAGCGAGCCTGGATATGCGGCACAAGTCCCAACGGCATCTTCTGATCCAGCACCGGATGCGTGATTTCCTCTTGCTTGCGCTTCTGGTACGCGACGATCACGTCCTTCCGCGCCTCATCTTCCAGATGCACGGCGCCGCCGGGCCGAGCTTGGAAATGTTTGGCCGCGACTTGTCGCCGATTGATCATGGTAAGGACAAGCCTATCGGCCAAAACACTCCGTAGCTCTTCCATGAGATCCAACGCCAATGCTGCACGCCCAGGGCGAAGAGCATGGAGAAACCCCATCTGTGGATCGAGCCCCACACCCTCCACGGCGGCCACACAATCGTTCATCAGCAACGCGTACAGAAACGACAACAGCGCATTCACCGGATCGCGCGGCGGGCGGCGAGATCGGCCATCCAGCGTAAACGTGGGCCGATCTTCCTTCACCATGTGATCGAACGTCCCAAAGTAGGCGCGAGCCGACTCCCCCTCAACCCCTCGCAGGACATCCAAGTCTTCACACAACGGCAGGCGACCCAAGGCATTGCCGAGCGCCTCGGCGGTCGCTTTTAATGGTGCGGCATCGGCAACATCATCCGCCTCTCTCGCTCCGCGCAGCACCACCTGGCGCGTATTCTGGATCTTGCCGGCGACGATGTTCCGCGCGATAGAGAGCGTACGTCCTACGTCTTTCATCGCTTCGTGCTGCGCGCAACGAAGCAACACATTCCCGCTGACCGGCCCTTCCACTCGTGCTTTGAACCGCCCGTTCCGATCCAGCAGCACCACAAAGCGCCCATCTTCGGCACAACGCGCCATTGCCGCTGGGCTGATCATGACATCCCCAAAACACACCACCCCGCCGATATGGTGCAGCGGCACTTGCAGCTTGGTCTCTTTCTCAACCTCAACCTTCAACGTGTCGTGATCGACACGCACATAGGCACCTTCGGTCGTGATATAGAGCGTGTTCAGTAATTGCTGCATGGTGGGTTTAGGAGTCCTTCGCGACAAACAATCCGCGCACGAGGATTCGCGCTCGCTCCTGCTCGCCGATAACTGACGGCATGCAGGACTCCCGCAAGGAACAGCGCTCACAACGGCGATCATTCACCGGAGGCGGAAGCCTGCCGCTCCCCAGCATCAGCCGAATCCCGGCAATCGCCTCCTCGACGTGCCGGCGCAACGCCGGCGTAAAGGCCACCTCGCGACGCCTTCGAGAACTGTGGTGATAGATGGCCCCGCGCAGCACCTCCTTGCCCGTCATCTCTTCCAGACATAGCGCCTGGGCACAGACCTGGAGATCGTCATGCTCTTTTTCGCGACGTGGCCCGTGCTTGTATTCGACTGGATAAGGCGTGTCGCCGTGGAACTCAACCACGTCCGCCTTACCGATCAACCCCAGCCGCTTCGACCAGAGCGGTACCGCCCGTTCGACGCGAACCCCAGCCACGATTTCAGACTCAGGCTCATCCACGCGCTTATGCACGGCCTGTCCACGCATGGTGTAGAGATTCTCCTCGAACGTCTGCTCGACATGAATCAGCGCGCACTGCCGAGGACAGTAGCTCCAATGCTCCAGCGCAGAGATCATGATGGGGTCGTCATCCCCTTCCGCCATGCCTACCCGACTTTCTTGATGAAAGTCACGCCCGTAAAGCCTTTGACTGGTCCCTCATCGGGCAGCGTCACAGAATAATCGATAAAGCTTCTTGGTGGAGTACCTGCACCGTTTGATCGCTTGATTTGAACGAGATCGAACAGTTTGTGGGCGGGAGCGTTGCCGAGCTCTGAGTCATGCTTAAAAACATAGAGCCCGCGCGTCGTCATCTCGCCACGAGCAGCGGAGCGGTCGTGCTCAAACATGTTACTGAGAGCCTCCCATAGAAGATCAAGGTCCGTATCGGCAAATTCGGTCTGCTTGGCCAAAAAGGACGAAATGAAACCATGAGCTATGTAGAGCCCATACGGAACAGTGAACTTGCGCCCCATAGTTCGGTTGTCGCCCTGTTGTTTTTCTGCCTCCGCCTTAGTAGCTACAGCCATTCGCGTGATCGAATGCTCTGAAGTCACAATAGGATCGACGGAACGAGCGAAGGTGAGCTGCACAGGGCCGCGCACCTGGCCGCAGTTGATTCCTGTTGACATGACGGCTCCAAACGTACGCACGTCAAAGAAGTTGGCGCACATCCAGTCTTGGGCTTCACGGACGGCATCGCCACCTTTGCGCTTTTTCTCTTCCCCCTCGATCACATCCTTGCGTCCGATCGCCACATAAGCACGCTCGTGCTGATTATTAAGAATGGCCTTTTCTTTCACGTAAATCTCGAAGCGCTGTTTTCCAGCCTTCAGGTTCTCTCCCGACTCAGCCTGATCCTTGGTCATACCAACGTAGTTCCGAATCTTTCGTTTGAGACACACATCCGTCACCAATCCTCGTCCAGTTTCGGCATCCAAGCGAGGTAAGTTGCCGGCGTCCGGGTCTCCGTTGGGGTTGCCGTCTTTCACATCGAATAGCAGCACGAAATCATACCGATTCTGAATTGCCATGGTTACTCTCCCTGTTGGGTTGCTGTGGTTTTAGAGAAAAATGCCTGGCGCTGATGGTAGTAGCCGACGGCAAATCGTCCTTGGTCCGCAAGGCTTAAATGAGCCGGGAAGTCGTTTACCTCTTCCATAATTTCACCGATCAGACGCTCCAAATTTACTTTCCGTCCTGGATTCTCAAGCTTTGCGATGTGATGGTTCTTTAATTTCATAAGAATAGGAAACACTGTCACGGGTGCGGCAGATGCCGAGCCATAGAAACGCTCACGAATTGTGCTATTGATTCCTGGATTCGCCTCTTCCTGAGTTTTTTCGAGGACCGCAAAGAGGCGACCTAAGCGATATCCTGAATTGCTGTTAGTGGAATCGAGTGACACGGTGACCTCCTTTTCAGTGATCTTTGCCAAGCGGAGGTGCCTGTTAAGGCAAGCCTTTATCAATGCAGCTCGAGCATGAGTTACGGGTTGAATTATTTTCCCCGTGCGCTCATCTCGTTTTGATTGTTCCGCGCGGATGCGACGAACAACCCCTTGTAACAGTGTTGCTGGGTAAGGATTTCCAGCAAGGACGGCCCGCATTACCTCACCTCCAAGATTCGGAGGGATGTTTTCACTCTTGCCTTGTACGGCAGAGGCAAGCAGGAGCCGAAACACTGAAAGATATGGCTTCTCGAATTCTGGATGAATAATCTCCAAATCTTCGAAATGCTGTTGGATGTTCTTTGCTAACGCTGCCACGGTTCCTACATGCCAGAACCTGATGGCAATGCGTGCGGCGTTTGGACTCAGTCCGAGCACGAAAAAACGTGTATCTACGTCATTAACCGGCGCTACACCGTGCGTAGGGGCCTCGTACAGTGCTTTAATGGCCCGCGCATTACGGTCTGGATCATCTTTCGGCGGCTCGGCGAAAAGATCAGCGAAGCGGTCTTCAAATACATTCGGCTTATCCGCCCAAAATACGGTGGAGGCGTCGCCTACCTGAATGCGTTGCCTGCTATCTCTTGCCAACAGGTAATTGAGCACTGTCGTGTAGGCGAATGCTGCCCTCTCACCAACCGGCGCATTAGCACCTTGCTCCTTACCCCATGAATTAAAGGAGGGCAGATTGAACGACACAACGTTGGCCCCGGATGTCTGAGCACCCCATACGCCCTTAATGGCAGGATGCAGACGTTCTATTTTCGTCGCTTTTCCCGTGATGAGGCAGATGCCATTCCCATCTTGCGCGCTCGCTGTCTCGGTCACGGCTTTAATTACTGATGGACGTTGACACACCAGTTCGAGATCACCTTGCAAACGAAAAGTCATGTTTGGGTTGGTGCTTCTTATCTCCTTCCACACCTCGCCAAACCGCTGCAGGTCGGCAGGTTTTGTATGTTCGAAGAACTTTAGGACAGCCCGAACACCTTCATCGGCTTGAACTCCTTTTGGCAAAGCCTTGATCGCGTCAACGAATGCCGTATGCATTTCTTTCAAGCGGTCCCCATAATCCCCTTCCTTGCCTTTCCCTTTCCTGTCAGCCAGCTTCTTCTCATCCGGCAACCCTAGGACATACTCAGCATTGCCCCAGAGTATATTGGCAGCTACATTGACAGACTTTTTTGCTGCTTGTGGAAGGAGGTAATTCTTTGCTCGCTTCCTTTTTCCATCAAGGGTACGAGTATCTTCGACCTGAACTGCTGAGCCGTTCTTGCTCACTTCGATCACGAATGGAATTTCCTTAGACTCGAACCCCTCTCGAGGCAGGTCCGGTTTTCGCTGATAGTAGTCGTAGAGTGCCTGAAGGATCATCCCCGCACCTCCTCGCTCTCCCATGCAGGGACTGTTACAACACCATTGTCCAGCCGGGCCTGGAAGAAGCGCGGTTTTGGATCGGCGGGGTTGCTGTAGTCCATGTCGTACAACATCCAACCTAGGTCCCTGGTCTCTGCAATAGGGTTCAGTTCTGCCTTCGCCTCCTCTACCAATCGGAACGAGCAGGCAAACTCGCGGCAGCCGAGATACGGTTGATTGACACATTGGCCGCGTGAGGCCCGCCGTTCGAACATACTCATGAACTTGGCGGCGTTGTTATCAGGCATCGCGTTCAGATCCTCTTCGCCACGATTGACTAGAGCTTTGGAAAGGTGCGGGAAGTGAGATTTATGAACGCTTGGATCGTGGAGTTCAAAGCAGGCGTGAATGCGATAGGCCACATCTCGCAGGAACAAACCGGCGCGTTGTTGCCGCTCGTCTTCGACATAGAGCCCCACGTTACCAGCGCCAGCCCCCATAGCAGCCTGCACATTCCTGGTAGAGGCTACGGCACCGACTTCATTGCGCCGGACACTGATCCACTTGATAGGTTTCAGCACTTCGATCTTTGTCACTCGCCATCGGATCGCTGGTTTCCAGACAATCGATTCAAACACTGCTCGTGCCGCCGATGGGGTCATCACATCATACGAGACGCGCTCGACCTTCATTTCTGGCCGCGTAAAACAGGCAAAATCGCCCGATACCTCAAGACAATAAGATTTGGCCATAGAGTCCCTCACGCGATTAGTTGTTCAGCTGCCAATGGGCTGCCAATCGTCACACCGACTTTGTCGTCGTATAGCGTGCTGACCGCCTGTGCGAAGATTCCCGGCCAGACCTCATGGACTTCCCCAGTCTCAACCAACTTGCTTACTACCCGGCGAGGCAAGTTCACGCTATATCGTTGTAACTTACGCATCAGCCACCGTTCCGGCCCATCCTTCTTGAGGTTTCCGATCAGCGCTTGGCTTTCGCCATACCAGGCAATGATGGCTTGGCTTTCCACGTCGTCGATCAGCTTGAACCTATCGGCGGCGGAGCGGAATTGGATCTTCAACTCTCGTGCATCCTTCGTCAGCAAGTCGTTGATATCATGCTTGTCGAGCGAGTCCGCTTTCACGTAGAAATGTTCGAAATACCGTAGGAACCAGGCTCTCGCCATAGGATCACTTGTGTTACCGCTCAAGAGACTCACGGTTGTTTGTTCAGCGCGACGGAGCGTACCCGGAGGCGATGATTTAGGAGGCACAAACACGACGACCTTGCCACGATCTAATTTTCCTTCCCGATTGCAGCGACCGGATGCCTGCGCAATGGAATCCAGCCCAGACAGTGCGCGATACACGACTGGAAAGTCGATATCGACACCGGCTTCAACCAATTGTGTACTGACGACCCGCGTAGGGACTTTCTTCTCCAACCGTTCCCGAATACCTGCAATGACTTGAGATCGATGCTCTCCACACATGGCGGCCGACAAGTGGATCGTTCCCTCCGGCATCAGTCGATGCAGTTCGCGACAGTCATGTCGGGTATTGACGATAGTAAGCACCGAATCATGGGCGATTAGATCGGTCAGAATTTCTGACCAACCTCGGCGAGCATGAAAATCTGGAGGCATCTCAACTGTCACCCTATTAAGATCGCGATACAACGCGTCCGGATCGCTCATGATTTCTCGCACACCATCCAGGCCCCTGAACGTCCAACCAAAGCCCTCCCGTGAATTCAGTGCCGGCTGAGTCGCGGTAGAAAGCACAAACGTGACACCATAGTACTTGGCTAACAGATTGATAGTGTCCATGATCGGTTGCAGGAACTCGGGATTGAGCAGTTGCGCTTCGTCCAAAACCACGACGCTGTTCACGATACTATGTAGTTTGCGACAGCTGGAAGTTCTGGCGGCGAATAGGGATTCCAAGAACTGCACGTTCGTCGTGACGATAACCGGAGCATCCCAGTTCTCGGTTGCCAAGCGGCTCTTGGCGGTTTCCTTTTCTGGGTCGAGATTACTGTGATGTTCAACGACGTTTTCACCAAAAATGCTTCGGAAAATTCCTGCCGTTTGCTCGATGATGCTGGTATACGGGATGACATAGATGATGCGACGTTTGTTGTGATGGATCGCATGGCTTAATGCAAAGGTCAAACTAGAGAGCGTCTTGCCACCACCGGTTGGAACGGTCAGCGAAAAGATGCCGGGTGCGCTCGTCGCTCGTTCGCGGCACTGACGAAGTACTTCAGCACGCACACGATTCACAGGTGATGGCCTAGCCTGGTCCATAAGCTGGACCATGTGCATATCCAATTTGTTCAGAAGCTCTGCTACTGACGCGAATGTCCCTCGTGACAGCCATTTGGTTCCATCCATGAAAGCTTCGGTGTCAAGAAAGTCTCCATCGACCAGAGAGGAAAACAACATCCGCAGCCATAATGCGAGACCAGCTTCGCCTCCTGGCGGTTTGGTGGCTGGCGTAATCACAGGATGAAGCACGCCGGCGGGAATGGTCACGTTAGAAATGGCTTGTAAATGCTGCTCATCCCCTAATCGCTGAGACAGTGAGGCAAGGGCATGTTCATCAGAGTACCAGTCCGGCAAGCCTGCATGATGACCGGCAATGAGATAGGCTAGGAGCCTTCCCTTCCCTCCCAGTTTCTCCACAGCATGGAGCGCTCCAGCTGAGGAATGATTTACTCGGCATTTCCCTCCCTCGATATGGGCTTCAGGATCATACCCGCTTTCGCGAGCGATGTAGCTTTGGAAGGCTGAAGAATATTTTCCAAGGTCGTGCCACAGCCCCGCGAGTCGGCCCCAATCCGCATGCCCAAAGCTCGACGCAAACTCCCCCGCGAGATCCGCCACCGCGCGCAGATGGTCTTCAAGCTCATGGATCGCAAAGGACCCGTCGTCGTTCCGCCGCACATGGGCCAGAGAGGGTTTCACCGACGCCTCGGCGACCGTTGTTTGGTCAAAAGCATTCACGCGATTCCTCGCTCTACTTGCTCCCCCGCACAGGGGCCACAGCGGGTTTGAGATGTTCTTTCTGAACGCGGTTCGTCATCTCAGATCCCCTCGATGAGTTCCCCCGTGATTGTCCCACTCGGGTCCCTTCAGCATTCCAATTCTTCAGTTTGACCACGTTGATGACATACGGTACACTATTTTCTAAACGGAGGAAATGTTCATGCCTGTCTCCCATATTTCTCCGAAAGGCCAAATTCTCATCCCCCGGCAACTTCGCCGAAAGCTGGGCCTTAAGCCAGGCGGCAAGGTCCAGTTGATCGAGGAGGAGGGGCGCCTTATTGTGACCCCCGCGGCTGATGACCCGATCGCGGCTGCCACAGGTTTTCTCACCGGCAAGTTCTCCTTGACGGCTGATCTCCAGCGGGAACACCGGGAGGAGGCGCGCCGTGAGCGAAAAGCTGGTTCTCGATAGTTTCGCCCTGGTCAGCCTCTTTCATAAAGAGTCCGGTTGGGAAAAGGTCCGCGCGGCCCTGTATGAGCAGCACCGGGCCGGGACCAAAGCCTTTCTGAACTGGGTCAATTGGGGCGAGTTCTTTTACATCGTCAAGCGCAAGGTCGGTGCGGCCCGCGCCGCTGAAACTCTCCATCTCCTGGAACAATTGCCCATCGAACTGGTGGCAGTCGACCTGCCGCTTGTACGAGAGGCAGCGGAGATTAAGAGTGAGCATGCCGTCTCCTATGCCGACGCCTTTTGTATTGCAACCGCCCGCCGGCTGTCGGGAACGGTCCTGACAAGTGATCCTGAATTTCACGCCGTCGAGCACCTGATCACTGTCCGGTGGTTGACAAAATAGCTCGGCCGTTCGGTGGCCCCTATTACGGCTGCATCTCGCATGCTGCCTCCTGACTTGGACACTCACCGACGCACCCATGTTACTCGACGGCTGTGACATCCGAGGTCATTTGTGAAGAAAGGTGCATCTGGTCTGTCTCGTCTATTTGGTCTATCCGGTTTGTTTCGTACCGGAGACACAAGAAACCCTCTCCTGCACAGTCAGGGGGTTTCGTCATGACATCATACATCATGTAGATTATGACTGGTCGAACAATGAGGTAGGCTACGTGACCACGATGCCGGAGTCAACTCTCGCCCGATGATTTGTGAGCCTGTGAGAATCGGCGCAAGGAGAGAAAGGTGCGGTGGGCTGGTGTGGAATTTACCGCGGTAGCTTGAGCGCCCAGGTGAGCACCTGGTCGGACAGGCGGTCAGGCAAGAGCTTGATCATTAACGCGCGCATTTTCGCGTCGGTTCCGACAAGATAGCGCGTCTTCGGGCGGNNCCGTTGCCTGTTCAACGACCTTCCTGACCGCCGCAATCACGGTTCCATAGAGCGTTCGCAGTTCTTCCGTCGTCGCAGACTCAAGATGAATCGCCTCTTTCCGAGACTTTTCCCAGATCGGGGTGGCAATCGCGCCCGGCTCTACGATTGAGACCTCAATCCCCCACTGCTGGAGTTCCAAACGCAAGGCATCGGTCACGGCCTCGAGCGCAAACTTCGACGCGGCATAGGGACCCATCAAGGGTATGGCCCCCCGGCCTGAGATCGACCCCATATTGACGATGCGCCCCCGCGCCTGCCGTATCAGCGGAAGAAACGCTTGTGTGACCGCCACCTGGCCGATCACGTTGACCTCCAATTGCCGGCGCAGATCGGGAATCGGCACCGCCTCCAGCGGACCAGCGACTACAATACCCGCATTGTTGACCAGTCCATATAACCCGCCGGTTCCGATCCGCTCAGCAACTGTCGTCTGAGCCTGATGAATCGAGGATTCGTCGGTGACATCCAATAGAACTGGGACGAGGCGACCGGTTCCACGCTGCTTCAGCGCATCTCCGTCTTGCTCCCGTCGGACACCGGCAAAGACTGTGAAGCCAAGCTTGTCGAGATGAAGCGCGCAGGCCGCGCCGATCCCGGTCGACGCGCCTGTAATGAGGACTGTCCTTTCATCGCCGATCGACATGTTCGATTCCCCCTTACGTACCCAAGCAAACCATAGCAGGTTTGGATCAGAGGGTCACCTGTACAATGACGACCGGCCAAGTTTGAACTGCGGTCGTGTTCTTACCCAACTGACAGGATTGGCCCTCGGCGCCCAGGCGGGAGAAGCGAGACTCGCGTCTCTATTCAAAGAGGCAGGATACGGCACATTCCGCTGTGCCACCAAGACGCCGTTCAATCTGGTGCTTGAGGCAAAAATCTAACTTCCAGCGGTCACAGAGGAAAGAAGGGAGAAGGACAGTCACCTTCTATTAGGGGATGTAAAGGCAGCTACAGCCTCCTCTTCAGTGTTGCACAGCTGAATGCTCCCTCCATACACACGGTTCAGAAGATTAAAGCCGCTGGCTTCAAGGGCTTCCTTGACCATCCCCTTGGCTGCGGCAATCTTCAGCTCCCCGTGAACGTTGCTGAGCTGTTTGTGCGCCAGCATGAGTACGCGTATGCCCCCGCTGCTGATATAGTCGACCTCTGCCAGGTTGATGACGATCTTTTTCGCGCCGGCATCCACAATCTTTTTCATTTCCTCCATGCCCTGTTCGGCAGTGGTGGCCGCAAGGCTGCCGTGCATCTTGACGAAAGTGATCCCTGCGTGCTCATGAGATGTCACGGTCAACGCATGTCTGGTTCCTTGATCCATTGGTATCCTCCTTCCCCTTAGAAAATAGCCATTCTGTCCAAGCCACGAGGCGATTCGGCGAGAAGGCGCCAGAACTTCTTCCCCAAGTACCTTCCGTTCGAGACGTATGGCTCAAATGCTGGGTAGAGTCGCTTATCCCACAGAGTCGGCAATAATAGCAACGACGCGTTTCCCGGATCTGGATTTTTCATGCCCCTTGTACCTTCGAGACAGCTTCGTCAAGCGTGGAGGTATGGAAAGCCATGATCATCGCCCCGCTTAATTGGAGCACCGTGCGGACATGTTCGTTTCCTCCACAGAGCACCATTTTTCCGCCTGATCTGGTCATCGCCATGACGACTTTCAGAATCACCCGTAGCCCGATCGATGAAATATACGAAATGTGGGAGAGATCCAGCACAATCTGCCTGTGCCCGTGCTCGATATGGTCCGTCAGGACGCGCTCGACCTCGGGGGCGCTGTTCGTATCGAACCGGTGCTGCGGGGTAACGATCACCACGGCACCACTCTGACGTGATTCGACACTCATGGCTATCCTCCTAGGATCTTGGCTTGAACGTTGCTGGCCTCTCTGGATTTCTAACGTGGTGATCCCCGTCATGTCGGTGTGTCTGACAGAGGCAGGCTCCGTCATTACCAGCTTCTTTTTGACCGTCAGGACGTTGCGTCCCACCTTGCGATGGTACGTCACCTCGTCGAACATGGCACGCACCAAGTGAATTCCCAGCCCGCCGATTTCCCGCTCATGCAGCAGCAGCGACAGATCCGGAGCCGCCACCGTTAAGGGATTGAATGGAATGCCGTCATCCGTAATGGTCAGGACGACGCAATCGTCGCGTACGTCGCCGGCCACTTCAATAACATGCTCCGACGAATCGTTGGGGAAGGCATATTGTACGACGTTGTTCAGGAGATCATCCAAGGCCATATTGATGGTGGGAATCAATGGTTTGGCCCGTGCCCATTGCCCCACATACTGCTCAAACGACGTCTGCAGGTCTGGAATCGCCATCAATTGATTAGGCATCGTTTGGCGAAAGACCTCGGCCGACGCATCTGACGCGGAGACGCCGTGGTACAGCACCCCCAACATGGTAATGTCGTCCGCCTGCGGAGCATTACCGGCAAAGGTCTTGACCGCCTTCATGACCGCACCGATGCGATCGACTACCGAGGCACTCTGGGATTGATCAAGGACCGTCTTCAACCGGTCGTTGCCGAACAGTTCGCGCCGGACATTATCAGCCTCGGTAACCCCATCGGTGTAGAAGAACAGCTCATCACCCGGATCCAATTGGATCGTGCTCTCCTTGAAGGCGATACCCTGCATGGGCCCTACCATGGGCCCGTCTTGCGCAGTCAGCCACTGGAACTGTCCGTCTCCCCGCTTCAGCAGAGGGGGATTATGGCCTGCGTTCGTCGTGAGGAGCCTACCATCGCGGAGATTCAAGATGCCCAGATATAACGTCACAAACATACAGGAATCGTTGTCCGCGCTGAGCGCATCATTCACATATGTCACGATACTGGCTGGGGAAGGATCCGACATCGCCCGCGTCTTCACCATGATCTTGGTCATCGCCATGAACAGCGCAGCGGGAACCCCGTTGCCCGACACGTCGCCGATTGCAAAACATAACCGCTGGTCATCGACCATAAAGAAATCGTAGAGGTCGCCGCCGACCTCCATGGCCGGCTCGAGGACCGCATAGAGCTCGAGCTCCTTTCGGTCCGGAAAGGCTGGAAATACACGGGGCAACATGCTCCGCTGGATATCCCGGCCGACATTCAGTTCTTCCTGCATACGGGCCTTGGCGGCCTCAACCAACGCCAACGAGTCCGCTAACCGCGCCTTGGCATCCTCAGCGGCTTGTTCGGCATTCTTTAAGGCCGTAATGTCTGTCGCAATGGCGACGATCCCGCCGTCGTGCGTCTTCCTCTCGTTGATCTGAATCCACTCTCCGTTAGAACGATGTTCAAGGTATGGCCCTTCCGGATTGCGGTGCATGTCGATGCGCGTTTGCACCCAGGATTCAACATCCTCGGTGGCGGCGGATATCTCACCTCGTTCGGCAATATGCCTAATGATCGATTCGAACGAGTCTCCGGGTTGAACGTCGGCCCCGGCATGAGAAACCATTTCACGATACTTATGGTTGCAGATGACCAGACGGTCGTCTGAGTCGAAGAGCGAAAACCATTGCGGGAGGCTTTCGATGGCTTCAATCATTCGAGTATGGGTGGCGCGGACCAGGCTCGACGCAGTCGTCAGTTGCCGATCGATGATGGCCAGGAGGGTCGAGAGAGATACGGCGACGACCGCGAGCAGCTCGACTTCTATCCCCGGCTGCGGAGCATCCGTCGTGATGTTCGAAGACACGTACAAAGGGATCATTCCGGTGACGTGAGCCCCGGAAAGGGCAAGCCCCATTGCGCTGGCCTTTTCCGTCACCCTCCAGCCTCCNNACCAGGGCGCCAGAGACCAGTCGTATTCGGTTCCCGTCATGACTGCTGATCAGATAGACGGCCACAGCTCCTGCCGCCCCCGCGTACACGATGGAGAGCAATATGTCCTGGACCGCCGGAATCGACAGGCAGAAGGCGCGATTGCCGATGAAGTGGATCGCCCATATTTCAAGACCGGCTGCAACGGCGCCGATGGAAAGCCAGCGCATCTTGACCTGTTCTTGGTCGGCGACGCGCATTCGTTCGGCTATGCTGAGGATGACATAGGCAGCCGAGCCGCCGAGCAGCATCGACACTACGGCGAGCAACGGATCGCACACTCCCGGCAGAGTAAAACTCAACGCAGGACTTTCCTCAATGAGCGCAATAGAAATCATGGCAAGAGCCTCAGGATCATGGAACATCACGGCAAGGCATGAGCAGTATGACCGATGGGGAGATACAATATCACCTACCATGTTAGCTTTCAGCTCGCAAGCCTGATAGTTTCGCGAACGGGCGTCCGCCTTAGCAGATTGCTGAAATAGGGGGTGTGGACTATCGCATTCCATTCACCGATTGTAATTTATGAATCCTGCCGATAGAGTTTGAGCGTCAAAAACGTTGGATCGGAACCTCTTCATGAGCACCCAACCTTCCTGGTGGCAATCCGCCGTCGTATATCAGATCTACCCGTGGAGTTTCCAAGACTCCAACGGAGACGGCATCGGCGATTTGCCAGGCATCGTGTCCCGTCTCGACTATCTGAACGACGGGACAGAAGACTCGCTCGGCGTGGACGCGATCTGGCTTTCCCCGATCTACCCCTCCCCGATGATCGATTTCGGATACGATATCTCAGACTACTGCAACGTGGATCGGCGGTTCGGTACGTTAACCGATTTCGACTGTCTGGTGCGCGAGGCCCATCGAAGAGGGATCAGGATCATTATGGACCTGGTCCTGAACCACACCTCATCCTTGCATCCCTGGTTCCAGCAAGCGCGCGCGTCCCGTTCCGCTCCCACCAGGGACTGGTATTACTGGGCGGACGGCAGAGGATGGGGCCGTCCCCCGTCCAACTGGAACGCCCGCTTCGGCGGATCGTCGTGGACATGGGACCGGGCCGCCAGGCAGTACTACCTCCATTCATTCCTCGCCGATCAACCGGATCTCAACTGGCATAATCCCACGTTGCGTCAGGCGATGTGGAAGGTCGTGCGATTCTGGATCAATCGGGGGGTAGACGGGTTCCGCCTCGATGCGATCAATTGGCTCGGCAAGGACGTACGTTGGCCGAACAATCCGCGCTGTTTCGGATGGCGCGGATACACACGACAGATCCATCGCCATGACCGCGATCAGCCGCTGGCTCACGAGGTGATGCGTGAATTGCGTTCGCTGATGTCGGCTCACCCCGACGTCGTGCTTGTTGGAGAGGCGTCGGCGGATACGCCTGGGGGGCCTGCGGCTTTTTACGGTGACGGATCGGACGAACTCCACACGGTCTTCGATTTTCGCCTGCTCAAGTCGCCCTGGGAAGCACCGCGCTTTCGCACATTGATCGCGGCTTCGGAAGCGTCAGTCCCGCCAGGCGGCCGGCCGTCGATCGTCTTCAGCAACCACGATCAATCGCGCCATATCGATCGGTACGGGAACGGCGGCAATGCCGAGCGCCGAGCCCGAGCCGCGGCGGTTCTCCTCTTTACCTTACGGGGAACCCCCTTCCTCTATTATGGGGAAGAACTCGGCATGCGAGACGGCCGGCTCCGCTATCACGAGCTTCGGGACCCCTATACCAAACGGTATTGGCCCTTTCGGACCGGTCGCGACCCGGCCCGCACCCCGATGCAATGGGATGCCTCGCCCCATGCAGGCTTTACCACCGGCACCCCTTGGCTGCCGGTGTCGGACAATGCGTCGACGGTGAATGTGGTCCGGCACATCCGCACCCCATCTTCGTTGTTGAGTCTCTACCGCCGCCTGATCCGATTGCGAAAAGAGACGCCCGCATTGACGCGGGGAATCTATCGTCCGTTACAGTCCACGGATCCGCATTGTCTCGTGTTCACCCGGCAAGAAACAGAGGACCACGTCACTGAGCAGGCCATCCTCGTTGCAGTGAACTTCTCAGGACATGACACGACCTGTTCCATTCCCGGAGTCCATTGCCAAGGGACGCTCCTGCTCTCGACGTACGAACAAGAGGAACAAGGGATACCGTGGAGCTCTGGGCAGGTTGTTCTAAGGCCGGACGAGGCCATTGTCGTGGAGTTGAAGAGACAGCCGTTCGACATGCTTGCGGATCGTTGAATTTATAAGGACCTCCAGGTCCCGGGGTTCAAACCACCACACCAGCTCACTCGCCGTCTCATCGATCGTTTCCNNTGGGGACAGCCTTGGCCTCAAACATGCGTATCGTTCCCGTGATCGTAAGGTCTGCGTCCGGCTGAAGCGCTCCTGGTGTGATGACCCAGGCCTGCCAACCGAGGGAACGTTTGAGGTACTCGACAACCACTTCGGCGATGATGACACCAAGACGATTTCCCTCGACCGTCAACGCCGTGTGACCACCCAACCGATGTATTCTTATCCCGATTCGCGTGGTATCGATGCGGCGGTCCTCGAACGGCACGACCGCCACCTTGAGTCTCTCCGCCTCAGGTAGTGTTTTTGCAAGAATCGTCGGCCCTTGGCGAATCTCCAAAGGCATGATCGCGGTTGAGGACGCACAGCCGAGCGACTGCGATAACACGATCCCGCACATGAGTCGCATCGCGCAACTCAGCCATCCTCGTCTCGTCCGCCTGGAAAAGGTTCCCGGCAGGACCATTGGAACGACACGTCTCATTTCGGTAATTCCAGATCCGTCAAATGAAAGCTCACTACTAATATTACGGTGTAATGGTTGTAGTAGGTGGTCGCCTCGTACCAAGGGCTCGTGTTGATCATCCGACCCGTGGCTCGTTCAAAGAGGGTGTAGGACCACCGGACAAACCCCGTCTGGTGGAGATCCTTGTAGAGGGAGATTTCAGGAAGCGCGAATGGGATCAGGATACTTTGAACCGGCGGCAGTCCGATAAATACGATTCCTTGTTCCGTGCCGAACATCTGGATCAGCACACGAACGGAATAGGTCGCCTCTTCCTCACGATGAACGAGGCGGAAACCTTCTCGTGCCAGCTGAAGCATGAGCGCCTGGCGGACAAACTCTTGATCGAGGACTGAATCTCTTGTCAGCCCGGTCGCTTCTACAAAGACCGATGATCGCTCAGGAACAGGCAGACTCACTCCCCGTAGGGTCTTGTCCATCGCCTGCGAGAGGAGCAATTGCTCAAAAGCGGTTCGCAGTGGCTTGCCCGGTTCTCTGGTGCTTGCGCAGCCTTGCATACCCGTCGAAAGGACCGCGCATATCGCGACCACGATGAGAGGCCCCTTCTTCCGGTAACACGTGCCTGTCATCACAGGTGAACCATGTCGTCCTTTTCTTTACCTTTCTCGGATCTCCGCCACCGTTGTTCCAGCGCCTCGCGCGCGATGTTCCGTCCGCCGAGCCCGATGGCGATCGCCAAGGCCAAGACCACGCCGCCGAACAGGATCGAGAACGCGGCCACCACGACTTCCTTGGCAATGCCAAGCTGGGTCAGAACCATGGCCGCGGTAAACAACAAGATACCCCACCGCACGAGACTCGCAATCAACCTGGCTTCCTGCACCTGCGCATTCACGGCCGCAATGAGGGCCGCCTCGGCAAAGAAGTTCGAGAGCAGGACCCCCACGAGCACCAAGAAGCCTGCGGCGACGACGCTCGGGACAAATCCCACGAGTTGTCCCATCAAGCCGGCGGTCGCGGGGAGATCCAAGGCATCAACCCCCATGAAGGTAAATATGACAAAGACGGTCCAAAAGGCCACCCGGCCGATGATCTGCGACGGCGCCTGTTTGAACCCTGCCTTAGTCAGCGCGGGTTGCAACCCCCATCGCTCACTCAGCATGTCGAACCGCACCGCCTTCAGCAATTTGGTCAAGATCGCCTTGACCGCCAACCCGACAACGAGGCCTAACAACACGAAGCTGATTAAGGCGAGCAGCTTGGGCAGCAGCAGGGCCATCCGCTTCATCATGTCGCGAAAGGCGTCCACCATCGCATCGCCCCAGAGATCACTCATGATTCCACCTCCAACGCTGAATCAGATACGGCTTCATGGTTTCGTATTGCAAGGCAAGCCGCTCGAGCTCCTGCTCCACCGATTCCACAGGCTTCCCTCGCGTCGCCAGCACCAACGATGCGGTGTACCCAAGGTACAGAGGCGTTAGCGACTTGAGTAAGTGCTCGCGATGCAACAGTCGATCGTGATAGGCCAAGGCGAGGTCGTACACGACTTGCACCCACAGGCTGGACGGAAAACAAAAGTCCTCCAAGCCTTCGACGCCCAGTTCCAAGACCTGTTGAAACGTGTCCTCTGACAACACGATCTGCCAGACCGGCACCAAATCACGAAGACCTTGCCGAAATCCTTGCACCATCCGCTCCACATGCAATGTTCCAACATGGTCACCCAGTTTGGTGGGGTTGCCCACCGTGGGCACGTCGATCGATCCCTTCACCGGCTCCCATCTGTCTTCGAACCGTTCCATGAGGTGAAAGATGCAGCCGACGGCCTGCGCGATAACCGTGGCAAGATCGCCGGTCGGTTTGCCCTGTTGTTGGCGCGGTCCGAGTGCCGCCTGGCAGACATCGACCTGTTCAGCCGACGCCAGCGTCGCCACCCACCCGTCGATCCCGCATTGCGCGATCTCCTCATCCCACGGCTGGGGCAACAAGATCGACCGAATGAACCGGTCCGACAAGGCGAACGCGCCGCCCAAGTGGTACGGCACGCGTTTTCCGTACAAGGCCCTCGTGAGAGGCGCCAGCAGCGTATTGGTCAACGTGCCTTCGTACCGATTGCGCATGAATCGAGGCACCACACAGGCCGCACCCTTGTCGAGGATCGGCCCGGCGAGCCACTCCGGCCATCGGAGATCCGCCGACTTCATATTGCCGTCGACGACGAGACAGGTCTTCGCATCGAGTCGGTCGCTCATCGTGGCCAACAACCGGACGGCGGCTTCGCGGCCAGGCACGCCGGACTCCGATATGACATGCAATGATGAGCCCAGGATCTGATGGTGGACGGTCCAGCAAGCGGCCTTGTCCCCCGCCGCCTGTTCAATCAGATCCGAGGTGCCGTCGTTCGAACCGGCATCGCAGTTGACCAGGAGGACTTTCCGCCCGGGGCTGTATTGGCGGAACCCTTCCATCAGAGACCGAGTCAGCGCGGGCGCGGTCAACTTGTCGTTACAGGTGAGCACCCCGACCACGATATCGACCGGCTCAGCGCGTTCGAGCCGCTCGTGCACCGCTTCGGGAACAAATTGAACATTCGAGTCGTGATCGTCCATCGCCTGCTGCACCATGTGTTTATTCTACGCAGAAGAGTTTCAGCATCGTCAGATAGTCACACAAATGCCGCGTAATGAGAAAGTTTCGTCTGACATGCTCCTTCGCGGTCGCGCCCATCCGAGTCACCACACCAGGATTGTTCAGAAGATGCCGGATGCGAAAGGCTGCACCCTCGACCGAGTGCACAATGAACCCGGTCGCTTGATCAACGATTTGTGCGGAGACGCCGCCGGCGGTTCCGCCGATCACGGGCTTTCCTTTCCACATGGCTTCCGCGACAGAGACGCCGAACCCCTCCTTGAGCGCCTTCTGGACGACTACCGTTGCGGCCCGCTGCAGCGCGTTGATCTCGCGATCCGCTTCCGGGGGCAGTTGGAGAAGATGCACGTCCGGATCTTTCCCGACCGCCTTCTGCAATTCAGCCAACACGGCCTCTCCTTCCGGATCGTGAAGAACCCCGCCGCCCGCGAGCACGAGCCGGCAATCGTGATGCTTCTTCACCATCTGATATGCGCGGATCGTCCCCAGCTGATCCTTAAACCGGTCATACGAGGCCACCTGCAAAAGGATGGGTTTGTTTCTGGCAATGCCGAAGTGATCCAATACCTGCCCGATCTCGGCACGTGACAGTTCACGATTTTTCTCGGTCAGGGGATCGATCGAGGGATGGATCAAGAATTTCGGGATCGGAAGTCGTTGCGAGAACTCCGGGAGTGAAAACACCGCGGCGTCATATTTCACCACATGCCTGCGGAACAGACTCCAGACCGAGCGGTAGGGCTTGCCCGCGTCCAGGTGACAGCGCCACACCCATTTTCCGCCCTTCCGGTGCTCGATGAGCGCAGCCGGTTGAGGGTCATGGACGAACACCAAATCTGCGTCAAGCTTCCCATCCCGATCCAGCGCCTTGGCGTTCCTCGCAGTGACTCCCAGATAGGTTTGATACATCTCGTCGGTGATGGTTTCCGGCCTACCCTGCAATCCATCGGCGATCCGGCGCGTGACATCGCCGAACTCCTGCGTGCCGGCGATGACTTCCCATCGCGCATCGACCCCCAGCGCCTTCATCACCGGGATGACCCGCCGCAGAATTTCCGCCATCCCCCCGCCGTAGCGCACGGCGTTGATATGGAGAAACCGTTTCCCCTGCACCAATTCGCTCAGCCGATACACCAATTCGACCGTGCCCTTGGGAGCCACATCTCGATATTGTTCCAGTTCTCGAATCATGATCTCACCACCCCTGTCTTCTCGACTGACGCATTACAGTGCCGTCTGTTCGATGCCGTACGACTCAGGCCCCGAGCGATCCGGCGTCAAGTTGAGCCAGTAATAGCCATAGGGTGCCAAGGTCAATACGTAGGGACTTCCGGTTATAGAGGCGAAGCGCGCTTCCCCCAGCAGTTCGATCGGCCTGACACCGGCAAACTCTTTGAGGTCCAATTCCACGGATTGGGCCGAGGCAGCCAGGTTATGGACGATCAGCAACGCGGTATCCTCGTGCCGCCGCACATAGGCGAGCACTTTGCCGTTCGTCGGCCGCAGGAACGAGATGGATCCCCTTCCAAATGCCGGGAAACGTTTCCGCACCTCGATCATCCGTTTCATCCATTGAAGGAGCGAGTGCGGCATCTCCCGCTGCGATTTGACGTTGATCGATTGGCAACCGTAGACCGAGTCCGAGACGACCGGCAAGTAGAGTTGGGCCGGGTCGCAGGCCGAAAACCCAGCATTCTGGCCCATAGTCCATTGCATCGGCGTCCGCACACCGTCACGATCCTTCAATCGAATGTCGTCGCCCATCCCGATTTCGTCGCCGTAGTAGATGATCGGGCTTCCGGGCATCGTAAAGACCATGCTGTTCAGCAGTTCGATCTTGCGGCGGTCGTTGTCCAGCAGCGGCGCAAGACGCCTGGCGATGCCGATATTTCGGCGCATCTTGGGATCACGCGCATAGGTGTAATACATGTAATCCCGTTCTTCGCCCGAACACATTTCGAGCGTCAGTTCGTCGTGATTGCGGAGAAACAGGCACCATTGACAGTTGTCCGGGATGTCGGGCGTGTGCGTGAACATGTCGATGATCGGATCGCACAACTCGCTGCGCAAGCCCATATACAGCCGCGGCATGAGCGGAAAGTGAAACGCCATGTGAAACTCGTCGCCGTCGCCGAAGTACGGGCGGACATCGGTCGGCCATTGATTCGCCTCCGCCAGGAGAATGCGTCCCTGATAGGCCTCATCGATTCGGCGGCGGATCTCCTTCAAATAGTCGTGCGTCTCGGGAAGGTTTTCGCAAATCGTGCCTTCCCGCTCCAGGAGATACGGGACGGCATCGCACCGGAACCCGTCCAGCCCCTGATCCAACCAGAAGGACATCACGTGGAGCATGGCCTCTCGGACGGCCGGATTATCGTAGTTGAGGTCCGGTTGGTGACTGAAAAACCGGTGCCAATAGAACGCCTTGGCTTCCGGATCCCAGGTCCAGTTTGATTTTTCGGTATCGATGAAGATGATCCGCGCTTTTTCGTATTTGCGATCGGTGTCGCTCCAGACATAGTAGTGGTGCATGGGCGATTCAGGAGACCGTCTGGATTCCTGAAACCAGGCGTGCTGGTCGGACGTGTGATTCAGAACCAAGTCAACGATGACTCGAATGCCCAAGCTGTGGGCCTCGTCCAAGAGCTTCCGCATATCCTCTTTCGTGCCGAAGTGTTCGGCGACGTTGTAGAAATCCGACACGTCATAGCCGTCGTCCCTCATCGGCGAGGGATAGAACGGCAGCAACCAGAGGCAGTCCACTCCGAGCCACTTCAGATATTCCAATTTGCCGATCAATCCTTGGACGTCGCCGATCCCGTCGCCATTGCTGTCGGCGAAGGCCTTGACGGGAATTTCGTAGAAGACGGCGTCTTTGTACCAGAGCGGATCGTTGTTCAACATATCAATACCCTGCTGTCTCAGCCCGCCCGGACCGTGCCAACTCGTCGTCACACATCGTCAGCAGATTCGAGCGCAGCCGTTCGAGGCTTCCGAGATAGGGATTGAGCGCCTTGATGCGGTCGGCCAAACTCGGCAGGTTGAGGCCGGTCCTGATCCAGGCTGAAAAATCGTTCTCCTCCCGTTGCAACCGTAGATGCGCCTCGAACACGTGGAAATAAATCGCACTAGTATCCACTTCGGAAATCGCGTCGCGAAACTCACGCAACGTACGCGTTTCCAACCCGGTCGGAACCTCCAGAATGCGCGACCGGTTGAAATGGAACGGCGTACCGAATCCCGCACGGGGCACCGACATCAGGCCGGACAGATGATCGTCGATGATCGAGATCAGTTCCTCGCGCAACGCCTCCAAACTCTTGAAGTCGAAGGGGTCCACGACGGACAGCCGCTCAGCGAGGATGTGGTCCCGCACTTGTTCACCCACCCACTCCGCAAAGTCGTTGGGATAGGTCCGCTCGATGAACCGATGGCGGAGAAAGTAACTGTGCGTATGGTAATACACCGAGTCGAGGGGCACCTCTTCGAGCAATTCGGCCAAGGCCCGCGCGTCTTCCGCCTGTTTGCCGAGAATTTCTCGGATCTCACTGCACGCGATAAATCGAAACACGCTGCCGGTATGTGAGAGTGACATAGTCAAAGACGACCCCTTTTCCTCACGCAACTACACGGTCGGTATTCGTGACGATCCGAGCGCCCGATCAAGGTTGTAGGCTGCGCTGATTAGGCCGATGTGGGCGAATGCCTGTGGAAAATTTCCAAGATGTTCTCCCGTCACCGACAACTCTTCCGCATACAACCCCACGTGGTTCGCGTAACTCAACACTTTCTCAAAAATCAGCCGAGCTTCTTCCAGTCTCCCGGCTCTGGTCAACGCCTCGACCAACCAGAATGAACAGAGCGTGAAGGTCCCCTCCTCACCCGGCAAACCGTCAGGCGCGGCCTCATCCTGAAGATAGCGAAAGACCAGGGCATCAGAGACCAAACGGGATTGGATCTGCTCAATCGTCGATTGCATCCGCGGGTCTGTCGGCGACACGAAAAACACCAGCGGCATGACCAACGCGCTCGCATCCAGCGCGTCACCGTCGTATTCTTGGACAAAGGACCGGCACTCTCGATGCCAGCCTCGGCGCATGACGTCATGATAGATTCGATCCCGCACGTCCATCCACTTGGCGCGGTCGGCCGGAAAGCCTCGTTTATCCGCCAATCGAATCCCACGGTCCAACGCGACCCAGCACATGACCTTGGAGTACACGAACTGTCTTTGCCCGCCTCGGACCTCCCAGATTCCTTCATCCGGCTGTTCCCAGTTGGCACAGACATAGTCCAGCAAGCGGGAGAGCCCCATCCAACTGTCGTAGCTGATAGGTGACCCGTATTTATTGTAAAGATAGGCCGCATCCATCAGCGCGCCGTACATGTCCAATTGCCGTTGCGGGGCCGCACTGTTGCCGACGCGGACCGGCCGCGATCCCAGATATCCTTCCCAATCAAGCAACACCTCCTCATGCCCGATTCGACGCCCGTCGATTCCGTACAACACTTGCAGCGACCCGTCCGCATTCAGATCATGGCAGCGGCCTTCAAGCCAGTGCATGAAACGGCCTGCCTCCTTTGAAAAGCCGAGCCGCAGAAGCCCGTAGAGGGTAAAGGCGGCATCTCGGATCCACGTGTAGCGATAATCCCAATTCCTGACCCCGCCTATCGTTTCCGGCAAGCTGGTCGTGGGAGCCGCCACGATGGCACCGGTCGGCGCATAGGTCAGGAGCTTCAACGTCAAGGCGGACCGCTGCACCATTTCACGCCACCGACCGGTATAGCGACACTGCCCCAACCAGGCCCGCCAAAATCGAACCGTTTCTCGAAACGCAACGTCGCCCGCTTGAGGAGCATCCAAAAGGCTCTCGGAAGTGGCTTCCTCCAATTGCTCAAGGAAAAACGTGATCCGCTGCCCTTCGCTGAGCGTAAATTCCGCTTCCACGCCGCCTTCAGTGATCGTCAGAGGCACCTGGCTCACCAACCCCACGGCCATGGACGGCGACCGAAACACTGCGCCAGCCTGCCGCAGCACCACCGTATGTTCGTCCCGACCGAAATTGAATGCAGGACGACATTCTAACCGAAGCCGAACGGATCCCCTGACGACCGTCACCATGCGGATAATCTGATGCCGTTTCGCACGGGCTCCCGGCTCGTCACATTCGACCGGCATGAAATCCGTCAGTTCCGCCACACCATCATGGTGCAAAAAGCGGGTCAATAATACGTTGGTTTCCGGCAAATAGAGCTGCTGCCGCTTCCCGTCATCAAGAGGCGCGATGCGGAACCGTCCGCCCCGTTGATCGTCCAGCAGCGCGCCGAAGAGACTGGGCGAGTCGAAATGGGGAAAACAGCACCAATCGATTGCTCCATCCTTTCCCACCAGCGCCACGGTGTGAAGGTCTCCGATCACTCCGTAGTCTCCGATCGGCTTATAGGGCATGAAATCCTCTCTTCACGCAGCGGCCTCCTGAGTCATGCTTCGAATGCCCTGAAGGGGAATCGACAGCCAATCCGGTCTGTTCCGCAACTCGTACCGCAATTCATAGAGAGCTTTGTCCAGCTCATACACCCGAAGAATCCGCATCGTATCGTCCCATCTCACCGGCAGAAACGCGGCTTGGCCCGGTTTCGCGATCGACCGGTATCCATCGAGGAAGGCCTCGCGCACGGCGCGTTCCCATTCCGTCACGATCTCGACAGCCGCGTCGGACACCGACGGATGCCGTCGGAGTATCGTGTGCGCCGCGTAGTTGAATGACCGCAACATACCGGCAACGTCCTTGAGCGGGCAGACCTTGGCACGACGTTCCGCCAGAGGTCTTGCCGGCTCTCCTTCGAAGTCGATCACGACGAATCCATCGTCCGTTTTCAGCACCTGACCGAGGTGGTAGTCGCCGTGATGGCGGATCTTGACGATGCCTTGCCGCGCCAACAACTCCAAATCTTCAAACCGCTTCCAGCAAACCGCTTCCATCGCGATCGCTTCATCTGCAGTCAGACCAATCGCCGACTGCTGCTCCGACGGCAGAGCACGAAGATCCCGGCAAACCGTGCCAAGCTGCTTTTGCATCCCCCCCCGCCACTCTTCATAGTCGTGGTCGGTAATCGGATCCGGGCGAAATGATTCCGCGTCCGCTCGTGATGACAGGGCAAGGTGCAGATTACCGGTCATCTCTCCGAGACGCCGAATGTCCGAGAGAAAAGTCCCGGCGACGTCATGCACGATTTTCCTTGTGTCGGCGCCACGATCACGGGCCGCTCCGGCGGCGTGCGTCACCAACTCGTCGAGACGCGTCAAGGCGAAGCTCCAGCCATCTCCGTGATTCGGGATGAACCGCTGGACCAAGACGACCGCCGCGGGATTACTGTCTTCGGCATCGTTCGAATCGTACGTCATGAACCCAAGCAATGGCGGCACATCGGTGCAAGAAGTCTGCGTCGTGAGGAATTCCAGGACTTCGCTCTCAGGATTGAGGCCCACCTCCATCTTGCGGATCAATTTCATAATGACCCGCCGGTCAAACACCACCGAGGTGTTGCTCTGTTCCCCTGAAAGGACCTTCACATTGCTCCAGGGGCCGACCAATTCACCCTCCAGACCTGGCGTCGCTCTTCCCGCCACGCAGCCTGATTGCCCGGTGAACACCTTACCCTCGGCAACGGCACGCAGTAAGACGTGCCACACGTCGCCTTCATGTGTGGCATCGTACACCCACTGCTGACCAGAGGAGTCCGGGAGTTCGACGATGGCCGAATCGCCATTCTGGTCAGTCTTTGGCCTAATCGAAAGCGGCGCCACATAATGTTCCTCAGCTCCGCCGCGGTATTCCACCACAATGATCGTAAGCAATCTTGGCTCCGAGCCGGTCGAGAGCACGATCGCATCGGACATGCGCACATCGACCAACGGCTTCCCCTTACCACCAAACCACCGCTGACGCTGGAGGAACTCGATCAAGGGGCGCCTTCCCTCTCCTTCGAGTGCCGCTCGAACCCGATCGACCCAGATCTGCTGCGCAGCCTGTGCCATTGGTTCCTCCTCAGAAGAAATAGTCGAACTCCTGCTCCCGATGGGTCCATCGCCGCACGGCGTAAATCGCAGCCGGTTCTCTTTGAGGATCCAATCGAACCGAATAGGCCTCGCCCTTCACAAGATCCCGGCGATCGGTAATCAAGTTATGCAACTGGTACATCTCGTCTGGCTTGATCCCCAGCGATGCGATCGGGATGCGGACTCTTGCCTCCTGAGCTTGGAAGGGATTGAGATTCACTGCCACGAGCACCGTGTTGCGGCCGTCGAGATTCCGTTTCCCGTAAAAGAGCACATGCTCGTTATCGGCTTCGTAAAATTCGAGGTTTTCAAGTTCATGTAACGCGGGATTGTCGCGCCTGATTCGATTGATGGTCGTCACGTAATCCGTAATGTTTCCCGGCCGATCCCAATCCCAGACCTTGAATTCATACTTCTCTGAATCGAGATACTCCTCCTTCCCCGGCAATGCTCGGTTCTCACACAGCTCGTACCCGCTGTAGATGCCGTACGAGGGCGACAAAGTCGCAGCCAGGACCAGCCGGAACATGAATGCAGGCCGTCCTCCGTGCTGTAAGATTTCCGGGAGAATGTCCGGCGTGTTGGTGAAGAAGTTCGGCCGGAAATATTCCTTCATCTCGCTCCCCGACAGCTCCTTCATGTAATCCGTTAGTTCTTGTTTGAAGTTGCGCCACGTAAAATACGTATAGGATTGTGTAAAGCCGGCCTTGGCCAAGGCCTTCATCATCTTTGGTCTGGTAAAAGCCTCCGAGAGGAAAATGACGTCCGGATGGCGATCCTGAACTTCCCGGATCACCCAACTCCAAAAGGCCACGGGTTTCGTGTGAGGATTGTCGACGCGAAAAATCTTTACCCCGTGATCGGCCCAAAACAGAAACACCCGCTTCATCTCATTCCAGAGGCCACGCCAATCCTGGCAGTAGAAATCGACGTTATAGATGTCCTGGTATTTCTTGGGTGGATTCTCCGCATACTTAATGGTGCCGTCCGGACGATGGACGAACCATTCCGGATGTTGCCGGACGTAGGGATGGTCAGGCGAACAGTTGATGGCAAAATCCAGCGCGATCTCCATCCCGTGTGACCGCACGGCTTGCTGAAACCGATCGAAATCTTCGATCGTGCCCAGTCCCGGTTCAACGGCATCGTGGCCTCCCTGCTCGTTCCCAATCGCATAGGGACTGCCGGGATCGCCGGGATTCGTGGTGAGGGAATTGTTCTTGCCTTTGCGATTCGTGCGGCCGATCGGATGGATCGGTGTCAGATAGACCACGTCGAATCCCATCGCTTTGATAGCCGGCAGCCTCGCTTCAACCTCCTTGAACGTGGAGCTGCGGCTGCTCTCCCTTCCCTGGGAGCGGGGAAACAATTCGTACCACGCGCTGTATCGAGCGCGGACACGATCGACCACGACCTCCAATTCCCGGTCATACAGGGTCCAGGCTGTTCGCTCCTGATGTTGATTGACAAGTTCGGAGAGCTCCTCGTTAAGCGCGACGCTCAGTTGGGCGCCTTGCTCATTCGACGAACGCCATCGTGTCAGGAATTCCTCAAGCCTGGCCTTGTCCGGTTCCTCTGCCCGTGTGGCTGCCCGTTCGACGAGAGCCAGTCCCTCAAGGAGCTCGCTTTCGATGCGCTCGCCAGCCTCGGACTTCTTGGTCACTTCCTGCCGCCAGGATTCAAAGGTATTGGTAAACGCGCCGATGGCGTAGACATAGCGCGTATTCTCGTGGAGATCGAAAGAGCCGGCCCATCGGTCGTTGTTGACAAGCGCCATCGGCGCCTCATGCCAGGCCGTTTCTTTGATCGTTCGATAGCGGAGCACAGCGGTCAGGACATCGTGACCTTCCTTGAAAATATCGGCGGTCACCTCTACCCGATCACCGACCTCGCGCTTGACCGGCCAACGGCCGCCGTCGATCTCCGGTTGCACCCGCTCGATGACAATGGACGACACGCTCTCGGACGGCGACGCCGTGACGCGGATGTCAGCAGTTGTTTCGGTCGACCGGTTTGCCCGTTTTTCGACCGTCCCTGGCCTGCGTTGAGTCACGGCATTCTCCCAGCCGAAGCGTCGTTGGTGGTCAGCGCGTCTTTGGTGACCTCAGCCGCCTGCTTCATCCGTGATGCCGTCCGCTTCACCGAATCGGAAATTTCGTCGCCCACGACGGTCCAATCCTTCTTGGCTTCTCCTACCACGTCATCGAATTCCTTCCTGGCCGTGTCCATTCCCCTCTTCAATCGATTGCGTACCGACGTACCTGATTCAGGGGTGGTCAAGAGTGTGGTGACTGCCCCCGCTACCAGGCCAATTCCAAACGCAGCCAAAATCGTCACGATCCCGACTGCATCGACTCCTCTGTCTTCTGCAAACCTCTCCTCCGCCTGCCTCTGTCCCATGTTCCCGCTCCTTTCGCTCGGCCGATGTGCCTCGACATCGGCAATGTGATCCCGTTGCTTCCCCTGCTCGTGCTGTAGTCCGCCATCCGCTGCTAAACGTCCGATCCCGATCCCCGCCAGAAGAAGTATCCCGCCCGAGAGTAGACCTTTCAACGACGCCGGTTTTGGTGTGCCCATGTAAGGCCGTACATGAGCCTCACCACCCAGCCACTGCGCTTCTTCCTGGCTTTCGACATGACGCATCTTGTTACCCCTCTTTTTCCAGACAGGCGACCGGACAGTACCTGAAAACCTGTCCCACAGGGAGTACCTGCCGCTCGTCGTGTGTGACAGTACAGAGCGTCTCGCCGGTAAAGATGTTTCGAAACCTCGTGCCTTCCCGCCACGCAGGCACCACGACTTGTGTGTCGTTCCACACCGCTTCTCCGAGAGGAGGCGTCTGCGGGTCCGCGATCACTCCGGTCAGCAAGCGAGGGACGATCGTCAGGATCGTTCCCTCGCTATGAAGACGCGCGAAGGCGAACAGATGCTCATGNNTTCGCTCGGCAAAATCGACCGGCCTGCGGTTATCCGGATCCACAAGGCTCAGGTCCCACAATTCCGTGCCTTGATAGCAATCGGGGACACCAGGCGCCGTCACTTTGAGCAGCAATTGAGATAGAGAATTATAGAGTCCGTATTCAGCCACCCACCATTGAAAGGGCAGAAAATCACTGAGGAAGGCATTGTCTGTTGATCGATCGAGCACCCTAGCGACAAATTCGCGCACTGCATCTTCATATTCGACATCAGGGCTGACCCAACTGGTGTGTTCCTTCGCCTCCTTGACCGCCTTGTTCATATAGCGTTGAATGCGTTCGACAAAGGCGGCATGCCTCCCGGCATCCATGTCCTCGAACGGCCAGGCTCCCATGAGCGTCTGATAGAGGAGATACTCCTCGTTCCGGCCGGGGAACGATTCACCACCCGACTTGATCTTGAAGCCTCGATTCATTTTCTGCCAACGTGTCACATGTTCCTTCCAGCGTTTCGGGATTTCCGAGATCACGTTGAGCCTGGCCCTGACGTCCTCGCCTCGCTTCGTGTCGTGCGTCGAGGTGGCCGATAGTGAGCCTGGCCAATGCTGCTGTCTGGCCTTCAACTGATCATGCATGAGCGATGGGGTGATGCCGAATTGCCGCGGATCGCCTCCCACTTCGTTCAGGGAAATGAATCGGTGATAGCGATAGAAGGCGGTGTCTTCGATGCCTTTGGCCGCCACGGGACTCGTCGTCTGTTGAAATTTGGTCACGAACCCACGCCGCTCCCCTTTTTCAATTTCGCCGCTGTCCGACGACTTCAACAAGAGATCACGGACGAAATCGAAGACCAGTCCGCTGACGGCCGGATTTCGTCGCTTCGCCTTGGTCACGGCCTCCCAGATGAAACTCCGATCCCTCGCCGGAATCCCGTCTGTATCACCCGTGATATAGGTCCGATAGACCGGAAAGCAGGCGATGATTTCCTGAATGGCATGGGTCAAGCTGTTGAGGGTGTAATCTCTCGACCGGCGGTCCCGCTCGGACAACCGATTCAGTTGATGGCCGAGCACGTTCAATTCGCTGGCCATCGCCGCCTGCATGATCAATTGCTTGCATCGATAGGTCAATTCTTCAAACGATTCGTGTTCGCCGATAAACCTCGCATAGATCGCATCGAACGCCCGCTCGTTCGCGCGATCCACGAAGAGTTCATTCAGCCACGCGAGGAAATCGTAGCCGGTTGACCCAAAGACCGGCCAGTTCGTCGGTAATTCTTCGCTCACACCGAGGATTTTCTCGACGACGACAAACAATGGACGCTCCGATGCATCGCCACCGATCGACAGTTCCGCCTTGGCCCACTGTCTCAACTTATCAGCGTAATCCGCCGGGTCATACAGCCCGTCCACATGGTCGATTCGAAGTCCCGTGACGGCTCCATCCTTCACCAACTGAAGCAGCAAACGATGCGTCTCATTGAACACAGCCGGATCTTCCATACGGATAGCCGCCAATTCATTGATATCGAAAAAGCGGCGATAGTTGATCTCTTCGGCTGCGACCCGCCAATAGGCCAATCGATAGGCTTGGTCGTTCAGGATATCGTCCAACAGGTCGAAACTTCTGGGGTCTCCCTTCGTCCCGTTGATCAAGCGCACATTCTCCTGAATGAACGCTCGGATCGTCATGCTGCAATCCACCAGCGTGTTGAGGCGAAGCCTGGTGATTTCCTTCTCCCGATATCGTTCCGCAATCAGTTCCGGGTCCCGATTCAGACGCGACGGCAAGTGTTTCAAACCTGTGATGATGCTTTGCAACTCCATGACATGCGGGTCTTCCACCCCCAAGTCCTCGATCAATGTCGATAAACGATATCCGAGAATCAGCACCGACGACTTTGGGGCGACGGGCAGGCGATGATCGTAATATCGGACGACAAACCGGCCTTCCTCATAGACGAGCTGCAACTCCTGATTTTCCAAGACGACGCCGTATTGGTCTCCCAAGATCGGCAAGAGCACCTTGTCGCGCAACTCCAACTTGAGCGGATTCCAATCGATATCAAAAAATGACGCATACCGCGAGCTTGGCCCATTTTCCAAGACGTCTCGCCACCAACCGTTGATCTGCATGGCGACGCCCATATGATTCGGCACGACGTCCAACAGCTGCCCCATCCCACGCTGATGCAATTCATCGACCAGCGCCCGGTAGTGTTCTTCCGTCCCGATTTCTGGATTCAGCGTCGTCGGATCGACCACGTCATACCCATGCATGCTCCCTGGGGTGGCAGTAAAATAGGGCGAGCAGTACAGGTCCGTGATTCCAAGGTTGTGAAGATAGGGGACAAGCGCCGCCACGTCGAGAAAGGTGCATCCCCGGTTCAGTTGCATGCGGTAGGTCGAGACCGGGATGCGCGGATGGGACGTAGGTGGTTGCATAAGCGGACTCACCTACGGGAGCCCGGTGGTATGACTCCATGGCCTCTTTGAAACGTCCCGCGTGGCAACACGACTAATCCCGATTCGGTCGTCTGGTAGCGGTTCTTGTCTGCTTCACGTGCAAACCCGATTTCTTCAGACTCCGATATGTCGTTAAACCGGTCGGCAATTACTCGACGAAGGCGCGCTTTGGATCCGATCTTAGCTCCATCCGCAATGACACATTCATCGATCTCGGCCCCATGCTCGATATGGACGTTGCGTCCGATCACTGATCGGCGAATCTTTGCGTCATTGATGAGGCTCCCTTGTCCAACCAACGAATCCTCGATCGTCGCCCGCGCAAAACTCGCCGTCGGTCCATCGAAGGTATCCGTCAAGATCGGCCATTCTTCATTGCGAAGGTCGAGCAACGGTGCCGCCCCCAGCATATCCATATGCGCCTGCCAATACGCATCCAGGGTGCCGACATCCCTCCAATACCCCCGTTCCTCGTAAGGTTTGACCCCCGGAACGGAGTTCTCCCGAAAGTTGTACGCCATGACGCGGTGCCTTTTGATTAAGCGCGGAATGATGTCGCGCCCGAAATCATGGGTTCCTCGCTTCGATGCGTCTTCCTCCAGCACCGTGTTCAAGAGTTCTGCGTCGAAGAGATAGTTGCCCATCGAAGAATACGCATGTTCGGCATCATCCGGCATAGGCTTCGGACTCTTGGGCTTCTCCGCGAATCCTGCGATCCTCCCGTCAACGCCCGCCTCGATGATTCCGAACCCTGTGGCGGCATGCAACGGCACCGGCAAAGCCGCGACCGTCACCTCGGCCTTCTTCGCGCGATGGAATTCAATCATCTGATTGATATCCATACGATAGATATGGTCGGCCCCGAACACGGCCACCAGATCAGGCGAAAAGTCTCGGATCAGATTGAGATTATGATAGACGGCATCCGCCGTTCCCTCATACCAGCCGCCGCGGGCTTTCATCTGAGGCGGAACGACCGTAATGAACTGCTCCTTGATACGTCCTCCGATCCTCCAGGCTCGCCGCAAATGCTCGATCAGGGACTGGGACCGATATTGGACCAGCACATACATCGCCATGACACCGGAGTTCAAAAAGTTGCTCAGGACGAAATCAACAATGCGATATTTCCCGCCGAAGGGAACCGCCGGCTTGCTCCGAAGTTCCGTCAACGGCATCAGCCGCTCGCCCTTGCCGCCGGCCATGATCATGGCCAGCACTCGATGACCGGTTTTCTTCAATAGAAGCCTCCCTTCGGTCGACCCAGTCATTCAGGTCGAATAATGGCATTTCCGATCGTATCAGCCGAGGTCATGACTTGACGCAGGCCGATAAACGGGCTTCGACCGTCTTCCAATCGATGACTTTGAAAAAAGCCTCCATATAGTCCGGGCGTTTCAGACCAAAATCCGGCAGCACGGCGTGCTCGAAGACGTCCATGACCAAGAGAGGAGAAGTTCCTGCCAACAGACCTGCGTCATGCTCCTCAAGCCAGGTATTGAATAAACGGCCGGCCGGCATGTCGTACGCCAACACGACCCACCCTATGCCTCGGATCGCACCGGTTTCTTTGAATCCACGGGCCCATAGGTCGTATCCGCCGAAATCCTCCTGAATCTTCTTGCTCACCGGCGACGACGGATCCAAACTCGCTGGTTTTGCGGTCAGATTCTCAAAGTAGTACTCGTGAAGACGCATGCCGTTAAACTCCCAGGCGAATCGTCGCGTCAATTCCTTCCAATCAGCGCCCACGCTTGTTCCCGTTTTGAGCGTCTCATGCAAGCGTTCAGCGAGCATATTCGTATTGTCGACATAGCCTTTGTAGAGTGTCAGGTGCATCTGCACCGCCTGCTCCGAGAATCCCGGCAGGCCTTTCAAATTGTCAAACGTTCGAAGACCGTATTGTTTCATGCTGTTCTCCCTTCCATGTCCGAAAAAGCGTCCGCCCTTCTACCGGAACGCTCCAATTTCTGTTGAGTGAGACATCGATTGACTACCTTCATGCTGGTTTTCACAAACCCCGCATGATACTCCTCTCCCCCAGCGTTGTCGCCTCTTACCGCTCGAATTCCGCCGTGATATTCTTCAAATCCTTCGGGTATAAGGTGATTTCAATTCTTCGATTTTGCGATCGGCCTTCATCCGAGTCGTTATCAGCCACCGGTCGCGTGTACGCATGTCCGACGGCCGTGAGTAGATGTGGAGAGATCCCGGCATGATCAACCAGGTATCGAATCACGCTGGTCGCGCGCAACGTTGAGAGTTCCCAGTTCGTCGTAAATCGTCCCCGCAAACTCGGTCCGATTTGTATATTATCTGTGTGGCCGCTGATATGGATTTCCCTGTCCCGCACTCCTCGCAGAGCCGACCCGACTTTGTTCAGTATTTCCTTTCCCTCTTCCGTAATCTCGTCACTTCCCGATTCGAACAACACCTGATCCACGACGGTAATCCTGAGGCGATCGCGAATCTGCTGAATCGTGATCTTCCCTTGTTCAACCTCCTCCAACCGGTCGGCNNTGAAGTTCTTCCACGATCTGCTGATGGGTCGCCTGAGACACACATCCACCCGCAAGAACCGTAGCTGTCACACCCATGCTCAGCACCCCGATTATCCGTATCATGAACAAGCCGCTCCTCCCTTCTTACACTTGCTTACACTTGCTTCCACTGCCTATCCCTCGCGATCAGTCAGTGGGAGCCGTCGCTGTTCTCCAGGATCGGTGACAGGCTTCCTTGGAGCGTCCGCAGAAAGTAATCACGCCGACGCCTGATCCCCTCAGCCCCTTCAAAAAGAACGTGATAGGTCAGCAACCCCGACGTATACGCCGCAATGGCCGTCGCGACTTCCCGAGCGCTGCCGCTGCCGCCCATCTCCATCGCCGGTTCGACCAGTTGCGTGAGCCGGCGGAGATGCCCATCATAGACGTCACGCAAATCTTTGGCGACCTCCACCTGCAGTTGCATCATGCCTCTGGCCTGGTGAAAGAGAAGTAAGAAATCGAGATGGTCCAGAAAGAAGTCTACGCGAGCTTCGATGATCGACGACATGGTTGTCAATCCCGAGTCGGCGTCCCGGAGGGCTTGTTCCGTCTTGGCCTCCAATTCGCCTAACCCCTCCTCAAGCAATGCGCGAATGATCGCGTCTTTTGACTCAAAATATTTATAGAACGTTCCCTTTCCTTGATCAGCCGATTCCGTGATGTCTTCGACTGTCGCCCAATAAATTCCTTTTTCCGAAAAGAGCCGACGGGCGACTTCCAGGAGTCGTCTGTTTGTTCTCGCCTTTCGTCTCTCGACTCGCGAGAGCGACGCCTTGCTCTTCGCCTCGTCATCCATTGTGTTTCTCACGTATGTTTCGACCGCCTCCTACGTGGATTGGACAAGGTCCTCGGGGGCCGCTCCGACCTTCCGGATCGAGTTGTGGGTGCCATGCTCGTTCATGACGCGGTGGAGATTCAGAGGATCCTCTTCCCATCGCTCCCCATTGACGACGAATTTGTATTGATAGCTGCCGGGAGCCAGCCGAATTCTCACCGCCCACAGTCCGCCGGCGTCTCGCTTCAGCGGCCTGGCTGTCGGGTTCCACTCGTTGAAGTCTCCCGCCACCGTCACCACNNGATTGTGCTCCCATCAGTACAATCACCAAACCCCACACGTCATGACGGAGCCGAGATTCACTTGCCAACCGGTTCCCTTGTCGTGCTTGCTGCGAGACCATGTGACAGCTGGAGTCTCCCGTTTGATGCTCCTCTGTCAGCTATCAGGTGACTGCTCGTCCCCACCACACGCCAGCGAGAAACATACAACCTCCGTACGAGGTGGGGAGTATTCCTCACCTGCACATGTCATGTAATCCACGCCGCTCCTGTCTGGACTACGGTAACCACATTCCACGCGCTCCACAAGCCGTCTACCGTTCGCAGGCACTGTTCATGACCGGCATCGTGTTCTTCTTGCCTCCGCTTACGCGGCACTCGGCTCGAGCTGCTCTGCAGTAAGCCGCTTCCACATACGGCGGTCGCGAGTCCGACCGCGGTATGGGCTGGTCGGGGCCTCGTTCCGATGTGTCAGGACCACAGGATCGACCACCTCACCGCAATTGATGCACCTCCACCCTTCAAACATCAGGCGTCCGGAGTCGTCCCGCAGATCGAGGAAAGACTCGCGGATCATAAATCCGTTACAGCGTTGACATCCCATGACCCACCTCCCTTCTCTTCGTGGCGCATAAAATTGCGATCACGCCTGCGATGCTCGGCGCCTCTATCTAGCTAGGCCGGAGAAACGGAAAGATTCGGCAATACACGCGATGAAGCACATCCCTCGGACCGGCTCTACCATCGAACTGTTGCAATCACTTTTTCATTGGCTCGAGCACGATTTCGACCCTTCGATTTTGGGCTTTCCCGGCAGACGTGCCGTTGTCCGCGATCGGTTGAGTTTCCCCATAGGCTTTGATTGTCATACGTTCTGCCGCAATCCCTCCATCGAGAAGAATTTGTTTGACCGACTGAGCGCGCAACTCCGAGAGGGACAGGTTATACTCACTCGTCCCATCCGAATCAGTATGCCCTTCAATAACGAGATGTTGACCNNTCCTCACGCACCTTCGCCAGGCGTGACAATGTAGCGGTCAGCTCCGCGCGCGATAGTTCGTGCTCCGCATGAAGTCGAGCCACCTCGCGTTCTGCCTCCTCGGCACGAACCCGCTCGGCCTCCACCGCCGCCAGGTTTTCCTGCTCCACACGAGATCGCTCGCTCGCCGCCTTTTTTTGGGCATCACGCAGAGCCTGCTCTTGCTCGTTGACAAGGGCCTTCATCCGTTCAAGTTCCGCTTCCTGCTCTCTCTTTCGGAGCAGAGCTGCCTCCGCGTCGCGCAGGGCAATCTCATTGCGGGTTTTCCGGTCTATTTCACGGCGAATGGCTTTCTCCGCCTCCTGCATCTCTGCCGCATACTGCGCTTTTCGTGCCTCAGCTTCGGCCAGTCGCGCCTGGTGAAGAACAGCTGACGCATCATGGTCCTTTTCCCAAGACGTATTGGCACCGTCTAAGTTCGCCGCAGCCGAGTCATACATACGCGTTGCGCGCTCGTCCGCATTCGCCGACTTGGCGTCTTGGAGAGCCAGGCGTGCATCGATAAGCTCTTTCGGCGGTGGGCCGGGAGCCGCGCAGGCCGCAATCGTCAAAACGCCCAAGAGAAGGCAACTGGTACTCCAGATTCTATTTTGCATGGCATCCCCTTTTCCTGTCGGTTTTCGTTTCTCAGACTTCTTGCTTTCCACAGGTCATGACAGGCTTCGCCTAGGGATTCTGCAACTGCTCCTGAAGCAGTTTGGCTTTGCCCTCAATCTGGTCCGCTTGCTGACGCACCATGGCGGCCTCACTAGTCTTACCCTCGACTTGAGCCCGAGCGCGCGCGGCTTCCGCGTAGGTTGCCGTCTCAAGAAGGTGCTCGCGCGCGATCTTATGATCACCCCGACCTGAAGCCTGTTGGGCAGAGCTGAGAGCCTGCCTCGCTTTCTGCAGCAGGTCAGGCGCGCGATCGAAAGCCCCCGCCGACTCAGCGCTACGGATGGTGGCTTCGCCTTCCGCTAGTTGCTCTGAGGTCACTGGCGAGACGTTCCACGCGCAACCCAATGCAATGCACGAAATTGCGGCGATCAATGCTGGTCCAATAACATTGCGCATACTGAACTCCTTATTTCGTCTTGTGACATTTCTCTGCCTAGAACTCACTCAACTCCCCGGTCTTCTCCTTCCAGACACCTGGGCAGCCTCCTCATGCGATTGATCCACCGCCCCCCTCAAACATCAACTATCGGCAGTCGCCCCGCAGATTGAGGAAGGACTCGGGAATCACACACGCGTTACAGCGTTGACGATTCACATCCATTCTCCTTCGGTGTCGGCATGAAGGCAGGACTTCTCACCCGCCTCGCGTCACCTTACGTGCCCACGAGATTGCGGCCTTTGTCGATCACTCTCTGGATGGCCGCAGTGGTATCTTCCGTCGCTTCCTCCGCAAGATTACGGCCTTTGTTGATCGCCCTCTGGATGACCGCGGTAGTCTCTTCCGTTGCCTCCCCCGCCCTCTCTCGCACATCGTCCGCGAAGCTTGCGATCTGGCGACGTGTCCTGGCGCCTGATTGCGGTGCAGCCAGCAGGCCGGCAATTCCACCGACCACGCACCCAACCAAGAATGAAACCCCTAGCCCCAGAATCGTGTTTTGTTCATTCGTCATGATGTGCCTCTCCCTTCTATTATTGGTAGTTCCCAGATCACGCTCGACTGCCTACCCTGTACACACCTCCCCTTGGCTTTCATTGCGATAGGCCCCCGAATTCGTTCTCGATCTCGCCCCACTATCCCGGTACGACCGCCCAGCTCGTGACCGTCGCGACCATACACGCCCTATCCTCCCCTTGCGACGATATACCCGCTTGACTATGCCTCGTATCGTCCTCATATCGCCTCCTTCCTGTCCTCATCTCCTCCGCTATTCTCTGGTTCAAGTCCCCAAGCTACGCGGCGATGCAGACGCACACCGAACCCAGCCAGGTTCCCGAACTCGTCTTCATCAAAGCACTGCCATACCACTGTGCCATCCACCGATTCCCTGCCTGAACCCTCCACAGGAGTGAAATCTACCGTGATCTCCTGCCCGACAGGCACCATCTTCTTCGATTGGATGAAGATGAGCGCACCGCTAGACCTCGTCATGATCCCTTCGTAGCTCTTTCCGTCCAAGGTCGAAAAGATTCCCGCTTGGCGCTTCCTGTCGCCATTGACTGTGCCGGTCTGCTGGTCAACCTCTTGACTCATTTCTGTGTCTCCCACAGACACAAGGACGGCGTCTGCCATACCCCTTTCACTTCGAACGACCGTGCGATCCGAGATCTTCTTTCACAGCCATCCCCCCCCTTGGACAGGAATAAAGACGTCACCAATCTCTCCCGCCCCCCCACAAATCGAACATACAGTCACGCAAGACCCTATGACCATTAATGACTGATGGGTCATTATTACCAACTCCGCTTACTCCTGTCAACCCCATTCGTAACCAGGCCACAGAGAGGATAGATACAACCGTGAGGCTTCACTTGCGGAACGCCTGAACCCAACGAGATTCATTTTCGGCAGGCGATTCGAGGGTTCACTCGTCATTCATGCCCTGGAACGATTCGGCATTGGCCCGTTCTCTATCGTACGCCCAACCGACCTCGGCCCCGATGATAAAGACGACCGAGGCATAATAGAGCCACATGAACAGAAAGAGCAGCCCTGCGAGAGCGCCGTACAGCTCGATATTCTGTTGAGCGAGCGCCACGTACCACCTGAACCCCCACTTTACGAGTTGAAACAGCAGCGTGCCGGTAACGGACGCAACCAACAGCGCCCAGGTAGAAACCGTCTTTGCCGGAGCAAACCGGTACAACAGGTACAATAAGCAGGCTGTCGCCGCCGAACCAAACATGTTACCGGCCAGTTCAAAGCCCGGCTGCATAAGAGGTCTCAAAGCCGGATATTGTCGAGCAACGGCCTCAGCCACCGTGAGAAACCACGTCGCCCCTACGGCAAACAATAAGAGGACGGCTGTTGAGCCCATCATGAGAAAATCGACCCACAGCCCGTGCACGAAAGAACGCTCTTGCCGTACATGAAATACCCGATTCAGAACGGTCCTCACCGACCCGAAGAGGAAGGTACTGAACATCACAAAGGAACCGAAACCGGCTACTCCCAATAGGCCTCTATTGGCCACGACTGTCGCGAAATTTTCGGCCAGCGCCTCTTGTGAGCGAGGAAGAAACGCCCGCAGAACAGACTGTACTTCACGCATGGCGCGGTCGGAATCCAGGACCGTGTAGCCCAAGAGCGAGACCAACAAGAGAGAAAAAGGAATAAAGTAGAGCAGCAGGTTGAACGCAAGCGCGCTCGAAAGAAAGAACCCATTGTCGCAGAAAAATTTATGTCCGACCGTTCTCAGGATAGACCAGCAACGATTGAGCGGTGAACGCAGCCCTCCGGTCATGGCTCAGTGTTTGCGACCACGACGGCGGATCGTTGAGCACGGTAACTGTCTAGCAAGGCAAAGCTGACCGCCACAACGAGCGGTCCGGCCACAATCCCCACGAGCCCGAAGAAACGAATGCCCCCCAGCACTGCGAAAAACGTCAACAACGTGTGCAGCTTCGACGCGCCACCGACGACCACGGTTCGGACCAGGTAGTCGAGCACGGCGATCACAGCCCCGGCAACGCAGATAATCACCCCGGACCTATAATCTCCCTGGAGGAATAAAAACAGCGCCACCGGCATCCAGACGATCCCGGCTCCAACGAACGGCAGGTAGGCCAACACCCCCATGACCGCCCCCCACAGCAGCGGAGACGGCAGACCGACGAGCCAAAAAGCCAGACCGCCAAGAATTCCTTCAAACGCCGCGATCAACGTATTGCCGAACACGGCGCCCTTCACGACTTCATCGAACCGGCGGAAGACCATCTGTTGTTGGTGTTTTGCAATCGGCAAGAGATCCTTCAGCCACTCGATCATCCTTGCCCCGTCGCGGAAAAAATAAAAGGTGGACAAGAGGACGATGCCGAGTTCCATCAAGCCGACAAGCACATTGCCCGCCACATTCGTCAATTGGTGTACGATCGCGCCGCCGAGTTCCGCTAAGTTGTCGACCAAGACGGAGCGAAGATTCGTTCCGGTCATTCGTTGGAACTCCTGCATTTGCTCCACCACTCCCGAGACCCAGGGATAGGCCAGCCATTCCTCGATCAAGCCCGGCCTCCGCTCAAGCAAGGACACCAGCCTCAGGTAGGTGCTCGCCAATTCTTTGCCGATCAAAAATGACAGATACGCGAGGGGAAGCACGAGGCCGACCGTCACCTCCAGGCTCATGATGAAAGCACTGAGCGATCGCCGCTCGCCGGTCAGCTTCACGATTCTGCAATACTGTGGATAGAGCCCATAAGAAAGGACGGCGGACCAAATAAGTGCAGAGAAATACGGCCGAAAGGTGGCAAAGAGCAGATAGCCCAAGCCGACCAGGAAAATGAGGCCCGCAAGACGAGCGATCGCGTCGAGGTCCCTCTTTTCCTCATCATTCATCATGAAGGACTCCTTGCCAACACCTCGAACTCGTCGCCCATGTACACGAGCCGCTCAGGCTCGACGCCTCCGCGAGCGGATGGTCTGCGCCATCATAAGCACCTGATCGAGCCTCGTCCAGCCTTCCCATGTGCTGCCCGAAGGACCGACTTTGATCCGCCACGACGGATACGCGTGCTCGCCAGGAACATTTGGCGTCTCGATATCCCCCACCAGATCTTCCAGTGAAATAAGCAACAGGCGACTGGGCGTTCTGGAAAGATAGGCGTACACGGCTCGGCAGAGATCGTCGGTCAATTGCGGGATGGCGTGTGCCGCCTGCAGAGAATCCGCCTGCATCAACCGCTCTTTTGCCAAGGCATCCAGCAGCGCCTGTTTGTCACGGGCACGGGTGGCCAGGTCGCGTTCCTGCCATGCAGGTTTCGGATAGAGACCAAGTTTGGTTTTGAGCGCGATGTCGCGGCCGATCCAAAAACCGCGCAAGGTCGGGAGATCGTGAGTCGTCACAGCAGCGGCGGCGAACTCGGGAAACCGAGACGGTTTCGCAAACTGTCCCTTCGCGGTCTGTTCGAAGAGGAGCAGTCGGTACGACAACAGCCCGCCTTCCACAAGCCGTCGTCTGATTGACGGTGTAACTGTCCCCAGATCTTCTCCGATCACCATTACTTGCCGCCGATGGCTTTCCAGCGCCAGGACACCCAGAAGATCATCCGCTGGGTACCTCACGTAAGAGCCCTGAGCCGGCGTCAACCCTTCGGGAATCCAGAAAAGCCGGAACAGGCCCATGGCATGATCGATTCGGATCACTCCGCAGGCCTGCATGTTCCGACGATAACAGTCCGCGAACAGACGGTAACCGTCCTCCGTGATCCGCCGTGGATGAAATGGGGCCAGATTCCATCGCTGCCCGTTAGGAGAAAACAGTTCCGGTGGAGTCCCGATCGAAGCCTCCGATACCAACTGCCCTTGAAATGCCCAGGAATCCGCCCCGCCCGGATCGATCCCGACCGCCATATCCTTATACAGGCCGATCGTCATGCCGGAACGCTTCGCCGCCGATTGTACGGCCTGAAGTTGTTGCTGACACTGCCATTCGACATATTGGAAAAATTGGAGGCGGCTTTGATAACGGATCGCGGCCTGTGTGACCGCTGGCGACTCGGGATGCCGATACGCCATCGGCCAGGCACGCCACCCTTTCGAACCGTTTCCGGTGACTTTCCCAAGGCGGGCCATTCGTTCTTCCAACGTTCGAAACAGCGCGAACCGCTGCAGCGCCTCCCCTTGAACACGAACGAATCGGTGAAACGCACGCGCCCTGGGTGTATGTCGGGCAAGATGGCGCTGTTGGAACAGCCGAAAGAGTTCCTCCAACATCCTCCATTTGATCCGTCCCACAGCTTCGTATTCCACTGTCTGGCTCCGACGCAGCGATGCAAGCTTTGCCTGAAATGCCGGTGACTTGACCTTCGCGTGGATGGGCGATGCATCTCGAAATTCTGGAATCCCTTCAATATCTAGGTAGAGTGCCTGATGAAAAAGCCGGGTGGACGGTGAATAGGGACTGATTTGACCGGGCGGGAGCGCATGCAGCGGATTCACTCCTACGAGATCCGCTCCAAGTTTCTTGCCCGCCCACCGGATGAACTCTTTCAGATCACGAAAATCCCCGATGCCCCAGTTCTTGGCACTCCGGAGGCCGTAGAGTTGAATCGTGACGCCCCAGGTCCGACGGGAACCCTTGACAGCGGGATGGCGGTAGCAATGGTCCGGTACGGCAACGACCGACATCGAAGCACGCCGGTTGATCCGTGGTCCCGACGCCTCGACGGTCAGCGTATGGTAGCCAAGCGGCAACTTACGGGGAAACGACAGGGCCACTTCACAATATCGGATATTGTCCACGATCGTCTTGCGAAGAATTGTGACCCGCCTTCCGGTGCTTCGCCCGATCAGGACCCCGCCCTGTTCCTTCCTGAGTTTCCACACGAACCTAACCTGCTGCAATTGATCGGCTGTCACCGGCAGGCGGACGGTAAATGTGCGGGGAAGCCGATCCACCTTCACAACCAACACAGGGTCCAGCATCGCTTGCCAGCTGGCAGAACGAACCTCGCGCATCCTCTCGGTCAGTTGTCCTGAGTCGTACGCCTGGATCTTCATCACCGAGAGAATTCGCCGAAGACTCTGATCATTCACCAGGCGGCGGACGCCGCTCTCATCTCTATACGAAGCTGCCACCCCGAACTGTGCCGCCAGCCGACGCAACCGACCATCCGCATGCGACAGCCTCTCCTGTTCGCGGATCGATCGGTCGCTTATCGCAGTCGATGCCGTGGTCTCCTCTCTAGATTTGCCGCCATCTTTTTTCATCACCCCCCTTTCATAGCATGTGCCGCCGCCTTAGGATAGGGACCATAGATCACAAAGGAGGATGTAATGACCGAATTCGAGCATATTGGCCAACTGCTGACAGCGGAACATTCGGCCCCCTTTGAAATTCTGGGCCCGCATCCAATTTCCATCGACGGCAAGCAGGTCGTTCGGATTCGCGCATTTCTTCCTGAAGTCAAAGAAGCCCTCATCGTTTCCGACGTGCCGCATACTCAATCGGTGCGCATGAAACGGATTCATGAAGACGGCGTCTTCGAGGGAACGCTACGAGGAGACCTCCGTACGTTGCGCTACCGTATTCGTGCAACCGATCGCTGGGGAACGGTTACAGAGCGCCACGATCCCTACGCGTTTCCTCCACTGGTCAGCGACCATGACCTCCATCTGTTTGCGGAGGGAAAACTATTCAAGGCGTACGATACCTTGGGCTCCCATGTCAGGACGGTCAACGGAGTGGCCGGCGTCCACTTCGTCCTGTGGGCCCCGAATGCCGCGCGTGTGAGTGTCGTCGGCGAGTTCAATCACTGGGACGGGCGCTGCCATCAAATGACCAGCCGGGGAGGGACCGGCTTGTGGGAGTTGTTCATCCCCGACCTCCCCCATGGCACCCTGTACAAATACGAGATCCGCGCACGGAACCAGCAAGCCCCCTTCTTGAAGGCCGATCCCTATGCCTTTGCCGCGGAAATCAGGCCACGGACCGCCTCAATCATCCACGACCTTGCGACGTACCAATGGAAAGACCATGACTGGATGGAGACTCGATCACGTTCGAATCCGCTGACTGCACCGATGTCCATTTATGAGGTCCATCTTGGCTCCTGGATGAGGGTTCCGGAAGAAGGAGGGCGCTGGCTGACCTATCGTGAGCTGGCCGACAAACTCATTCATTATGTGAAACGCATGGGCTATACCTATATCGAACTGATGCCCGTGACAGAACATCCCTTCGATGGGTCATGGGGCTATCAGGCGACAGGGTATTTTGCCGCCACCAGCCGCTTCGGCCCGCCGGAAGACTTCATGGCCTTCGTCGATGCCGCCCATCGAGCCGGAATCGGCGTCATCATGGATTGGGCTCCGGCGCATTTTCCGGACGATCCGCACGGGCTGGCCTGGTTCGACGGAACGCACCTGTACGACCACGAGGACTCGCGGCTCGGCTACCATCCCGACTGGAAGAGCCGCATCTTCAACTACGGGCGCGTCGAGGTGCGAAACTTTCTTCTGAACAGTGCGCTGTTCTGGCTGGACAAGTATCACATCGACGGGTTGCGCGTGGATGCCGTCGCCTCCATGCTGTATCGAGACTATGGCCGGAAGTCCGGCGAGTGGATACCTAATCAATTCGGCGGCAACGAAAACTTGGAGGCCGTCGCCTTCCTCAAGGAATTGAACGTCCTCGTCCACCAGGAACATCCCGGCGCGGTCACAATTGCCGAAGAATCCACCGCCTGGCCCGGTGTCTCAAAGCCCACCTATGCCGGGGGGCTCGGCTTCACCTTCAAGTGGAACATGGGCTGGATGCACGACATACTGGACTACTTCGAGAAAGACCCCGTGCATCGCAAATATCACCAGAGCCAGATTACATTTGGGTTGCTCTATGCATTCCACGAGAACTTCGTCCTGGTCCTCTCCCACGATGAGGTGGTGCATGGCAAGAAGGCCATGCTTGACAAGATGCCCGGCGACCAGTGGCAACGTTTCGCGAACCTCCGCGCCCTCTACGGGTACATGTACAGCCATCCGGGCAAGAAGATGCTCTTTATGGGCGGGGAATTCGGCCAGT
>DKBD01000005.1 GCA_002451055.1 Nitrospira sp. UBA6909 | reverse complement strand
GCTGATCATCGTCCCCGGCGCCACACACCTCTTCGAAGAGCCGGGCACGTTGGAACAGGTGGCGGAATATGCCGGCAAGTGGTTCATCCAGTATTTGACGAGAGGTGTGAAACCAGTCTGAAAATAGGAGAGCCAGTCCCTATCCAGACTTGGCTCTGACACGTTCCATTATCCTACGGGCTGCCTCATCGGCGGAAAGCTGCACCGTATCGATCCTGACCTCGGGGTTGATTGGTGCCTCGTAGGGATCTTGCAACCCCGGAACAGTGGCTGATTCGCCTCGTTGGCCACGCTGATAGGTCCCCTTGTAGTCTCGCTGCATGGCCAGCTCCAACGGGCATTCCACCGCCACTTCGATGAAGTGTGGGATGAGGTTTCGGGCAAAGTCCCGATACACTCTCCGATTGGCGGTCGCGTCGAAGATCACCGTCACCCCATGCGCGACCAATCTCGCCCCCATGAAGGCCAGCGCCCGGTAAAAGAGATCTCGCTCCTCATGAGAGTAGGTTGGGGTCGGCGTGAGTATCTGTCTGACTGCATCGGACTCCAACACCTCGACGGCGCAATCCATCCCTTCAAGTTGCGGTTTCAACGCCGCCACAATGGTGCTCTTGCCTGAGGCAGGCAGGCCGGTGAGCCAAATGGCAAACGCCGATCCGCGAGACGTGAAATGTGAAACGTGAGAAGACGGTGCCGCCCCTCGTATTTCTTCACCCATCACTATTCACCGATCACTGATCACCCACAGTACTCATTTACCCGTTCCGGTTCAAAACGCGGGGCATCGAGCACGTTTTCAATGAACCGAAAGAGCTTGCGTCTGACACCGATCGTCAGGTTGGGGTACCAGACCGGGCTGGCAACAACCAAGCCGCGAAACGCGAAGAAGGGCGCCGCCGTTTCGGTCACGTCCTCGTCGCCGCTGGCCTCTATATAGGTCTCCCAGAACAGCCGGAACAGCGACTCGAACGGGCCTCGGAGCTTGCCCCATCGGATGAGAGAAGTCAGCAAGTAATTGATCGTCATGGCCGTCACATCGTCGGCAGGCTCGCCCCATTCACCGCGTGACCGGTCCAACACGGAAAAATCCGTCCCCGCCCGGAACAGCACATTGTAGGGATGAAAATCACCGTGCACTTGGGAAAGTCGTCCCGCCTTGTCGTGCAAACGCCACCGCCACCGGTTACAGGCTTCTTCGACCGCTTGCAACAGATCGCCCGTAATGAAACCATACCGCTTGGGATAACTGTCCGTCAGTCCCATGATGCATTCGCCGTGGCCGATCAACTCCCGAAGCCGGCGTTTGTAAAGATCAGTATCTCTGCGTTTTGTCCCATGAATCTCCGCGAGATATCGCGCAAGAGCAATGGTCCGCCGCCGATCCAGTAGGCGGAGGGCTCGGCCCTTCGCGAGGCGCTCAAGATCCACATGATAGCTCTCCCCCCCCGCCCATTCGTTCAGCACAAAGAACTCGCGAGCCTCGGCAACGGAGAACAGTGCCTGTTTGCCGTCAAATGCCCCCACATCGAGGGCCTTCACGTGGCGTGGAAGCCGCCCGTAGGAATCGTAGTCCCATAAGATCGCTTGGGCGCGGTCGGCCATGTGCTCATGCCCAAAGGGGCCCGGCTTCATGGTTTCCAGCACGGTGGATTGCAGCCGGCGCCCGATTCGGAATGTCAATTTGACCGGCGTGCCATACCCATACCGTTTCTGTTCCCCCTTCGAACTGGCCTTGCCGATCACTTCATAGGACACTAGCGTCGATTCAGGACCAAACCGATCTCGGAGGTATTGTTGCAACGCCTGTTTACTTAATGTCGGCATACTCTGGTTCCTCGCAAGTCATGTTCCACCCATACCGATTCAAATCCCCCTTACACTTCACGCTTCACCCCTCACGCCTTACGCCTCACCACGTACCCTTCACCCATTCAATAAATGGGGCATTAGGCCCCACCTATCGGAAGGCCCCTGTAGGGAAATGCCTCACGCAGGTCAATAATGATTCAGACTGAACGGTAGGATGAGACCGGAAGTATCGCGAAATATCACGTGCCAACCCTCTTGACCCAGCACCTAAGTTTATTCCAAAGTCGGCATATCGTTTGCTGAATCTACGATAAGAAACGTTAGGATCTGCACAATGTGGAGGCGCCATGGAACTGGAAATTGAAAGCCGCAATGTGGCAATGACCCCTCGCTGGAAGACCGAAATCGAGGCACGCATGGATGACCTCCAACGGGGGCACGACGATCTGATTCATGGCCGTGTCACGTTGACCAAGAATCGGCACCACAAGAAACTCGCGAACGTCGCGGAAGCCCTCGTTGTGATCTCGCTGCCAGGCCGCCATACCATCACCGCCCGCAAAGAGAATAAGACCTTTGAAGAAGCCATCCGTAGCGCCTTTGCCGCCGTGGACATCGAGTTGACAAAATATCGTGAGAAGCGGTCCCGGAAGGAGGTTCGTTTGCCGCCCATCCCTCCGAATCGCGGCGTCGTCTCCAAGCTCTTTCCCACAGAACGATACGGATTTATCCTGCAGGATGGTGGCGGCGAGGTGTATTTTCACGCGAATTCACTGCAGGGGCTGGCATTCGATGAGATTGAGGATGGTACGGAGGTCGTGTTCGGCCTCGAAGAAGGGAACAAGGGTCCGCAAGCCACGGTGGTGTCACTCCCACCTTCCATAGGCTCGAAGTTGCCCTAGGTGACCATGGATAAATTTAAAATCCCCATCTCTATGCTCTCGCCGGTGATCGACCCGGGGCAACTCGGTTTGGAGGATACGAGCGAGCTGGAGCCCCTCGTCGAAATCATCGGACAAGAACGGGCAGTGGAGGCTCTGGAGTTCGGCCTGAGCATGAAAAGTGCGGGGTTCAATCTCTATGTCTCCGGACCGGTCGGCACGGGAAAGGGGACGCTGGTTCGGCAGATGGTCAAACACATGGCACAGGCGGCTCCGGCTCCGTCCGACTGGTGCTATGTCAATAACTTCCAAGACCCCTCCCGTCCCACGTGCCTCTCTCTCCCTGCCGGACAGGGGACATCGTTCAAACGGGAAATGGCGGGATTTATCGAGGGATTGCGGCGTGACATTCCTTTGGCCTTCGAGAGCAAGAAATATCTCGACGCCAAGGCCAAGCTGCAAGAGGACCTCGACTCCAAGAAGAAAGCACTTTTCCACGAATTGACGGAACTCAGCCGGACCAGGGGGTTCGGTTTTGAAGAAACCTCGGTCGGCTTCGGGATTGTTCCCCTCAAGGCCGGCCACCCCATGACGAGCGCCGACATCGAGGCGATGACGGAAGAAGAACAGCGGGACTTGACCGAGCGGCGCAAGTCTCTCGAAGGCGAGATCCGAGAATTCCATGTGCGTATCCACAGTCTGGAGAAGGAAGGCGAACACCAGCTGCGACATCTGGACCGCCAAGTCGTGACGAATGTCCTGGAAGGTCGCTACGAAACGATGCGGCGGACCTATCAAGATATACCGGCGGTAGCCGCCTATCTGGAGCGGGTGCGGGACGATATCGTCCACCACTACAAAGACTTTCTCCCACGCGAAGGGCCGACACTCGCCATTCCGGGCCTCGAATTCCGTCGGCCTGATCTGACACGCTTTCTCGTCAATCTCATCGTGGAGCACGACCCTCAGGAAGGTGCTCCGGTGATCGACGAATCCCACCCGACCTACACCAATCTCATCGGGAAGATCGAACGGCGGGCACATCTGGGCGTCATGTATACCGACTTCACCGAGATTCGGGGAGGTGCGGTGCTGCAGGCCAATGGAGGGTATCTGATCGTGAACGCTCTGGATACCCTTCGCCAACCGTTTTCGTGGGACGCGTTGAAGCGCGTGATTAAAACGGGAGCGGTGAAAATCGAAGACCCGGGGGAATTCTATGGGTTTTCGACTGCAGGGTTGAGACCGGAACCGATCCCCGTCAATGTAAAAGTCATCATGGTTGGCCCCCCCATTGTGTATCACCTCCTCCAGGCCTATGAAGAAGACTTCAGCAAGCTCTTCAAGGTCAAGGCGGACTTCGACACCGAAGTGGTGAGAAGCGAGCGGCAGGACCGTCAATATGCCCGGTTCATCGCCAAACTCTGCCGTGAAGAAGGGCTTCCTCATTTTGGCGCCGATGCAGTTGCCGAGGTTATCCGGCAAGGGCTTCGTTTCGCCGATCGCCACGACCGGCTCTCGCTCCGGTTCAGCCTGGTAAGCGATCTCATTCGCGAAGCCGGGTATTGGGCCAGGAAGGAGGGCCATTCATTTGTGACGCGAGCGCACGTCGATGCCGCCATCAGCCATAAACGCCACCGGTCGAATCTGGCTGAACACTGGATCCAGGACGAAATCAAAGAAGGCACGTTGATGGTCGATCTTGACGGCGAGGTCGTGGGCCAGGTCAACGGGCTCTCCGTGCATCAGCTCGGCGACTACATGTTCGGGCGCCC
>DKBD01000207.1 GCA_002451055.1 Nitrospira sp. UBA6909 | reverse complement strand
TTGAACTTCGCGGCATCGACGAGGCGCAGATCTGCCGGCAACACATCGCCCGCTTCGATCGATACCAGGTCGCCTGGGACAAGCCCTACGGCCGGAATGACGATCGTCTCGCCTCCGCGCTTGACCCGAGCCGACTGGGCCGCAAGCAGCTTCAGCGCGGCGATCGCCTTTTCCGCCCGGTACTCTTGAATGAATCCGATGGCCCCGTTCAAGAGCACGATCACGACGATCGCAAGGGCGTCGGCTGGCTCGCCGATGATCCCGGAAATGATCGCCGCCCCGATCAACACGAGGATCATGAAGTCGGTAAACTGGTCCAGGAGCATGCGCCATGGGGGCCGAGGCGGACGCTCAAGAATTTCATTCGCTCCGAATTGTGCGGCGCGACGGTCAACTTCATCTCGGGTCAATCCGACCGCCAGATCCCCTCCAAGCTGCCGGGCAGCCTCCTCGCTGGACAACCGGTGCCATGCAGGCGATGCCGGCGGGGTGGGGTCGACGGAATTAGCTTGTGGAGTGGAAAGAGCATTCATGGCGTGGTCATATCAACGAGCGTAGGTGCCGGTCAGCCCAAGCTACCGAAACACCAACCAGAGACCCAAGCAATAACCGAGGATGATGACGAAACTGTCCGGCTCGATCAGCATGTACCGTTTCTCGACCCGGTAGATGATGCCCATCAAGGCCGTACTCATCAAGAGAATGCTCCAGAGGGCGGTCATGGCATGGTCATGCGACACCACATTGAGCAGCGGGCCGCTTCCATAGGCCGTGTCCACGAAGAAGAAGGCCGCCATATTGAAGGCATTGCTCCCAAAGAGATTGCCGACCGCAAGATCAAACGCTCCAAGCCGGACGGCGGCAATCGCCGTGACGAGTTCCGGAAGCGACGTCGCAATCGCGACGAGGGATGCGCCGACGAAACCACTGGAGACACCGGATCGTTCGGCGATCTGATTCGCTGAGGTGGCGAGAATCGGCGCCGCAAGCAGCAGCGCAAGCGCCGCCAGCCCGAACCCGACGCCGGCCCGCTTCAACCCGTCGCGCTTGCTTGGTCCCTTATCTTCTTCACCTGCTTGCCCCTCAGCGACTTTTTCCTGCTCGCGTTGACGCCGTTTGACGGATTCCTGTCTAAAAATGAGGCGCATGCCGAGGATATAGAACAACAGCAAGATGGCGCTGCCCGATCCAATGCCGAGATGTTTGACATCCTGTCCCAAGAGGATGAAAAACGCCGCCAGTCCCGTGAGAAACATCGCCAATCCTGCGCTCAGCGCGTGTTCGAACGCGGCCTGTTGCCAGACACGCTTTTGCCGATGGACGAGATCGATAATGCCCAGGATCAACATGTTGGCCATATTGCTGCCGAACAGATCCCCCACCGCCAAGTCCGGCGCATCGATCAAAGCCGCACTGACGTCTGTAAAGATCTCGGGCAACGATGTGGCCCCCGCCATTAAGATGACCCCGATCCACAGTCCTCCCAATCCCGTCAGATCGGCAATCCGGTCCCCGTAATGGGACAGTTTCGAGCCGGCATAGACGATGACAGATGCGCTCGCCAGAAAGAACACCCAAGAGATGAGCATAGACTCTACCACGGTTGCTCTCGCCTCTCGGCACTCCGTTCCAGTCTCGCTCTATCCCGATGATTCATCGCGTGAGCTGCTGCTCCTGTTCCAGCACGGTCATTGTGGTCCTGATCACCGCATCCGGGTTCAACGATAGGCTGTCGATGCCTTGTTCCACCAGAAACTTGGCGAATTCCGGGTAGTCGCTCGGCGCCTGCCCGCAAATGCCGATCTTCCTCCCCTTCGCCTTGGCAGCTTTGATCACGGCCGCCACCATCTTTTTGACCGCGTCGTTCCTCTCGTCAAAGAGATGGGCCACGATTTCAGAATCACGGTCTACGCCAAGCACCAGTTGGGTGAGATCGTTCGACCCGATCGAGAATCCGTCAAAAATCTCGGCGAACTCTTCCGCTAGGATCACATTACTCGGGATTTCGCACATCACATACACGTCGAGTCCGTTCTCCCTCTGCTTCAACCCATGACGCTCCATCTCGTCGAGCACGAGACGCCCCTCCTCGACGGTGCGGCAAAATGGCACCATCAGCTTGACGTTCGTCAGCCCCATCACGTCCCGCACCTGTTTCATCGCCCGGCACTCCAGCGCGAAACCCTCACGGTAGCGTGGGTCGTAATAACGAGATGCGCCTCGGAAGCCCAACATCGGATTTTCTTCCCGTGGCTCATACCGCCTCCCGCCGATCAAGTCGGCGTACTCGTTGCTCTTGAAGTCGCTCAGCCGCACGATCACGTCTTTCGGATAGAAGGCCGCGCCGATCATCGCGACGCCCTGCGCCAGCTTGTCGACGAAGAACTTGGCCTTGTCTTGGTAACCCACCGTGAGCCTGTTGATTTCAGCCTTGACCGCCTGATCTTCCAGCCGGTCGAACTCNNAAGGCTTCTTGCGGATTTCCCACATTCATCATGATCTTGGTCTTGGGACGCCGAAGATCTTTCACATCGAGCTTCTCGATCTGGAAGGGAATCCGCCCCTCGTAGACAAAGCCTGTGTCGCCTTCCGCACAGGATACGGTCACGTCCTGCCCATCGTGGAGCAGGTCGGTGGCATGCTCGGTCCCGACGATGGCAGGAAGCCCTAATTCGCGGCTGACGATCGCGGCATGGCAGGTCCGTCCCCCGCGATTAGTGACGATCGCCTGGGCTTTTTTCATGATCGGTTCCCAGTCCGGATCGGTCTTGTCGGTGACCAAGACTTCGCCTGCTTGGAATTGCTGGATTTGTTCTACGGTCTTGATGACCCGCACCGGACCCTGCGCGATCTTGTCCCCGATGCTTCGGCCCTGGACCAACACCTGTCCTCGTTCCTTGAGCCGATACGTTTCCAGCACCTGTCCCTTCTTCAGCGATTGCACGGTTTCAGGACGCGCCTGGACGATGAACAGTTCGCCGGTCTGGCCGTCCTTCGCCCATTCCATGTCCATGGGGCTCGGCGCCCCCCGCTTCGCACTGTAATGGTCCTCAATAACACAGGCCCAGCGGGCTAGCGTCACGATGTCATCGTCGGTGATGGCGAACTTCACCCGCTCGTCGGGCGGCACCGGCATATTTTTCACCATCTTGCCGCCTCCGACGTCGTAGACAAGTTTGAATTCTTTCGTCCCAAGTATTTTTTGGAGGATTGGGCGATGGCCTGTTTTCAACGTCGGCTTGAAGACGTAACATTCATCGGGATTGACCGATCCCTGCACGACATTCTCACCAAGTCCGTACGCCGCATTGATCAGCACCGCGTCACGGAACCCGGTCTCCGTGTCGATGGAGAACATGACGCCGGCAGCAGCCAGATCCGACCGCACCATCCGTTGCACACCGACGGAGAGGGCGATCGTGAAATGATCGAACCCCTTGTCGGCACGGTAAGAAATGGCCCGGTCGGTAAAGAGCGAGGCGAAGCAGCGCTTGCAATGCTCCAACAGAGACAGATGTCCCTGCACGTTGAGATACGTTTCCTGCTGGCCCGCAAAACTGGCATCCGGTAAGTCTTCGGCCGTGGCGCTGCTCCGGACCGCCACATCCACCGGTTCGGCATGGCCGTCGCTCAGGCGATCGTACGCCGAGGTGATCGCCTCGGCCAATTCGAGCGGCAACGTGGCGCCGAGGATCGCCTGCCGCACTTGCCTTCCCCGCTGGCGAAGGTTGTCCAGCTTATGGGTGTCAAGGTCTTTGAGAATGGTTCTGATCGTGCCGTCGAGTTTGGCCTCTCGCAAGAAGGTCCGGTAGGCGTCCGCGGTAACGGCGAACCCGTTGGGCACTTTCACACCTTTGGCCGCCAGTTCGCGATACATTTCACCTAACGACGCGTTCTTACCTCCGACCGACGGCACATCCTCGATGCCGAGTTCTTCGAACCATTTCACCAGTTCGGCACCCCGTGTGACCATGCTCTCAGGTTCTCCTTTCCTCAATCCTTATCTCGCATTATCTCGATCATGTTCTTACGCCAACCGTTATGCAACAGGCTTTCAAAGCGATCGTCTGATGTCAGCAGACCAGTTGCTTGATCAATCGCAGCTCATCGCGTACCAATCGAGGCAAGAGAAAGTTCTTGCGTACATGTTCGCGCCCGGCCCGTCCGAAGGCCCCTCGTTCGCCTGGGCGAGCCAGTAAATGGACGATGCGTTCCGCACAGGCTTCGACCGTGTGAACCAAGTTGGCTTCGAATCCCTCCGGGCATTGCATGGGGATGCCGCCGGCGTGACCGGCAACAACCGGTTTCTCTTTCCAAAACGCTTCGGATACGACGAGCCCAAACCCCTCGCGAAGAGATTTTTGAATGACCACATCGCATCCCCGTTGGAAAACATTCACTTCCATACTGCCGACGCCGGCGAGGTTCGTGAACACGAACATGTTCGGATCTCCGGCGGCTTCTTCCTCCACGCGATCGAGGAGCTCCCACCCTTCCGGATCGTCTCCCGCCATCGCGCCGATCAAGGCCAGCTGCACATCCGGTATTTCTTTTTTCACCAGACGATAGGCTTGGATGACGCCCAACGGGTCCTTCCACGGATCAAACCGAGACACCTGCACGAGCAGGGGTTTGCTCGGATCGACGCCGGAATCGGCGACGGCGCGGCGGCAGAGATCCTGGGAGAGCGCCATATTCTTGGTCGCCAATGGATCGATGGCCGGCGCGATGAAGGCTGCGCGATGGGTCCTCAGCCCAGGCAACAAGAACTCCGGCATGGTGAAGACCACGGCGTCATACTCCTCCAAATACGGGCGAAGAAATCCGCTCACCTGTTCATCGGGCGAGGAACTGTCGATATGGCAACGCCAGATCCACTTTGCGTCGCGAGTCCCCGCGAAGTGGCGAAGAGCCGCCGGCTGGGGATCGTGCACGATGTAGACGTCGTAGTCGTTACCCAAGGCCTTCGCGCTTCCCTCGTTCACGTCGAGATACAGCCCCTGCTCCTTATCACCCAACGCATAGTGCCCACCCTGCAGCGCATTGTGAAACGCCTTCGTCACCGTGAAGAATTCCGTCTGGCCATGGATCAATCGCCAGTCAGCATGAATGCCAAGTGCCTGAAGCATCGGCAGATACCGAGAGAGAAGCTCGGCGACTCCTCCCCCGAAGGCGGTCGAGTTGAGATGGCAAATCCGTACCTCTCGCAGATCATGCGCGAGCGTCACCAGTTCCTCGCTCAATTCGTCGCTCATCAGCATGCGGTAGTTCTGGACGTTGGCCAGGATAGCCGTGCACCGGCGGCTGACGGACATTTTCGGGAGCATCGCCTCTCCTTTCACTCAGGAAGGTCAGTTTCCACCGCCGGCCGCTCGATCATCTTTTCTCATGGTGGCCGCCGACTGCTCAGGCAGCATGGTCGAGATGTAGATACCGGATCCCAGCTCGAACCCGGCGATCGTGCTGAGCCGCGGCAGAATCTGGATATGCCAGAGATAATAGTCCTTGTTCTCGTCCTCGATCGGGGCGCTGTGGATGATGTAGTTGAAATCTGGATCGCCCAACCGGTCGTACATGGCTCGCAACGTGCGCCGCAGCACCGGCGCCAGTTCGCGGAGATCTTCTTCACTCACCTGTCCGAACGACGGTTGATGCCGCTTGGGCATGATCCACGTTTCGAACGGCACACGCGAGGCGAAGGGATGAAAGACCAGGAACCGATCGGTTTCGAAGACCACGCGAATCTGGGCCTTCCGTTCTTCCTCCGCGACGTCGCAATACAAACACCGGCCGGTATCATCGTAGTGGGCGATCGCAACCTCGTACTTCCGACGCAGCGTCATAGGCGGCACCGGCGTGGCGACCAACTGCGAATGAGAATGCGCCAGCGACGTCCCTGCCGCCTCGCCATGGTTCTTGAACAGGATGATGTATTTGAGTCGCGGATCTTGCCTCAACGCTCGGTATCGCGTCTGATAGGCCGTCAGCACATCGGCGACTTCGCGATCCGTCATCAAGGGCAATTGCCGGTCATGAGCGGGTGTTTCGATAATCACCTCATGAGCGCCCACTCCGTCCAATTCGCGGAATAAGAGCCCCTCTTCGCGCCGTTCCAATCCACCTGTCGGACCCAGGGCCGGAAACTTGTTGGAGGTCACACGCACGGTCCAGCCCGTCCCT
>DKBD01000030.1 GCA_002451055.1 Nitrospira sp. UBA6909 | reverse complement strand
CTGACCATGAGCCGTCCGTCGCCTCTCCTGAGTTATCCCCTGTTGAGCTTGATCCCCTCTTCCCATCCGTAGAGAACGGCTTCGCGGTGTTGACTCCACAGTCCTAGGGTCCGTTCATTCCAATTTTGGCGTGCTTGCGGTTCGACGCTCGTCCAGTTCATTTTGTGATGATCTGGATCCAGGGCGAGGTCAAAGCCATACTTATAGGCGAGCCGGTAGTGCTTGTACTCGTAGCCGGATGTGAGGAAGTGCGATTGGTAATGGGCCTTGAATAAGGATTCTTGGGTCGAGAACTTGTCGGGTTCCCGCATCGCTTGATGGCCTTGCGCTTGCTGCGCGGCGACCCGGAGATTGCCATACTGTGGGTGATCGACGGGCATGAGACGAAAGATCACCCATAGTGCAGGAATCACCAGAATGAGGAGTCGAATCACCGTCGTGGAGTTCATGGAACCATCCTCCGGCTGTGTCTCGCCCAGAACAAATGGAGGGAGCCGATTAGCGACCTTTGACCATGGCAACAATTGACTGGGCAGCCGCAATGCCTGAGAGCGCCGCGCCTTCCATAAATCCCTGCCACTCATAGAACGAGTTGGCGTGTTCCCCAGCAAAGAAGAGATTGCCGACCGGGAGACCCTCCAAGCCGGCCATCGTGGTGAATTGACCAGGCTTGTAGCAGGTGTAACTGCCCTTCGTCAGCGGATTCGAGGGCCAATGCTCAAGGTGAACAAGGTACCGGCCATTCACGAGCGTAGCAGCTCCCAGCGATCCAGGATACACAAGATTTAAATCGTTGAGGAAACGAGCAGCTTCGAGCTGGACTTTCTTGGTGTTAAGCCCAGCACCCCGTTGGCCGCTGGAGTAATCCGTCAAGATACCTCGTGAGTTCGAACCGAAGCTCGGATTGGTCTCCCACGTGGTTTGGACGTTTGGCAAGTTCGAATACGCTGTGCCGTTCCCACCAAGGGCATGCCACGGGCGGCCCGAAAACCCGATCATCATCTTGGCATTCGTCCCATAGCCAAGCCCTTGAATGGCGGCCAATTGAGGGGGAGGGATCCCAAGGTTCTGATCCAGTTCAACATCACGGAGGGTCGTAAAGGGTATGGCCAGCACCGCGACGTCATGCCTATGGGAGACGGTGCGAGATCCTTCGCGGTAGGTTAATTCGATGCGTCCATCACTGAGACGGCGGACTCGGGTAAGCGCACAGCCGTAAGTGATCTGTCCGGAGAGATCTCGTGTCAGGCCGTCGATGATGCCGTCGTTGCCGTCGACCAGGTGATATCGTTCATCGCTAAATACGCCGAACGGCGTGAATTTCGAACGGCGATCTGCATGTATGAAGAGGAGAAAGTTCAAACAGCTCTGCTCTGATGCCATCAACCCGTACTCAGCCTCAAACGCCGCAATGATAGCTTCTTTTGCCGGCAGGCCGGCTGGGACGCCGGCTCCGTTCTGCCCCTCCAAATAGGCCAACAGACTGGTCTGGTCCAGGCTCACGTCGTCTGAGGTGTGGGTCATGGCCGTCACCTCGCTAGACAGCCGATTCAGATCCACTCGCATCACCGACACGAAATCGCGAAACTCGGCGACGATTGCCGCCTCCGGATAGCGCAATCCTGAGAAGTGATAGAATGTTTCCCCAGGCTGTTTATTGACATCCTCCAGGGCCAAGCCAAATCGCGTGGTGTAGCCCAACATGGTCTTGTGCAGATTGTCGATCAATTCGCCGCCCCGTTCCGCCACTTGGCCTGGGAAGTAACCGCGCTGCGACCAGCAACGTCCGCCGGCACGGGTGGCTGCCTCATAGACGGAGGCCTGAATGCCTTTGGATTTGAGGGTGTCAGCGCAGGCCAATCCAGCCAGCCCGGCTCCCACGATTCCGACAGATAGGGAAGAAGNNCCGACATGCACCTACGGCGTCGGACACCGACCCGTGTCGACGATCAGCCAGCAAGGCGGCACTCATCAATCGTGCGAATGTGCGAAATGTGGGAGTACGAGCCATTGTCAATGTCTCCCGGGAATCTGGTTGAGGGGCACCATCCTTATATGACGAAGGGTCGAAGGGAGCAGAAAGAGTGGTAATGAGACCGAAAAGAATATGTCCGGCTCACTGCGAAGACACCGAGCGAGAAGGAGCGAATAGTGATCATGGGTGCATACTGGGACAGTCTCAACAGCAACAGTGGAAAGCCAGATCTCAGCCCGGCATCACCTCGACCGCATATCCCACTGATTACCTATCATGCCAACACGGTTGCGTTGCCGTCTCGGGTCGTCGTGCGGCACCCCATCGATGCTCATCCGGATATCCGCATTGACATGGCCGGACAGGTAGTAACTGTGCTCCGCCAGGCCTTTAACGATCGGTGTGCAGTCCACCTGATGAACTTTATTGTGAACCTGTCCCGGTCGAGCTGGACCATTGGATCCAAGCCGATCAGGATTGCCCTTTGTGAAGTCCGAAATGACGAGAGCCACATCGCCACGATTGTGGTAGACGGTGATGCTGCGGGCCAATTCATGTACCCGTCCTAAGGGGTGCCCTGCTTCGAGCACCGTGTCGTCGACATCGGCAGCGCAGAGAAACACATGTTCAAAAATACGGGGCAAAGCGTTGCCGGGGGTAAAGGCATCGCAGCGTTCGACCGCATTCTGCAACAAATAGTTGCCCATTGAATGGCACAGAATATGGAGATTCTGCTGGCAGAGTTTCTCTTGCGACCGACGGAGACTAGCCAGAAAGTCTCGCACCTTGAGAATGCCCCGTCCAACGGCATTTCCTGATCCAGCTGCTTCCGAGCGATCCGACTTGTAGGACACAAACGGCAGTGCCATACCGTCGGACGGCCATGTAAAAAGCACGACCTGCACCTGTTGGTTCGGGTCTCTGTCCGGACAGTGATTCAGCATGGTCTGCAACGAGAGGGCTGTGCCAACAGCGTCGGTCCAGGAGACATTGTAGCCATGGATAAACAGCAGGACATCCGAGTTCTTGCGCATGACGGTCTGCAATTCCGAAAATGCAGCCTGCGATCCCAGCTTCACGCTCTGTTGTTGATCTTCGGCGATCGAACGGTTGATCTTTTCGCGATAGGCAATGATATCTCCGGACTCCGCGCATTTCGCCAGATACGTGATGAGACTTTCTCCGTCCCCCTGACCCATCGGGCCACAATCCGTCTCAAGATATTTGGCTATTTTGGATGCATCGGCCTCTACGGTGACGCGACCGAAGCGAAGATTCTCGACGCCATCATCACTGAACTTCTTCCCGTACCCGTCTGGGCGCCAGCGATCCTTCCCAAGATGGTTCCGGTTTGTTGCGTAAAACAGGCGGAGCGTCGTCATCGCTGGGCCTCCTTCTTCCAATGGGAGGTGCAAAGAGAAGATGGATAACGTGTGATACGGTGTCCATATCGATTTCAGGTAGGAAAGTCAAGAACCGCAGCACCTGAAAGGATTGTGCGTCAACTCATGAACGAGTGACCCGCTATGAGAGCAGAAAGACTCAAGTCTGGGTTGATTTGTGCTTTCACCCCGGAATAATTTGAATTATAGGGTTGCAGTCGTCCTTAGATTCGTAGAGACAAGGGGATAAGGGAGAAGATCATGATGCGATGGGTACTGGTTGCACTGTTGGCGCTCATTGCTAGTGGGCGGGCCGATGCGGGGTGGGTGCCGCTGGGCGGGGACGAAAAGTCCGGCATGACGATCTATATCGATGCCTCGGCGATCACCAAGAACGGGGACCAACGAAGCGTGTGGGTCCTCTACGACTTCAAAACGGCGCAGAGCAAGGAGGGGGGTATCTCGTTCCGTTCGGCCAAGATGCAACGGGAGTACGATTGCAGGAAAGCGCGCACGAGGCTTGTGACCATTTTGCATTACGCCGGCACGATGGAAACCGGGAAGATGCTCCTGGAAAGCAGCCCCTCCAATCAGGAATGGACCCCTGTGGGCGAGCCGGAATCCGGAACGGTCGCCAAAGATCTCTGGACCCTGGCCTGCAGCGAGGACTGAACTGNNAGAAACGTTCGTACTCGTTCGCGCGCATCTCGTGAAGGCTGCCCTGACGGGTCCTGTATTCTCCATGATCCGATCAGCGTGCTGTGCACGTTGATCGGTCTTCCGTCCGGTTGGTATTCGCGTGCGAGGATTTCTCCGTCAAGAAACCGATCGCCGAATTCATTGCGCAGCGTGAAGTGTTTCGCCCGATCTGCCATGCAGTCCGTTTCAAATCTCAGCCCGTAGATCTTCGCCGTGCTGTGTCTTGCCACCTGCAGTTCATCAGTCGATAAACCGAGTGAGCGCTTGTCTTCTTCCGTGGACCACCAGAACCGCATGGGCAAGGCGGGCTGTGCAACCACGACCGCAGTCACCTGCCGATGGTCAAGCAGCGCCAATGGGATCGGGCCGGTCATACAGTTACCGATAATGCCGATGGGCTGGGTGCTGTGTCGCTCCCCAACCCTCTGCACCACACCGCGGAGCCAGTTCACGATGGGGGTGTTGCCATGAGAGGGAACTCCCCATTCATGTCCGGGAAAGAAATCGACCCGTCCACGAAACCAATAGGCCCACAATCCGCTGGAAGGGGAGAACTTGCCTTTTCCCCCGAACAGAAGCGGCACGTAGACGGTGAAATCCTTCGAGAGCTCATCGGCGTAGGCCAGGGTGCCTGGAGTCAGTCCGGTCATTTCGTGGAGCAAAATCACCGGCGGCTTGGAAGTGTCTTCCTTGTGAAGACAGTACACCGAATGCGTGATTCCCGCGTGGGAGAAGGGTTGCTCGAAACACTCGGTCCACGTGAGTCGAGGGGTGCCTTCTTCTTTCATGTGCGGCGCACACATCGCGAGTTGTGCCATTCCGCACCCTGCTTCCAGAAGGAGCAGGATTGCCGCAAGGGCTTGAAAGAAAGTGCGTTGTATATGTCTCATGCAATCCTGTGATGGCCAGTATAGCGGGATTGATCAAAAGAAATGCAAGCCTGCGCTGAAATGATAGAGCGGGGCCTGGTGTAAAGAGGCGCAGGAATCGGCCATATCAGAAAGATTGTCGTGATGATGCGCTCTTCTCTTTCGTGTACGGCGCGCAGATGCTGAATTACTCGGTCCTGGAGCGTAAGTAGCAGTGCTCTATGGATTACTTGGGAGGTCGCTATGAGGGTACATCGCCTTATTCAGAGCCGAGTTTACCTCTGGGCGTCTGACAAACTCACTCGCGGCTCTTCCAGTTGCGAAAAATTGAATGTAGGTGGTTCCACTTGCAGACCATTCTTTGAGGGCGCTGGAATTATCCAATGAGGCGAGAAAGGAAGGAACTGTTACTTTCCAATAGTCAGGGTTCGGAGGGGCAGCAGGGTCAACGGAGCATCCCTTTGTGACAAAGACAGGCGGGAACGCCAACTCTTTCCGGTTGTAGCCGAGCTTGAGGGTGCTGGGGTACGGTCCAGTCGTGCCATCCCATGCGGCCTTGAGTCCGAACGAGGTATCCGTCGCAAAGTAGAATGGGCGAGTGTCTTCCTTGCTGCGCCCGACAAGAGAATGCCACATCTTTTTCCACAAGGGCCGGGTGTCTGGTTCTTTGCTCAAGCACAGTGACGACTCGCTCACAGCAGGTGATTGGGGGGCAGGACCTTGAGCGAGGAGGACAGCCGCTTCTCCTCCGGCAAATCGAGAAGTGATTTCAGGGTCCAGAAAAAAGCCGTTGAGTCCGAACGACGCCAGTAATGGCAGCGTATTTTCGTCCCCCTGCGCATCCTCAAATGTTGGCGTGATGGCCAGTTCTCTTCTGGCAATCGTGAGTTCCGCGGTTGGTGGTTTGTCGTCAATATCGAGCCCCATATTTGTCTTCGTGACAAACAGGATCCGGTCATATCCCGCACAGCCTGTCGAGACAAGAAATCCAACTGCAAGGAGAAGACTCTGCATGATCTTGCGGTTCATTGTGATGTCTCCTTTTGCTCGGTCCGGTTCTCGGTATCTTGTGGTGGTTGAAGGCTAGGGGGATACGTTCTTATCTTGAAATTGAAAAAGTCATTACTGGGGTGACGTTCGATGGTAATTGCCGCATTCTCGTCAAAAATAAGAATATGTTCTCGACGGTCGTATCCGGCGCTTACTCCCAAGGAACCATTGTCCATCCCAACAGCTATTCCGGTCAGCGTCATCCGCTGAACAAGCGCCTGCTTGCCTTCATTGGGAGGCAGAGTCTTGACGGCAAGGTGGCCGAATCCCCAGATGTGTTCGGCTCCCGTATCTCGGTCGCGATAGTAGATGGCGCAGCCTGATAACAGAATTCCAATAAGGGCGAAAGTGCCAGGCCTCCATGCTGAGCGGAGAGCAAGGCGCGCATGAGACACGAAGGACGTCAGTGTGGGCCGAGCTATCCATCCATCCTCCAAGATGGGGGAGGCCCTGTCATGGGAGAGCGACCTGCGCTGTAACCTAGGCATCCAATTTCGACTCACGAGTATGAGTATTCACAAATCTGTCGATCTGGCGGTGAGGCATAAAACTGTGGTCGTAACTTGGCACAACGCCACTATGGGAGTAAAGGCGAATGGACCTGCATGGTAAGAATAAATAGTCCGCCATTCTCATGGCGAGTCATTTATGAATCCCAATGAGAATACCGCTCATGGACACCATTGTGGACCTTATCGGTCCCATGGAAATGCATGAGGGCGATCATCATTCGGCCGGTCAGGCCGTTCCAGATCTTCTCGGAAGGCAGTTGAAAATTCATTGCGTATGTATGCGTCAAAGACCACACGATCGGTGAAGGATAACCGTAGTGGGGTCTGGTGGCGGCTGGACGGTTTCCGCTCTACCTCGACGATCACGGCATTGGAAAAGCCGAATCGATCGGCGTGGCGGTAGACCTGGTCGCGATAGTCGGGATTCCAGGACACGAGGCCTCCGGCCACATATTTCAATGGACCGATGACGGCATAGTCGAGCAGCGTGGAGAAGGCGCCGGCGACGACCCCGACCTTGGATACCACATCTTGATTCGCCCCAGATTTGGTGTTGAGGTAGATCTTGAAGGCCTCAGGATATCGGGTGTCAACGATGGCCTGGCCGATACTGGGGCCTGCGATGCCCACCACTTTGACGACCCGATATCCGTGGAGAGAAAGAATTCGTGATGCGGAGGCACTGCGTTGGACTCCGCCGCTGTGTCCTGCGAGGTATAACCGGTCATCCCGGTTCGCATGGTCTATGACATAACGGGCCTCACTGTAGGCTGGGCCGTGCGATAGGTTGAACATAGACCACACGACATCGATGACGGTGCCATGTCGATAGGGTGGGCTGTAAATGTCGTAGCCAGGATAGAGCTGTTTAGCGAAAAGGGCCCAGAGTCCCGTATCTTGTCCCCACTTGTTTCCCCCGTAAATCCCTCGAGACAAGAAGAGTTTGTGGGGTTTCTCACTGATCGCATCTCGGTTGGAATAGTCGCCTCCGTAATTGTATTGAAAGAGTTGTCCGAACAGGGGAACTTCGAGAAGAAGGCGGTAGAGCCCCCACTCAGCTCCACGATGGGTCTGAGTTGTGGCTTCCACAAGGAGTGCGTTGTAAGCAGTCAGCAGATTTTCAACAGGATAGTTGAGAGGGTCGCGGCCAAAGAGGAGACCGGCGATGGTGCTGAACGGTAATTTTACGACTTCAAAAGCGGCATTTTTTATTCCGATCACAAGAGAAAACGGCCGGCCCGTGTAGTGCCAGATCTCTTCTCCTGACCACCGTGTTTCCTTCACGCCATCAGCATCGGTGTTGATTTCCGGTTTGGGAGAAGCCTCGTTTGCATACGTGAGGTCGTATCCGATGAGGCGAGCAGAGGGCGGGGACTTGTCGGACGGTGCATCGCCTTCGAGAGGTGCCTCCTTGAAGTAAAACGTCACACCGTAACGAACCAATGTATGTTCTTTATCCCAGGGGATCTCGTAGCTCAGCACGAAGTATCGGTGGGTTCGCTGCATCGCAGTGCGTTCGATCTCTGCGATATCGTTGAGGAGAGTTTCATATAAGTCGTGTTGGTTCTGGTCGCTGAAGGAAAGTGAAGTTTCGACATGATAGAGGGAACGTGCCTTGAGACAGGAGGATTCAGCGGGTCCAGTCGTGGTGTGTTCTTCGTTCTCTGTTTGTATCGGGAGTGGTTGATTCTTAGCCGCTTGCGCAAAAAAGGGAAGGAGCGATTTGGATGATTCAACCGTCAAAGCCCCGCACCATTGCGACTGGTGCATGGTTGTTTTCTCTACCAGGGAGGAAGTGTCGTCTTCATTTTCATCAGGAAAGAGTTGTTGCTCGGCCAAGTCACGTACAAGTTGAGAGGACAGCAGATACTCTCGAAACCGATCCAGGGTTTGGTCAGGATCTGTTGCATCCAAGGCATAGGTCATCAACCATTTCTTTGCAATATCTTCAAGGGGAGGGTAGGTGTCCCTCGCCACGATGTGACCATCCGAATCCTTACAGTTATTCACACCGTTGGGGCCTCGTGTGTTTCTATGGAGCGCCTTCTCAAACTCCGATTGCAGCTCACGAAGCGTCCATCCGGAGAGTTGATACTGCTTTGAAACGTCTTTCACAATGTCATCCAGACGGAGGACGCACTGTTCTCTGCCGGGAAGTGGGGCATTCGGGTCTGGATTGCCGATGGCGATGGAATAGGGAAGGTTTCTGCCACCGCAGCCAAGGGTGAGCAGGGTGCCGACAACCAAAATCATCGCTGTCCCATGCAGAGGTAAGGTGTTCTTGTGTGGACGATGGGGGCGGAAAGGGAATCGGCGACATATCATGGTGACCTCTTTAAGGCGACGTGTGGAGAGAGGGAAGTCTGTGCCAGTGTATCAGTGTGCCGAGCAACAGACCGTTTGAAATGCTCGCACGGTACTCCTCGACCAGAAACTGTGCAATGCCTCTTTGGATTATGGAAGAACGGATCTACTGAAAGGATCTATTGATCTCTATTGGAGGTGATCGACTAGAGATGATCGACGCGTCACGCCGACAAGAGTGTCAGTCACGCGACTCAGCAAGCGTACGTTTCTAGGACCCTTTAGGTCTCCCGCGTGGGCGGAGGGTGGATTCCAGTCCGAGCCGTTTGACCGTCCGTTTCACCCAGGTCTCCTCCCCGAACGGGCGTCCCCGCTGCACACAGATGCGGAGGGCCTCCAAATTCTTCGCCGGCCTCTGGCCGATTCACGCGCGAGACCCAATTGCGTGGACGCTCGATCGGCCAATCACTCAGCCAGGCGGTCTGTTTGGGATCATCCTGCTCCCGCCGCCAGAGGCTCGACCATCGCCAGTTCTCTGCCTGGCGGACCAGTTTGGCTCGGAGTGCGTTGCGTATGGGTGACGGTGATCCAGCGGAGAATTTCCGACAGTTCCCCGTCATGCCGTGGCCAGAGGAGGAGATGCCAGTGATTCGGCATGAGGCAGTAGGCCGCGATCCGCAGGCCGGTTTGAGCATGGGATTCCGCGAGAATCTTCTCAAAAGCGGCATAGTCTCCGGGAGATTCAAACAAGGAGAGGCGGCCCACTCGGCGATTCAAGACGTGGTAGGCGAGATCGCCGGCAGCAAGGCGGGGACGGCGTGGCAGAGGAGCACTTGCATTGAATTCGACATGGAATTGTCAAGAAACGACTCCCGACCCCGTTAATGCCGACCTCTGTGCTGTTTCCACGGCTTGAGGTCTTTTGGGGTAGGCTCCTAGCTCTCCATCATTTCCAGACGCGCATCAAGTTCCTGCCCGCATTGGACGCAGCGAAGACAGTCTCGCTCCACCGTGATTTCTTCAACACGAGTCCCCATCCCTCCACACGCATGGCATCGCGTCAGGTGGACCTCCTGGTCGTCGAGTGTCACATAGCGCACGCCGTGGAGACAGTATACGGGTTGGCCATTCAACTCCCAGGGCCGTCCGTGGTGATCCACCTCGGGCAGCACGATGTAGTGATGTGCGGCATAGTCCTGTATGGCTTGCTGTGTCGAAAGTCCCTCTTTGAGAGCTTTCCCGCTCGTTGCATCGTAGATTGCCGTGCCTTTCACGATTGTCTTGGTCGGTCCCATATCACACCTCCATATGCTGTAGGAGTGCCTGATGGCCCCGAACTCATAGTTAAGACGATACGCCTGAATTCCATTGAAATCAATCTGCGAGAGCGAAAGGAGAAAACACGAGGCAAGTCTGTATTGATATGGTTCGGAAGATGCTGAGGCATCGCCGACACATGTCGACGGAAACATACCGTTCAATCTACGTGGTGTCGGATTGACCATCGAAACTCCGATTCTCTTGGCTTGGATAGTGGCGTTGTGGGCGATCATGGAGGTTCCTCGATCAGCTCATCGCTCCACTTNNATCAGTTGAGCTGCGAGAGGGAGATCGGCTGAGATGACGACGGCGATTTTGGGGTAGCCTCCGGTGGTTTGCCGATCGGCCATCAGGAGGATCGGTTGGCCGTCCGGTGGTATTTGTAGTGCCCCCATCGCCGTTGCGTCGGAGATAAAGCGAGCTGATCCAATGCGAACGATCTTGGGGCCTGTCAAACGGTATCCCATGCGATCGGATTGCGGGGCGACGGTGTAAGAAGAACCGGTTAGTGTTGCCAGCGCAGCTTCAGAGAAGAATTCTTGTTGAGGTCCAGGGATGATGCGTAGGGTTGCGGATCGATCATAGCGGGGAAGCAGGTGAGCGGGAAGGCGCCTCCCAACCGGACGGTCTCCGGACTCCATGGACTGTCCAGTAGACAAGATATCCGCTGGCTTCAACGGCCGTCCTTGAAACCCTCCTGTTGCGCTTGAGTAATGCGTTGAACGGCTGCCAAGAACCGGTGGGACGTCGATGCCGCCGGCAATTGCCACGTACGACCGAGCTCCGGCGCGCTGACCGCCGAAGCGTAACCGGCTGCCACGCGGGACCGTGATGCTTTCCCAAAGCGGGAGTCTTGTGTCATCAATGGTTGGTGAAAGGTTCGCTCCAGTGACGGCAATCACCCGGTCGTGCTGAAAGAGGAGTTCCGGTCCTTTCAGGGTGCATTCGAGCACCGCGGCCCCATCTTGATTCCCCACCAGGCGGTTCCCCACGATGGCGGCGAATCGATCCATCGCGCCGGCAACCGGAACGCCATATTGCTGAGAGCCATAGCGCCCCAGGTCTTGGACCGTGGTGAGCCAGCCCGGTTTGATAACCTCGACCTGAATTCTATTTCCGGGCATCACGTTCCTCGCTGTCTGGCAATCCGAACGCCAGACGATTTCAGCTCGGCTCCAATGAGATGGACAAACTCGACGGCGTGCAGTGTATCGGCATGTACGCACAGACTGTCGGCATGCAGGGATACCCGCTGTCCGTCGATGCTGGTGATATATCCGTTCAAGATCTCGTGCAATTGGCGGACGACTTGTCGTTCGGTCTGTAACAGTGCGCCAGGCTGGGAGCGCGGCACAAGTGTGCCGTCTGATTGGTAGGCGCGGTCTGCAAAGGCCTCCTCGATGACAGTCAGACCTATGGATCGTCCGCGTTCAACAAGGACTGATCCTGCGAGGGCGAAGAGGAGTAACCGACGATCAAAGGCTGCGACGGCTTGTGCAAGAGCATCAGCTGCGTCCCGATCCCTCGCCGTCAGGTTATAGAGTGCGCCATGTGGTTTCACATGAATCAGTGAGAGGTGATCCAATGCCAACACGTCGGACAGGGTGGTGAGTTGCTGGGATACAAGCGATACGATTTCGTTGGGAGAGGCTCGTCGATCTCTACGGCCGAAATCTCCTGTGTCAGGAAATCCTGGATGTGCGCCGATCGCGACGTTGTGTTGAGTGGCCAGTGTCGCAGTCCTGCGCATGAGCTCAGGATTTCCGGCATGTACCCCGCAGGCAATATTGACCGACGTGATCAGCGGCATGAGTCGGGCTTCACGGGCGAGAAACTCTGGGCGCTCGTACTCGCCCATGTCGCTGTTCAGATCAAGGGCTGTCATGTTGTGATTCCTGGGTCAAACGATTGAATTCATCCAGTTCAATCGGCCTGAATTGGACCAGGTCGCCTGCTTTCAGCAGAAAGGGATTCGGGCTCGTCTGACGATACAGTGAAAGGGGTGTTCGTCCGATCAATCGCCAGCCGCCTGGGGTGGAGGTGGGGTAAATGCCTGTCTGGCGGTCGGCAATTCCAATCGATCCTGCCGGGACCTTTGAACGTGGTGTGGAAAGACGCGGTATGGCCAATCGTTCGGGAACGAGTCCTAGGTAGGGAAAAGCGGGGCTGAAACCGAGCATATAGACCCGATAGCGAACGGACGCGTGTAATGTGACGGCTTCAGCCGGAGGCAAGCCGGCCAAGGCAGCGACATCCGTCAAGTCTGGCCCCCATTCGCCTCCGTACAAAACTGGAATTTCATGACGCGTCCCGTGCAATTCTCCCGTACGTATTTCTGGTTGAGACAGTGCTTGCAGTTGGGTAATCAAATCAGTCGAATCACACGTATGCGGATCGAAGTGAACGGTGACCGATCGATAGGTGGGCACGATATCCACGATTCCGCTCCAGCCTTGGTTCGCCACTGTCTTCGCGAATGCGACGACGCGGGCGTTGATCAGGGGATCGACCTCGTTGCCCAATTCTACAGTGATCGCTGAGTCACCGAGTGGGAGAAGACGGAAGCTGTCCGTGAGACTTGTCTTCGGACTTTCTGATCGATCGGCCATGGGGTGTTGTCGGTGTTACTCGTCTCGTGAGTCTGACAGGCGCGGAACAACTCGATGGGTGTGCTTCGACAGGCCTGTCCTGAGCCAGACGAAGAACTGGTCTCGAACGATGTGCAACCTCCTGCCTGACAGACTACAGTAACCGGTTTGCAACGGTAGGTAAAGGAGGTGGATGCCGGAGGTGCGTGGGAGGAAGTAGTTAGGCCAGGGATAACATGTAATCTGCGTTCCTACCCGGCCTCAGATGGTTGGTGAGACGCTCTCTACTTCCTTGTGATGGCGTCGACAGAAAATGGGGGCGTGAAGGTGCTCATGAAATTCTCCAGCGCGGTTGCGGGAACGGCTGTGGGAATAAATTTCGGATATTCCTGGCACTCAACTTCTCCATTTGATTCCACTAACAACCTGGATTGCACCTTGAAGGATTTGATCAGCTGGGCATTGGGTGTCGGAACATAGACCGTCTTCCCATCCGTTCCGACAAAGGACCAGAAGGCTTCGTCTCTCACCACCTCTTTCGTCACGAGTTCATCCAAGGCGGCAACCACCTAACCTGTCTTGTGGCCGCAACGTCGGTTGTCGAAATACAGGTTGACGGGATTGCCGCTTCCTGCAACTTTGTCCTTGAAGATCGAGAGTACAAAGACCGAATTGCCCGCCTTGAATGGCACAAGGGGCAGTTTAAAGAAGGGGCCGGCGAACTCGACCACCGGGCCGAGCATTGTCCCTTTGGAGTCCACCATAACCAGCGACTCAACCGGGTTGGCATCGGCTGGCGCAATCGCCACCACGTTCACAAGGAGGACAAACACAACCGCAACCATGTGAACCGTTCTCATTCCGGTACCTCCGTGGGCATGTCTCAGATCAGGGGTGATGATTCTCTGCTTGCGAGGCCCAGCCGCCCCCACAAACGGTCGCCTTTTAGGAGAGTCGCGGACGAAGGTGCAAGAGGTCAGGGGCAACATGCAAGAGGCAAGGCACAAAGAATGACGGTGCCAGGAGAGTCTGGGGTCATTGCGCAGAGGGCGAGAGGAGGAACTCGAAATCGGTTTTGGTCAAGAGGCTCTGGCCGGAGCCGCGCACTGCGCCGGACATGACCGCCTCATACAGTTCGAGTTTTCGCTGTTTGAGGGCCATCATCTTTTCCTCAATGCTGTGCCGCATGAGGATCCGCACAATCGAAACGGTCCGCTGCTGCCCAATGCGGTGCGCGCGGTCCGATGCCTGACTCTCAACCGCTGGATTCCACCAAGGATCCAAATGAAACACGTAGCTCGCTTTGGTGAGATTGAGCCCCTGGCCTCCCGCCTTGAGGCTCAACAGAAACACGCTTGGCCGGTCGCCGGTCTGAAACGCCGCCACGAGGCCTTTTCGGGCGGTTGCTTCGGTGGATCCGTCCAGCCGGTGGTATGGCAGTTGGTGCCCGGAGCAGGATTCCTCTACAAGATCCAGAAACCCGGTGAACTGGGAAAACACGAGGGCGCTGTGTCCCTCCTCCAACAATACAGAGAGCCGCTCCATGAGAAAACGGAGCTTAGGCGAAGGCTCATCGTCTCGGTTCGTCAGGAGGCGGGGTGACAAACAGACTTGGCGGAGCTTGAGGATGGCCGTTAAGGCGATGAGCTGCGCCTGGCCTGACGTCTTGGTGCGGTAAGCCTCATCAATCGTGGAACGGACTTGCGCGACGGTTTGCCGATAAAGGGCCTTTTGGCGGTCGGTCAAATCGAGAAACACCTCGCTCTCGATTTTCGGCGGCAAGTCGTGGAGGATCTCGGTCTTGGTCCTCCGCAAGATGAAGGGTCTGGTCCTGCGCAGCATCCGTTCCAGCGTGCGGCCGTCGCCCCGCTTCAACTGCGTCTTGAACCGGTCGTGCTCGCCGAGCAGCCCCGGCACACAGAGATCAATCACGGAAAAGTATTCGCCAAGATGATTTTCAAGCGGAGTGCCGGTCAACGTCAGCTTGAACCGCCCCTTCAGTCGGCGGACGGCCGCCGTTGTGTCCGCGAGGATGTTTTTCACTGCCTGCGCTTCGTCAAAGATGATGATGTGAAATGCCATGCCCTCCAAGATTTCGATATCCCGCCGTACCACCCCATATGTTGCAAGGACGACCTCGCCGTTCTTGGCGTCTAACGTTCGCTCGTTGCCGCTGTAGATGTGGACTTTCAAATCCGGCGCGAAACGCCCCAGCTCTTGCTCCCAATTGAAGAGGAGACTGGTCGGAACGACCACCAGATGCGGACCGTTTGCGCCCGACGGTGTCCGGATTCGACCTTCTCGCACGGCGGCCAGAAGACAGATCGCCTGGAGTGTCTTGCCCAGCCCCATGTCGTCNNGCCAAACAGGCGCCGAAGCGATGTTCGTAGAGAAACGCCAGCCAAGCATAGCCGTCCCGTTGATAGGGGCGGAGGGTGGCGCGCAACCCCTTCGGGAGTGGTGGAGCGGCGATCCGGGAGAATCTCAGCAGGCGAGCGAGGACGGCTTCGTCTTCGGCCGGCAGCGAGACCGCAATACCCTGCTCGCGCAAGGCCAGCCAATCGAGGATCTGTAGCCTCGGAACCCGGACGATCTGCGTTGCGGTCCGATCGGCTTCCACCACGCCGGTGAGATCAAGGATGGCGCGCAGCCGCTCCACAGTTTGGCTATCCAACACGCGCAGCCCGTCTTTGCCTTGAATCAGCCCTCCTTGTCGGAGCGCCGATCGCCATTCACCTTCGTCCACGGCCATGCCGTCACACCAAATCTCCGGGCGGATTTCAAACCAGTCGATGCCGGTTCCTTCCCGCTCGCTGCGCCCCACGTGAATCGAACAATCCCAGCGCGAGGACCGGAGGGGTTTGTCTTGATACAGCAAATCGATCCCGGCCGCCGCGAGGGTTTCCAAGAGATTCGGCAATCGCTGAAACAACTGCGGCGAATCGATCGTCATTTCATCGAATCGCCGCATGCCGCGAAATATTTCAGAGCCGAAGATGGTGTACGGTATGTGGTACAGCAACGACTCGCGGTCCTTCTCCACGGGTTGCAGCTCCCAGCGTCCTGCGCGTATCTGTAGCCGTAGATCAGACCTGGCATAACCGGCCAGACTCTGTTTGAGCCAGCGTGCGGCTTCTTCACTGACGGCTCGCGGCCAGCCTTCCAGGCTGATGGCCGTCTTGATTTGTCGCTCCTGCTCTTTCGGGTCGCGTATGGACAGCGATGAAAAGAACAGATCGTACAGGACTGTCTTGCGCTTCTGCGCGCGTAGCGCGCCCGAAACGGCTCGTCCTTGCTCCAAGGTTGAGATGAAACCGAACGCCGCGATACTCGGAGCGAACCGGAGATCGCTGCGGCGGCATTGGACCTGCAATCTCCAGCAAGTCGGCGCATAGCCCTGATCGTTGGACGGAGGTTTCAGGATCAGCGCATATGAACAGGTGTTGCCCTCCGAAAGACCGGTCGGACGGTGAACCGGCGTCTCCCGCCCTTCCACCGACAGTGACAGGTCTTGCAAGATTCGGTCGGCCTTCTTGTGCCTCACGTCAAGTTGCGTCGATTGAAACTCGTCCAACGGAATGGAGAATTCCGTATCCTGCTCGACCTCCCGCCCGTGCTCATAGGTAGGGCTGTTCGACCGAGGTGTCGGATACGATCCTTCGCCGAGATCGTCAGAGGGGTCTTGAAGTGGATGGACGTCCTTCAATCGCTGCCGGAGGGAGTTGAAGGAGGTCCAACCACCGTGATCTTTTAGATAGAGCAGCCGTCCGCCATCCACATCCACCACAAAATTCCTGAAGCGAACGATGCGTGCAAGTGGGATTCCGCCGACAAGACAGACTGCGCGGACTCTAATCCGGTCTCCGACAAGGCCGATTTCCGTCTTGCTCCGACACGCGACCGACCCCTTCCACTGAAGCGGGATCGACGCCTTGGTTGTCGCCAACAATATCGGAAAGGGTTTGTCGTGTTGCCTGAGATAGCGGAGTAAGGGGTCTTCTCCGAATCCGGAGTACCAGAACGCATTCAGGAGGGGGATCAGTTCGGATGGGAGCGCGGGAATCCACCCTCTCGACAGCGGCAGGCCGTTCTGATGGATCTGGAGTCGAGGGAGCGGGTGTCGGACATCGATCACAATCTCATAAATCGGTTCCTTGCGGGGAGATTCATCGCAGACTGATGCACTGAACGAGATGTCGGGCTTCCCAACCGGGGCTGCAATATCGTCGAACAATTCGGTTTTGAGGAGAGACAGCCTGGTGTCTTGCCGGGCCGGAAGCGTGAATGTCTCTGGTGAGAGGATATGTTTTGTTGTGAAACAGGCGCATAGGACATGTTTGCAGAGCCGATCTGGGTTCCAAGCCGGACAATCGCAAGACGCGTCAAGAAGCTTATCGTGAAGAGAAAACACAACCGAATAAAGTCTGGTCCCTTGCACCTGCGCGGTCAGCGCCGAGAAATCCTGGCTCCAAAAATAGTGTTGTAACCGTTGCTGCCGGTAATACTCATACCCGCGGACGACGGACTCCTTGGGGGCCATTGTGTAGACGTCGGTGGCCGAAATCGTGCGAAATGCGGCGAGGATTGCGGGTAACTGAGAGGAGTGGTTTGATGATGGAGAGCAGACCTTGCGAGGAGGGGGATTTTCCTGCGCAAGATCGGATGATTTCCTCCTCCGCATGGCACCACACTATAGTGGTAACATCGGACCGCCATCAATAGATGTTGTCGGCGTGAGATACGGGTGCCCGTGCAAGCTGATTATAGAGGAAGAAGGGCGGCACCCCGACCCACGCGGCTCCGGTAAGGGCCGGCTATTCTCCGACTGAGGACTTCTTGAGCCGTTCCAGCTCGGCATCTTGCTCGGCCAGTCTTTTCTGCATCGCTTTCAATTCTTCTCTGAACGCGCGCAGTTCAGCGTCGCTTGCCCCCTGTGCTGGTTGAACCGGTTGTGCTCCGGCCGCCGGAATCTGTTGGCCGGTTGGAGGTGAGGCGAGGAGCTTGCCGAGCAGATGGTAATCAACGGCCAGCGTTCGGTCCTCGGACCCACTAAACCAGCCTGATTGGGCGGACGATTCCGGCCGTAAGGCCGTCTCCGGAATGAACCTCACTTCGCGGTCGCGCAGGCCATCGGGGTCGGGAAGTTGGTACGGCGCCTTTTGGACCTTCTCGACCTTGCCTCGGCGGTATCGGTAGTGTGTCAAGGTGATATTGAGTGAAAGGCCTTGGGCGGCAAGATGGCCCGCGGTAATTTCTCTGAGGTCCTGACCCTTTTGCGTTTGGGCTGCCATCGGCGCCTGGTGATAGAGGCGGAAGCCGACCCGTTGGTTCGGGGCGGCTTGTGCAAGCGCCGCAGTAATATGCGGAGCTAAGAGCGCGATATCGTCGTCTAAAAAGGTCCTGATATCATTCAGATTGGTTGACATCAGTGCTTTGCCGAGCAACAACACCAGGCCGGTTTTTTCCTTGGTATGCACCCCGCGCAAGACATCGGCGACCGTGGCCTCATCCAGCTTGATGGGGTGTGCCGCTTGGAATGATTTGTCCTGCACGGTTTCGAGAAATACGGTGCTCCGGACATCTTCATGAATGGTAGTGACGGGAATCTGCGTGCCCGCACAGCCGGCGAGCAACAGTACCAGGCATCCCGCCGAGAGGAGGCATCCAATGAAACGTGNNGAAAACAAATTCGCCTCTGGGCTGTGCCGTCAGGCGCGTGGGCAACATGAGGGGAGAATACCTATGGATAAATGGCGGAAGATTTCATACGTAAAACCATGGCGATAGTTACAACCCCATTCTTGGTTGTGCGACGCAGCAGTAGTAGATGTGCAACGACTTGTTTTATGGATAAACCGTTATGAGGGAGGCGGTAGCAAGAAATGAGGCAAGGAGGTGCCTAGATGGTAAGGGGTTGCATATGAGAAGCGGTAAGATGTAGAAGCATGGAAGAATCGACTATGGCGAGGATATGTAGAGCCGATCGCTAGATTTTTTAGTATTTCGAGAAAGGAGGAAGCTGAGCGAAGAGTCAAGCCAGGTTTTCAGATGTGGCCAATCTCAGGGCGTTCAATCGTTCTGGCGTAATTCCATAGGTCGCGTGCATCAACTGGACGT
>DKBD01000150.1 GCA_002451055.1 Nitrospira sp. UBA6909 | reverse complement strand
TATTCCGACCTCGTCATCGCTATCGGTGCACGGTTCGATGATCGCGTGACGGGCAAAGTGACGGAGTTCTGTCCCCACGCAAAAGTCATTCACATCGACATCGACCCCACGTCGATCCGGAAGAACATCCACGTCGATGTGCCGATCGTCGGTGATTGTAAGACCGTGCTCCGCGAATTGAATCAAATCCTTAGGGCGACGGTGAACGGCGAACAAAAAGAGCTTCGGAAACCCTGGTGGGATCAAATTCGGGATTGGCAGCAGGCACACCCCCTGACCTATCAGCAAGACCAAGACGGGCAGATCAAGCCGCAGCACGTGGTGAAGCGGCTCTATGAGCTGACGAAGGATCGAGACCCGATCGTTGCAACGGACGTGGGTCAGCACCAGATGTGGGCGGCACAGTACTTCAAGCTGGCAAAGCCGAATCGTTGGCTGACCTCGGGTGGGCTTGGGACCATGGGGTTCGGATTTCCAGCGGCCATGGGCGCACAAGCCGCCTTCCGCGATCGGCTTGTCCTCTGTATTGCCGGAGACGGCAGTGTGCAGATGAACATGCAGGAGATGGCGACGGCAGTCGTCAGTAAACTGCCGGTCAAAATCATCATTCTGAACAATCGGTTTCACGGCATGGTGCGGCAGTGGCAGGATCTCTTCTACAACGGGCGGTACGCATCGAGTTATTTGGATACGACGCCGGATTTTGTGAAACTGGCAGAGGCCTACGGGGCGGTTGGATTACGGGCCAATAAAGTGGGGGATCTCGACGACGTATTGAAAACGGCTTTGGCGACAGAGGGACCTGTTATCGTGGATGTTCCGACCTATCCGTATGAAAACTGCTATCCAATGATTCCAGCCGGCGGATGCAACCACGAGATGATTCTCGAAGACCCGCCGGAATTGAAGAAAAAACAGCCGGGCACCCAGAAGGTGACGCCGGAAGATAAAGACACGGTCCTCACAGCATAGGAGCGGGAGCATATGGCGTGTAGCTGATGGCAGAAACGGTAGCGACGCGTATTCGGCTCCGAGCCAGAAGCCATCGGCTATAAGCTCTTTGAGTCAACATGGAACATATCATTTCGGTCACGGTTGAAAACAAATTCGGAGTGCTGTCTCGCGTCGCGGGTCTATTCAGCGGCCGCGGGTTCAATATTGAAAGTCTTTCCGTGGCGCCCACGCTCGACCCCTCCATGTCGCAGATGACGATCGTGACGTCGGGCGATGACCGTATCATCGAGCAGATCGTCAAGCAGCTCAACAAGCTGATCGATATCATCAAGGTTGTGGACCTGAATGAGACGGAATTCGTCTCGCGGGAGACGGCGATCATCAAGGTGCATACGAAGGATCAGGATCGGGCGGAGGCGCTCAGGATCGTGGATATTTTCAGAGCAAACGTCATCGACTCCACGCCGAGCACCTATACGATCGAAGTGTCCGGTGATCCCAAGAAGATTGAAGCGATCATCAATTTGCTCCAACCGTTGGGGATCAAGGAATTGGTCCGCACCGGTCGGGTCGCCGTGGCCCGCGAACCGATTCGCCCGGCCGTCGCGCAAGCCAAGAAGGTCGCACGCGAATAACGTTTTCCCCCAGAACATGCAAGCCGGCATGTGTCAATTCATGCCTTAAGGAGCGTACATGAAGATTTACTACGATAAGGATACGGATATTCAACAGATTAAGAGCAAAACCGTGGCCGTCATCGGGTACGGCAGTCAAGGCCATGCCCATGCGCTTAATATGAAAGAGAGTGGCGTGAACGTGGTGATCGGCTTGCGCGAAGGGGCGTCTTGGAAAAAGGCGGAGCAGAGCGGCCTCAAAGTCATGCCGGTAGCCGATGCGGTGAAATCGTCCGACGTGATTATGATTCTCGCGCCCGATGAAGCACAGGCCGCCATCTATCGGCAAGATGTGGCGCCCAACATCAAGGCCGGATCATATCTGGCGTTCGGCCACGGCTTCAATATCCATTTCGGACAAATCGTGCCGCCGGCGTCCGTCAATGTCTTCATGGTGGCGCCCAAGGGACCTGGCCATCTCGTGCGCTCCGAATACACGAAGGGCAGTGGAGTGCCCTGTCTGCTTGCGATTCATCAAGATCCCAGCGGTAATACCAGGCAGGTGGGGTTGGCCTACGCGAGTGCGATCGGTGGAGGACGGGCCGGCGTGATCGAAACAAGCTTTCGGGAGGAAACCGAAACGGATTTGTTTGGCGAGCAAGTCGTGTTGTGCGGGGGGCTTACGTCGTTGATTCAGGCCGGGTATGAAACGCTGGTCGAGGCCGGCTATTCTCCAGAGATGGCTTACTTCGAGTGTTTGCACGAAGTGAAGCTCATCGTGGATTTGATTTATCAAGGCGGCATCGCCAATATGCGCTATTCGATAAGCACTACGGCCAAGTACGGAGACATCACGCGTGGTCCACGGATTGTGACCGAGCAGACGAAGCAGGAAATGAAGAAGGTTCTCGGAGAGATTCAGAGTGGTCAATTTGCCAAGGAATGGGTGCTGGAGAATCAGGCCAATCGCCCTGTCTATAATGCGTTGTTAGCCAAAGGCGAAGCGCATCCCATTGAGGCCGTGGGGGCTAAGCTGCGGGCGATGATGCCTTGGCTGAAAAAAGACCAGTTGGTCGATCGAACGAAGAATTGATCTGAAACATCGATCCCAATAGCGCTTCTTCGACGGTACCCGGATTAAATGTGCGCGGGAGCCTCGATATCCGCTCCCGAATCTTGCCGGTCCGCAATGTGACCATCTGGCCGGCCTTATGGAACAGAGAGACAGGAGGTATTGTGGTCGATCGTGCGGCCGGTATCCCATTTGCCAAAGAAGGAATTCCTTTCATTGCGATTCCCGCCGGCGTTATGCTGTTGGCAGGGTGGCAGGGCTGGGTGATTACGGCGGTTGGAGCGGCACTCCTTACCGCGTTTGTCGCCTGGTTTTTCAGGAATCCAGCCCGAGTCATTCCAAAAGATCCGCATCTCGTCGTCGCGCCTGGTGATGGAAAGGTCATTGCGATTGAAGAGGAATTCGAGCCCCGGTATCTCAAGGATCGTGCGCTTCGCGTGACGATCTTCTTGAACGTGTTCAATGTGCATATCAATCGAATGCCCTGTGACGGGAAGATCGAAGACGTGCAGTACCAGCCGGGACAGTTCTTGGTCGCCAGCAAGCCGGAGGCGACGTTGAGAAACGAGCAGAATGCATTGATGATTCGGACAGTCGAAGGGGTCAAGGTGCTGTGCGTGCAAGTAGCGGGGTTGATCGCCCGGCGCATCGTGTGCTGGGCTTCGGCTCAGGATCGGGCGATACGAGGGGAGCGGTACGGGTTGATCCGATTCGGATCGCGGATGGATACCTTTCTTCCGATCGGCACGAATTTGCGAGTCGCCGTCGGAGATCGGGTAAAAGGCGGGGAAACCATTCTGGGAGAACTATGATGAAATCCGCTGCGTTTAGAAACTCGTTCGGCAAAGACAGTAAGCGGCGAAAAGCGGCTATGCATCTGATCCCGAATCTTTTTACGACGGGCAACTTGTTCTGCGGGGTCTATGCGATTCTCTCGGTCTTTAAAGCCGATTACATGGCCGCGGCTGTCGCCATTCTTGTCGCGATGATATTCGATGTTCTGGACGGCAAGTCCGCCCGGTTGACCAACAGCACTAGCCATTTCGGACTGGAGTACGATTCACTGTCCGATGTCGTGTCATTCGGCGTCGCGCCGGGACTTCTCATCTATTCCTGGGCGCTGAGCGGATTAGGCACGTTCGGAGTGGCAATCATGTTTGCGTATGTGGCCATGGGTGCGGTGAGGCTGGCCAGGTTCAATTCGACAGTGACGTTGTCCGACGGCAAGTACTTTATGGGTTTGGCTATCCCCGCAGCGGCTGGAGTCGTCGCGTCGCTGGTAGTATTCGACCACCACGCTGTTCAAATGGGGGCGGAGGTAAAATCGATCGTTGTGCTCATCCTCACCCTCATGCTGTCGTTCCTGATGGTCAGTACGATCAAGTATCGGAGCTTCAAGGATCTGAAGTTCAAAGGCCCTCAGCAGATCACCTATCTCGTGTGGGGGATTCTTGGGCTGATGATGGTGGCGGCTTGGCCACAGGTTATGTTATTCGTGGTCTTCAGCGGCTATGCGATGATGGGACCAGTTGAGAAGATGTTCTCGCTGGTCGTCCGGGTGGTGGGGAAGAAGGGAGCCGTGAAAACGGAGTTGACGTCGCCGGAGCCGAAGCTGTAGCGGAGTCCCGGTAGACGAGCGCGGTATGATAGACAGATGATGCGATCGTAAGCGGCTGAGACGAGGAGTAGTAGGCGGGTCGTTTAGCCTGAGAGAATTGGCGGACGGTGCGAGCCAATCTAAGCGTCGCCGAACTCGCCTCCGAGCCTGAATCCGTGAAATCCGAGTAATGGATTCCGCATCGCCCTCGTGACGGGCTGAATGAAGGGTTCTGAGCGGCGCAGCGCCGTTCAGGCCAAAACAGGGTGGTACCACGGAGCGCGTCAAGCCTTCGTCCCTGACTCCAACAAGGGATGAGGGCTTTTGTATTTTTGGGCCATGAGTCATCTGATCAGCTCTGGGTGGTTGGCTGATGGCTGAACCCTGCCGGACAGGCTGTGCTGGAAATCTGTTCCTATGGAGGTGATGCAATGACGCGCATGATACGAATTTTTGATACGACATTGCGGGATGGGGAGCAATCGCCGGGCGCCAGTATGAATGTGGAAGAAAAGGTCATGGTCGCCAAGCAGCTGGCTCGCCTCGGCGTCGATATCATTGAAGCGGGGTTTGCGTACAGTTCTCCGGGAGATTTCGAAGCGGTGCGGCGGGTTGCTCAGGAGGTGGAAGGGCCGACCATCTGCAGTTTGGCTCGGGCCCGCCCGGAAGACATCGATCGAGCCTGGGAGGCGTTGAAAGGAGCGCCGAAGGTCCGTATTCATACATTCCTGTCGACTTCCGACATCCATTTGAAACATCAGTTTCGGATGACCCGTGAAGAAGCTAAGAAACGCGCGGTTGACATGGTTCAGCGTGCGCGGAGCTACGTCGAGGACGTGGAGTTTTCGCCGATGGATGCGAGCCGTTCCGATCCGGCGTATTTGTACGAAGTCATTGAAGCCGTGATTGCGGCGGGGGCGGGAACCGTCAATATCCCCGATACGGTCGGGTATGCTGTCCCACAAGAGTTCGGCGCATTGATCAAGGGAATATGTGACAAGGTGCCCAATGCCAAGCAGGCGGTGATCTCGGTCCATTGCCACAACGATTTGGGAGTTGCCGTGGCGAACAGCCTGGCGGCCGTCGTGAATGGGGCTGGCCAGGTGGAATGCACGATCAACGGGATCGGGGAGCGTGCGGGCAATACCTCGTTGGAAGAAATCGCCATGGGTCTCAGGACGAGGAAGGATTTCTATTCGGCTGATACACAGATCAAGACGGAGGAGATCGCGAAAACCAGTCGCCTGGTCAGCAAAATCACGGGGATGGTGGTCCAGCCCAACAAGGCCATCGTGGGGGCGAACGCGTTCGCGCATACCTCCGGCATTCACCAAGACGGCTTGCTTAAGGATAAAATGACCTATGAGATCATGCGACCGGAGTCGGTCGGCCTCGTCGAAAGTAAGATGGTAATGGGCAAGCTCTCTGGCCGGCATGCGTTTCGGCAACGGCTGGAAGAGCTGGGCTACAAGCTGAGCGATGAGGAAATCAACCATGCCTTCGACCGGTTCAAGAAACTGGCCGATCAAAAGAAAGAGATCTATGAGGAAGACATCGAGGTCATCGTCTCGGAAGAAGTGGCCAGGATGGCGGAGCGGATTGTCCTGAAAGCATTTCATGTCGAGAGCGGAACCGATCAGACTCCTACGGCGACGGTGGAGCTGGAGATCGACGGAAAGTCAGTGAAACAATCTGGGACGGGCGACGGGCCGGTTGACGCCGTGTATCGGACCATTGCCTCGATGACGCAAACCAAGAGCAAACTCCTGATGTTCGTCGTCAACGCGATCACCGGTGGGACCGATGCGCAAGGTGAGGTCTCTGTACGGGTGCAGGAAGACGGACGGACCGTCTCGGGCCACGGTGCAGACACGGATATCATTGCGGCGGCGGCCAGAGCCTATCTCAACGCCTTGAATCGGCTGGCCTACATGGCGTCAAAACAGGCCGAAGGCGGGCAGAAGGTCCGCTTGATTTGATCGATTCTGCCAGGCTAGAGTGAAGAATTTCCGCCAGCGTGGACCAAGGAGGCTTCTCGCGCATGTTGAAGAGAACCGTCGCAGAGTGCCAGGAGTTTCTGGCCGGGGACCACACGGTTCTCCGGGAGTTGATGCATCCGGCCAAAGAAAGCGTCACGCTTGGGTACAGTCTGGCGCACGGCAAGCTCGCAGTGGGTGGGCGGTCAAAACAACATGTGTTGGCCTCGTCCGAGGTCTATTACTTCATCGCGGGGCAGGGTCGATTTACCATTGACTCGGAGACCTGTCCCGTTGAAGCGGGGTCGATGATATACGTGCCGCCTGGTGGCAAACAGTCCTTGGAGAATACCGGAGGCGCGGACATTGAATTTCTTTGTCTGGTCGATCCCGCCTGGCGGATCGAGGATGAAACGGTGTTGGAGTAGGGGACTGGTCGATTGCACGAATAGGAAGGAGCGCGCGACGTGGAAGCAAAGATTGCGGTACTCGCCGGAGATGGAGTCGGACGCGAGATTGTCCCTGAAGCGGTCAAAATTCTGAAAGCCATTGGACACCAATACCATCATTCGTTTGAGTTTGTGGCCGCCGACATCGGTGGGCACGCGATCGATAAGGTAGGGGTTCCGTTGCCCAGCGAAACACTGTCGCTCGCAAAGCAAAGCGATGCGGTGTTACTGGGGGCTGTGGGAGGCCCTAGGTGGGAGGGGCTGGATTACAGCATGAGGCCGGAACGCGCCTTGCTCGGTATTCGAGAGGCGTTGGGGCTGTATGCCAATCTCCGTCCGGCCAAGGTCTATTCCAATCTCGTCGATGCGTCCACACTGAAGCGCGAAGTCATCGAAGGAATCGACATCCTCGTCATCCGGGAGCTTACCGGCGGGATTTATTTCGGTAAGCCTAAGGGGATCGAACAATTGCCGGGCGGCGGGGAGCGGGGAGTCAACACGGAAGTCTATACGACGGAAGAAGTCAGGCGGATCGCGAAGGTGGCGTTCGAGGCGGCGCGAAAGCGGCGCAAGAAGGTCACGTCGGTGGACAAGGCCAATGTGTTGGAATCCTCCGAGCTATGGCGGAAGGTCGTGATCGACGTCCACAAGGGTTATCCTGATGTCGAGTTGGGGCATATCTATGTAGACAATGCCGCGATGCAATTGGTGCGCAACCCACGGCAGTTCGATGTGTTGCTCTGCAACAACATGTTCGGCGACATCCTCAGTGACGAAGCGGCGATGCTGACCGGCTCGATCGGGATGCTGCCGTCCGCAAGCGTCGGGGCCAAGATCGGCTTGTTCGAGCCTATCCACGGCAGCGCGCCGGACATCGCCGGCAAGAATATCGCCAATCCCATTGCGACGATTGCGTCGGCGGCGATGATGTTAGCCTATGCATTTCAGCTCGACAAAGAGGCCGAGGCCATCGAGCAGGCTATCATAAAAACACTTGATATGGGTTATCGAACGAAGGACATCCAAAGCCCGGGTGCCAGGATCGTCGGGACAGTGGAAATGGGAGACGCGATTCTTCGAAACTTGAGCTAGCAATATCCTGCGTTGGTATGGCGACCATTCTTCATTCGCGGACAATTCAAACCCTTGCTGGAACCGGCGAGCCAGGCTATTCCGGAGACGGCGGGCCTTCCGTTCAGGCTGCACTGAATGAGCCGAAAGGAGTGGCGGTCGATCCTCACGGCAATGTGTGGATTGCCGACTCTGAAAATCACGTCATTCGGCGAATCGATCGGGTGAGCGGTGCCATCTCAACGGTCGCCGGTTTGGCTGATGCGGAGCGCACAACGGCGGATGCCCGTCGGGGCTGGGAAGCAGGGGACCAGATGAGCGAGGATCCCTTCGCAGACATAGGCCCGACTGTGCAGAACTATGGGCAGCAGGCTGATTTGAGCGGGACGGTTCGGTATGTCATCAATGGGACGGTCGCACGTGAGAGGTTCGGTGGTGACGGCGGGCCGGCCATTAAGGCGCGCCTCAACTTTCCTACGGCCGTCGTCGTCGACGGGCAGGGGAATTTGTATATTGCCGACACCATGAACCATCGTATTCGCTTTGTCGAAGCCGGCACCGGGATCATTACCACCATCGCAGGTGTCGGCCAGCCTCGATATGGCGGCGATGGAGGTCCTGCGGTGGCAGCGGGGCTCAACGAGCCGGCTGCTCTGGCGCTGGATGAGGCCGGCACTCTATACGTTGCCGATCAGAGCAACAACCGTGTTCGCGCGATCGACTTGGCAACAGGACTTATCCGCACGCTCGCCGGCGTCGGGTCGGCAACATATAATGGAGATGGGATTCCGGCGATGGATGCGGCTCTAGCTGGACCGAGCGGTCTCGTGTACGCCGACGATGGTAGACTGTTCATCGCCGACACATTCAACGGAAGGATCCGCGCCGTCGATCCTGTCACAGGATTGATTCGGACGGTGGCGGGTGACGGCGGTGAATACCGGTATCAGGGTGATGCGGAGCCGCCTTCAGCCAGTTTGTCCAGACCATCAGGCATCGCAGCGGGTCGTGAGGGCCATCTCTTCATCACCGACTCCGACAACCATTTGGTCCGCCGATGGGATCGGACGACGGGCATGCTTGAGCGAGTGGCCGGAGTGGGGGGAACTGGTTCTGGCGGCGACGGCGGACCGGCGTTAAAGGCCCGCCTCAACTACCCCTTCGGGATCGCGGTCGATAGGGAAGGACGTCTTGTCGTCGCAGATACGTTCAATCATCAGATTCGGGAGATAGGATTCTAGACGGAAGGCGGGCAGGCGTTGATGTTTAAAAAGAAATCCAAATATGTCATGGCGATCCTTGGCGCCACCGGCGCCGTTGGAAAGGAAACGCTGGAGATCCTGGAAGAACGGAAGTTTCCCCTGGAATCGCTTCGTCTGTTTGCGTCGAAGCGGTCGGCCGGAAGTACGATGTCATGTCAGGATAAAGAATGGATGGTCGAGGAGTTGACTCCCGATTCGTCGTTTGCCGGTGTCGATTTTGCGTTGATCTCGGCTACGGATGCGATCAGTCGCGACTATGGACGGAAGCTCGGCGCGGAGGGCATCGTCGTGATCGATGACAGCGGTGTGTTTCGGATGGAACCGGATGTCCCGCTAGTCGTGCCGGAAGTCAACGCTCACGCTCTGGGGACCATGCCGCGTGGTATCGTGTCGATCCCCAACTGTACCACGACGCCGTTGGTCATGGCGCTGAAGCCCCTGCACGACGCGGTAGGGGTGAAGCGCGTCGTGGTGACGACGTTTCAATCGGTCTCGGGAACAGGCGCCGCGGCAATGGATGAGCTGATGGATCAAACGAAGGCGCTCATGGCCTTCCGCGACGTGAAGGCGGAGGTCTATCCGTTTCAGATCGCCTTCAACCTGCTGCCGCATATCGGTTCGTTCAATGACGGCGGCGATTGCTCGGAAGAAGTGAAGATCGTGAAGGAAACGAGGAAGATCCTCGACGCGCCATCACTCCGTGTGACTGCGACGACTGTGCGCGTGCCGGTGCTGCGCTGCCATTCCGAGGCGATCAACGTCGAGCTGGAAAAGCCCCTGAAAGCCAACGAAGCGCGCGCGGCGCTGGCCGCCATGCCGGGCGTCATCGTGTACGACGATCCGGTAAGGAAACTCTATCCGATGCCGCTGGACGCGACGGGAAAAGACGAAGTCTATATCGGCCGTGTGCGTGAGGATGAATCGATCACCAACGGCCTCAACCTCTGGGTCGTGTCGGACAATCTTCGCAAAGGGGCCGCGCTGAATGCGATTCAGATTGCCGAATGTCTGGTGAAGGGCTAGCAGGGCACTGAAACAGCCGGGCATCCGGCGAGATCGGCTCCGTTCGAGCCCCATGCAAATCTCGCGAATTGAAGTTGGGATGAATACAGATGCCGGAATGGACCGCGATCGGAAAGATCCTCGTGGGGATCGGAGCGGGGATCGTTCTNNTAGGATGGTTCTTCCGACGATGATGACCCAGCCGTTCCGCACTGGTCTGGCTTGTATGGCCATAGCGATAGGATGTGTGTCGGTGTCTCCGGCGCACGCCTCTCCCTCGATTCGTGTTCTGCTGGCCTCGGAAGTCCAGGGATTGGAAGTGCGTACCGAAGACGTCATAGGGGCTACTGATGAGCGGGGTCTGGCCCTTTTCTATCGGAGTGCGCTTCGCATTGAAGTGCGGGACCGCGCTCTGTTTCTGAACGGGTCCCGTGTTGACGGTGGTCAAGTGATCTTGCGTGCCGGGGAACAGGATCTCAAGCTCTGGCTGCCTCGACAGAACAACAATGGGAAGGGGGCCTCGTTCCAACTCGGTGATGAAAAATCAGCTCTGCAAGTCAGTGGGTTAATTCAACTGATCCACCGTGGTAAAGGTCTGCTGGTCGTCAATCACGTGGATCTGGAAGAATATGTCAAAGGAGTCGTGCCGGCCGAAATCGATTCCGCTTGGCATTCGGAAATGCTCAAGGTCCAGGCGGTTGCGGCCAGGACCTATGCGCTCTATCAACGCATGCTCAGGGCGTCACGGGATTACGACGTGGTGGCGAGCATTCAGGATCAAGTCTATCGAGGCCGTCACGGTGTCGATGCGCGGGTCGAACAGGCGGTCGAATCGACGAGAGGATTGGTGGTTACGTACCAGAACGCGCCGATCTATGCGGCGTTCTCTTCGACGGCTGCCGGCTTGACGGAGGACGCGACGGTCGTGTGGTCGAAGGATCTCCCTTATTTGAAAGGTGTCGAGTGTCCGTTCGATATTGCATCGCCTTATTATCAGTGGAAAACCTCCTTCAAGGTCGAGACACTGGAGAAAAACCTGCGGCAGCTGGGATTTGACGTCGGAACCATTGCGACGTTGTCGCCGCTTTCCTATAGCCGTTCGGGTCGCGTTGCCACTCTGCGCATCTTGCACTCCAAGGGAGAGCTGATCGTGCGAGGAGAAGAGCTTCGTAGGGCGGTCGGCTATATGGTCGTGCCCAGCACGCAGTTTACGATCGACTCGTTTGGCGAGGAAGTCGTGCTGTCCGGCTATGGCGCGGGTCATGCGGTTGGTTTATGCCAATGGGGCGCAAAAGAGTTGGCGGAGTTGGGCTATTCCTATTCCAGCATTCTGAACTACTATTATCCGGGAACGGAATTGCGAAATGCTTCCTTGACTAAGGCCCCTCCGGTTCCTCCGGTTCTTCCGGCTCCTGCTTTTTGATGCGACTCTCCGAGTTCGATTTTCCGTTCGATCCTTCCCTCGTCGCGCTGCAGCCTGTTATCCCCCGTGATCGTGCGCGGCTGTTGGTGTTCGATCGTCAAGCCGATCGGTTGACGCATCACCGTGTCGCCGATCTTCCGTCGTTGCTCGATCAGGGCGATCTGCTGGTTGTGAATGATACAAAGGTCCTCGCCGCTCGGGTTCAGGGCAGGAAACAGCTGACTGGAACATCAGTCGAGGTGCTGTTCGTCAAGGATCTCGGTGACAACGTGTGGGATGTAATGGTCAAAGGCACGTTCCATGTGGGCCAGATCATCGAATTCGACCGGCAGGCTCGCGCCACCATTCTGAAGCGGGATGCCACGGGCACTGCGGTGAAGGTCGAGAGTTCGATTCCTGTGGCTCAACTGCTGCGCGAGAGGGGGCAAATGCCGCTGCCGCCCTACATCAAACGGCGACCGATCCGTGACGATCATGGCTGGTATCAGACGGCGTTTGCCAAACATGAGGGCGCAATTGCTGCGCCGACCGCCGGGCTGCACTTCACAGCGGATCTCCTCTCGCGGTTGGCGGAACAATCCATCCAAGTGGCGACGATTACGCTTCACGTCGGCCCGGGGACCTTCAAACCGGTCGTCACGGAGCGGATCGAGGACCATCAGATGGGGGCAGAAACATTTGAGGTCGGGAGCGAAACCGCCGAGCGCATCGCGCGAGCGAAACAAGCCGGTCGGCGAGTCGTCGCAATCGGAACCACGGTGGTCCGTACCTTGGAGACCGTGGCGAAGGAGTATGGATCGGTTGCGCCGTCCAGTGGTGAGAGCCGCCTGTTCATCACACCGGGGTTCCAATTTAATGCGGTTGATGCCCTCATGACCAACTTCCATCTTCCGAAGACCACCCTCCTCATGCTGGTGTCGGCCTTCGCAGGAGTCGAATTGATTCGCAAGGCCTACGAAGAGGCGGTACGGGAACGGTACCGCTTCTACAGCTACGGCGACGCGATGCTGATCCTTTGAGTATCGATTCACTCAGGGACCGTCGCTCGTCTCTACAGTCATCTTGTCAGATGGAACGGCACATCCGTGAGGATCACGCGCTCCTTGAACAGCAGGGCCGCTTTGAGCATCAAGGCACGTTGGTTGTGCAAGATATTTTGCCACCAGCGGGCTGGTAAAATCTCCGGGATGACGACGGTCACCCAAGTATCGTGATCCTTTTCCAGCACTTCTTCGATGTACCCGAGTAGGGAACCCAGAACTGAGCGGTAGGGAGAGGGAAGGGCGATCAAGTTGACGCCGCCGCCCCACTGGGCCCACTGGATCTTCACTTTGGCGCTTTCCTCAGGGTCGATATCGACGAAGACTGCGCGAATCTCCCCGGGCCTGCTCCTCGCAAAGTCCACGGCGCGAACGACGGCGCGATTCAGCCCACTGATTGGGATGATCACGACATTCCGGCGTGGGAGCGGTGGCCTGGATCCCCGGCGGTCGAGTGCGATCTGTTCGGCCACGGCCTTATAATGCGAACGAATACCCTGGAACATAAGAATGAGGATCATCACCAGCAGAAATACGATCCAGGCTCCCTGCATGAACTTGGTGCTGGCGATGATGATTGTGGCGATACCCGTTGTGAAGGCGCCTACGCCGTTTACGAGCAATTTCTTGCGCCAGTGCGTCCCCTTTTTCACCAGCCAGCGTTTCACCATACCGGCTTGAGACAGTGTGAACGACACAAACACGCCGATGGCATACAACGGAATCAGCGCGTGGGTGTCTCCTTCGAAGATCACCAGAAGAAGACAGGCAAAAATCCCGAGGATGATGATGCCGTTCGAAAATACCAGACGGTCGCCGAACGTGGCCATTTGGTGCGGCATGAAACCGTCCCTGGCCAGGATCGATGCTAGGTGCGGGAATCCCGCGAAGGCGCTATTGGCTGCCAAAACCAGCAGCATCATGGTGGCAATCTGAATTGCGTAGTAGACGACGCCGGTGCCGAATGTCAGACGGGCCAACTGCGATGTGATGGTTTCACCCGCCTTGGGGACAATGCCGTAGTGATAGGCCATCCAGCTGATGCCCATGAACAGCGACGCGAGGATGGCGGACATCCAAATCATCGTGGTGGCGGCATTCTTTGATTCTGGATGGCGAAACGCTTTGACTCCGTTAGAGATGACTTCCATGCCGGTGACGGTCGAACAGCCTGCGGCAAACGAGCGAAGAACGAGGAAAACCGTGAGGCTTTCTGTCGCCTTGTCTGGCATTATGGGATTCGTTGGAAGAATTAAGCTGGATGGGGAGAAGGATTTCAGCGTGCCGGCGACGACCAGCAGGACGAGTGCGCCGATTGCAAAATACGTCGGGATAGCAAAGAACTTTCCCGATTCCCTGACGCCGCGAAGGTTCATGATGACCGTAAAAAGGATGGCAACAAGGCCAAGCGCTTCCCGATGTATGAACAGGCTGGGGATGGCCGATGTGACGGCGGCCACTCCTGCCGCGACGCTGACGGCGACGGTCAAGACGTAGTCGATCATCAAGGCCGCCGCGGCAACCAGAGCCGGCCGATCGCCGAGATTTGTTCGTGCGACGAGGTAGGCCCCGCCTCCCTCCGGATATTCGTAGATGATCTGGCGATAGGAAATGGTCAGAACCAGCACCAAAAAAAGAATGGCCAGGCTGACAGGTATGGACCAGGCGACTGCCGCCGTGCCGGCCAGAACCAAGACCAGCAAGATTTCCTCCGTCCCATAGGCGACGGACGAAATGGCATTTGATGAGAAGATGGCCAGGGCTATTGTTTTGGAAAGCCGTTCGTGCCTGGCTTGTGCCGTCTTCAGCGGATCGCCGACGAGCCAACGTTTGAGGATCATGGTGAAATTATCCCATAAAATCCGTAGTGCGCCTATTAGCAGAAGCGGTGATTTGTTCTTCGCGAATTGGTCGTATTCCGACAAAGAGGGGGCAAGTCTTACGCTCCGATACGCGTTCTGGCATTGTTTCTCCCGTGGCCCGTCTGTTCCTTCTGGATAGTTCAGAGAGGAAAATAGGAAAGTCCCAATTGGAAAGAAAAACGGGGACAGGCGGAACTGCGATATCGGCTGTCGCCGAACGAAAACTCGTGTCTGCTGTGCGATAGGCTGGGATGGTGGTGGAAACCTTCCGGTCTGACTCGTGAGGTGCCGTACGCCTGTTGACTCATCAGCTCTCTGTCTCAGCCGCAGGTCGATTGTTATGCGATGTGCTTCGTCTGAAGGGGCGGTAACGGGCCGCGCCATGCTTGCGCGGCCCATCCATCGCTTGGTTCAACCGCCTCTTGTCCGGAGGCCACGATCAGAGCAGCTCGCGGCGGATCGTGATCGGCACTTTGGCCTTGAGCGCTGCTTGATAGGCCTGCAAGGCTCGTTGTTGTTTCTGCAACAACATGTCTTGGATAGCGCGCTCTCTGCCCGCTACTGCATTGGGGGGGTCGGAGTCCTGGGCTCTTGTCGTCAGGGCCTGTCCTTCCGCGATCTCCGATGGGGTCAGGGCTACTGCATCGCGTACGACCATCCGAGCTTTGCCGGCCAGGAGTTCTTGGTGCTGGGTGGCTTCAAAGGCNNATTTGAACGATCATCTCGCGCAGATCCGTATCGGAGACGGTGATACCCATCTCTCTTGCGGCGATGACCCACAGACGACTCTCGACCAGTTGATCCATCACGAGTTGCTTGAAGGTTTCATCCTTCAAATCGCCGCCGCCCCGTTCTTTATAGCTACGGTACATGAATTCATGGGCGCGCCGGAATTCGTCGCGGGACACCGAGAGATCCCCGACAGTTGCGACCGTGTTGGTCGATTCTTCGCCGAATCCCCACCATCCCATGGTGATCACGAAGGCAACGGCCAAGACGACCATAATGGATTTGAGCAGCCATGGATAGTTGTGCGCGGCGTCGCGCATGGTCTTAATCATGCCATCCTCTCATTCGGTTGAAAGTTCGTATTTTACTTCCGCCTCGATCTCAAGGCAAGATGGGGAGGGGTGTATATCAAAGGATGCCGTCGAGCGTCGGTATCGGGAACAGTTTCGGATGGCATGAGGGACTTGTGGACCATGAATCAGTCTCATGAATGATTCTTCCGGCATCAGGAGACCTCCCTCGCCTACGCAGGAAGNNTTTTGTTATATTGCTGATAATTCAAAGGAGATCCCTTGGCAGGGGAAGCGCTGACCTCGAAGTTGCTGGACCGGACGGTATACCCGAAAGCCCATGTTCTAAACCGGTTTATCGCGAAGCTCATCGATTTGTTCATTGTCGTTGCAGCGGGAGAAATCGCTCCTCCAGTCGGGTTTGTTTCCGGTCTGGTCTACATTTTGATTGCAGACGGATTTGCCGGCGGGAAAAGTATCGGGAAACGATTGGTCGGTCTTCAGACGATGCGGGTGGATAGCCGGGATGCGGCAGGGTTCCGAGAGTCGATCATTCGTAATCTGCCGCTAGGTTGTGCGCAAATCGCGTTTGCCATTCCATGGATCGGCTGGCTTGTATCAATAGCGATTTTGGCGTTCGAAGGTCTTTTGATCATTGGAAATGAACAGGGTCGGCGGCTCGGTGACGAAGTGGCCAGGACTCATGTGTTGGATGCAGGTCAGTTGGCGGTTTTGGACTAACGACAAGGCTGTACGGATTCGGTGCCGGATCACCCGGCCGAGATGAAGGGAGATAAGCCGTGGGGTTCCCAGGAGACATATTCGGGTGGTTCTCGGATGATCTGGCGATCGATTTGGGCACAGCCACGACGTTGGTATATGTCCGAGGGAGGGGCATCGTTCTCAACGAGCCGTCGGTGGTGGCGGTCGAAAAGAAGACGGAAAAGGTGCTGGCCGTCGGAGCCGATGCGAAGAAGATGCTGGGACGGACGCCAGGCAACATCGTGGCGGTTCGGCCCATGAAAGAGGGCGTGATTGCCGACTTTGAGATGGCCGAGCAGATGCTCAAGCATTTCATCCGCAAGTCCCACAACCGCAGCGCGTTTGTACGCCCGAGGATCATCATTGGGGTGCCGTCTCGCATTACACAGGTCGAGCAACGGGCCGTGCGCGACTCGGCGGAACTGGCCGGCGCGCGCGAGGTGTATCTGATCGAAGAGCCGGTCGCCGCCGCGATCGGGTCAGGGTTGCCGATCACCGAGCCGTCCGGCAACATGGTCGTCGATGTGGGAGGGGGAACGACCGATATTGCCGTCATCTCGCTCGGCGGGATCGTGTATAGCGAGTCCGTGAAGGTCGCAGGCGACCGGATGGACGAAGCGATCATGAACTACATCAAGAAGAAATATAACTTGCTCATCGGCGAGCATATGGCGGAGCGCATCAAGTTTGAAATCGGGTCCGCCTATCCGTTCGAGGAGCGGAAGACCATGATGATCAAGGGCCGCGATTTGATCTCAGGTATTCCGCGCACGCTGGTCATCGATGACGCCGAGATCCGCGAGGCGTTGCAGGAACCGATAGGGACCATCGTCAATGCGATCAAAATCGCATTAGAGAACACCCCGCCGGAGTTGGCGGGGGATATCATCGATCGTGGAATCGTGTTGACTGGCGGCGGATCGCTTCTGAGAGGAATGGATACGCGGTTCCGTGAAGAAACAAACTTGCCGATCATTACGGTGGACGATCCATTGACTTCCGTCGTCCTAGGGGTAGGGAAGATCCTGGACGAACTGGATCTCCTTCGGAAGGTATCGGTCATGTCTCAAGCCAACAATCTCCGATAAGGTCCCATCCCTCATGCGGATGGTCAATTTTCGAGTACCCTACAATTCAGGGCGGCTGATCTTTGTTCTTGTCGTCATCCTCTTGCTCGGCCTACTTCTGTTGCCGGGCCAATTCCAAGGCGTGTTCAAGCAGATTGGAGGCCCCGTCGGGTGGGTCTTGAGCTGGCCCCTTCGGGCCGTAGCGAGTCTCAGTGATGGGGTGGCCAACCTCTGGGGCGGATATGTTGCGTTGCAAGGGGTCGTGGCGGAAAACAGAGAATTGCGGAAAGAATTAGATTCTCTCAAAGGGCAGAACAGCCAACTCCGCGAGGCGGCTGCCGCGACGGAACGGCTCGCGGCTCTCTTGGAGTTCAAACACCACGCGGGCTTCTCGACGGTGGCCGCCCAAGTAATCGGCCGCGACACCGGGAACTGGTACCGCACGATCATCCTGGATAAAGGCGAGTCGGCCGGATTGCGGCCGGATATGGGCGTGATTACACCAGCCGGTGTCGTAGGCCGTATCGTCAAGACCACGGCTGCGACATCGGTGGTGTTGTTGGCGACGGACCCGAATAATGCCATCGCCAGCTTGGTCCAACGAACGAGAGACGAAGGGATCGTCGAGGGGACCACGCAGGGGCTGGTCCGACTGAAATACATTCCTATGTTGTCCGATGCGCGGCCGGGTGATCGGGTGGTCACCTCCGGACTTGTCGGAGGTTTCCCTCGCGGTCTGGCCATCGGAACGATCGCTAGGATCGACAAAGAAGAAGGAGTTTTGTTCCAGTCCGCCGAACTAATCCCGGAGGTGGATGTTGACCTGGTGGAGGAGGTCTTAGTGATCGAGTCTCCGAACGTTCAGACCGAAGGGGAGCGCCTTGACGCTCCAAGCGTGAAGCGCAAGCCATGAGAGTGCTGGTGTGGTCTGCCCTTATCGTCGGATTGGTTCCGCTCCAGTCCGTCTTGCTTCCTCATGCCAGTGTCTGGGGTGTGACGCCGGACATCGGATTGATCGCGGTGTGTCTGGCCGGTTTGTTCGGAGGAGAAATCCATGGGCTGTTGGTAGGGCTTGTCCTAGGGTGGGCTATGAGTCTGTTCTCCGCCGCGGATCCGGTGACCTGCGTCACGACCAAGGGAGCCGTCGGGTTTGTGGCCGGTCTTGCCGGCCGCCATGTCGTGTACCTCTCGCCGCCGATTCTTGCGCTGGGAATTTTCGTGACATCGTGTTCGGCAGGGCTGCTTACGGCATCGTTGCTCAAGCTAAACGACCAGCAAGGGTTGTGGTGGGCGATCAGAACCGTCGTGCTGCCTCAGGCGGCGATGGATACCGTAGTGGGCAGTGCATTCTACTGGCTTGCATCGAGCCGATTCAATCTCGAGCGGTGGATGGCGGAATATCGGATGTAGGAGCTCAACCTCCCTATGGCGACAGGAAATTACTCAGAAGGCGAATTCGGCGATTTCTACCGCCGTCTCATGATTCTTCGGGTGGGGTTGTTCTTGGTCGTCGCGCTTCTCGGCCTGCGTTTGTGGCATTTGCAGGTCCGGGAGGGCCCCTACTATCGAGACCTCTCGGAAAACAATCGTACCAGGCAGGTGCTGATGGAGCCTGCCCGCGGGCTGATCTACGATCGAAACGGGGTGCTCTTGGCGAACAATGTGCCGAGCTTCACCCTTTATGTCACGCTGGAGGATGTGAAGGATCGTGAGGTGTTGGTCGAAAAACTTTCCGATTTGCTTGGTTTGGATCAGGCGTTTATCCGCAAAAAACTGGGAGGGAAGGGCGGAAAACTGTTGATGCGCAAGATCAAGGATCGTTTGACGCTTCGTGACGCCGTACTGATCGAGTCTCACCGATTGGACCTTCCCGGGGTCATGGTCCAAGTCGAATCGCAACGGAACTATCCCGGCGGGGTGACGGCATCCCATCTTCTGGGGTACGTCGGCGAAATCTCGGCTGAACAACTGGAGAAGTCGGAGTTTTCTGATCTGCATCAAGGCAGCATTGTTGGACAATACGGGGTTGAGAAATCTTTCGACCGCCATGTGCGCGGCCAAGCCGGCAACAAGAGAGTCGAGGTCGACGCGCATGGCCACGAAAAGAGGGTGGAGGTGGTCGAAAAGCCGCAGGCGGGAAACGATCTCCATCTTACCATCGACATTCGGCTGCAGAAACTCGCGGAGGACTTGTTGGGCCAGGAGCACGGGGCCATTGTGGCATTGGATCCCGCCAGCGGCGATATTCTCGCCATGGCCAGCCGTCCGGCGTTCGATCCGAACGTGCTGTCGCGCGAACTGACTTCCAAGCAATGGGTTGAGATCGTCCAGGATGAAGGCCGTCCGCTTAACAATCGTGCCTCTCAGGGACAGTACCCCCCCGGCTCGACGTTCAAGGTTCCCATGGCGGTGGCCGCGTTGGAGACAAAGACCATGGCGCCCTCCAGTACGGTGTTCTGCAATGGAGGGTATCAGTTCGGGAACCGGGTTTTCCGTGATTGGAAGAAGACAGGCCATGGAGCCGTCAACCTTCACGCCGCTCTCGTACATTCGTGCGACGTCTATTTTTATACCGTGGGCCAGCGCATGGGCATCGATGTCATGGCTGAGTTCGGTAAGGAATTTGGACTTGGGCAAGGCACGGGCGTGGAGCTGCCGTCCGAGAGGGTGGGCATTATGCCATCCACCTCCTGGAAGCAGAAGGCGAAGAAGGAGCCCTGGTATCCCGGGGAAACTATCTCGGCGGCGATCGGCCAAGGTTATGTGACGGTGACGCCGCTGCAAATGGCGAATGTGATGGGAACGGTCGCCAATGACGGAGTCAACTACCGGCCTCGCCTGGTGCGGGCCGTGATGGATCGGATGACCGGCCATCTGCAGGAATTGCCGGCGGTTCCGCGGGGAAAGATCAACGCGAAGCCCGAAACGTTCCGCATCATCAAGGAAGCCATGGCCGACGTTGTCAAAGAGGGAACGGCAACGCGGGCGAAGTCGTCGCTGGTGACGATCGGCGGGAAGACCGGAACAGCTCAGGTGGCGGCGCTCCGAACGGGACCGGAGGAAAGCATTCCGAAAAAGTTCCGTGACCACGCGTGGTTCATTGCCTTTGCTCCGGTGGAGTCGCCGAAGATCGCGGTCGCGGTTCTGGTCGAGCATATGGGGCACGGAGGGTCCGCCGCGGCGCCTCTTGCGAAAGAGGTCATCGAAGCGTACGTGAAGCTGACCACGGAGATGCCGGCGGCGATTCCGGATACATCCACGACGGAAAATCCTCAGGGAACATCGGAACCATTATGATCAGCCGAGTGACGGAAACTCGCAGTTTCGACACCTTTGACTTCCGCTATGTGGGGTTGATCCTGGCCATTCTCGGTATCGGTGTGTTGTCCATTCATAGTGTCACCCATGATCAAGAAGGCGGAATCGCGCCCTATTATGTCAAGCAGTTGGTATGGATCGGTGTGGGAGCGGCGGCCTTCGTCGTTATGTGGGCGTGGGATTATCACACCATTGCGCGTCTGGCTTATCCAGCGTATGCGCTGGTTCTGCTGATGTTGGCTTTTGTTCTCTTCGAAGGGCGGACGAGCAAAGGCGCGCAGCGGTGGATTGCACTGGGGCCGTTCAGTTTTCAGCCTTCGGAGTTCGCCAAGCTCGTGCTCATTCTGGTGCTGGCCCACTACTACTCGAAGAAGCCTCGACTCGGGTGGCTGCAGCGAGTGATTCTTCCGGGCTTGTTGATGCTGCCGGGACTCCTCCTGATTCTGAAACAGCCGGATTTGGGAAGCGGGTTGAGTTTTGTCGCAGTCTTTGGAGCGATGCTGCTGATGGTCGGAGTACGGTCCCAAGCCCTGGGCATCATACTGCTTTTCTCGGTGATGCTGTTCCCCTTCGTCTGGGAAGGGGTGTGGGGGGCCTTGCACGATTATCAACGACAGCGCATTATGGCGTTCGTCGATCCGGGCTACGACCCGAGCGGAAAAGGCTATCATGCATTACAGTCGAAAATTGCGATTGGATCAGGAGAACTGACGGGGAAAGGATTGTTCGGCGGTACACAAAGCCAGCTGAAATTCCTGCCGGAGGGGCATACGGATTTCGTCTTTGCGGTCTATGCGGAAGAGTGGGGGTTTGTCGGCGTACTGGTGTTACTGGCGCTCTTTGTCTCGCTGCTCTGGTTGTCCCTGGAAATCGCCGCCAAGGCGAAGGATCAGCTCGGTGCACTGATCGCGGTGGGGATCGTAGCGATGCTGTGTTTCTGCGTCGTGGTCAATATCGGCATGACGGCAGGGATGTTTCCGATCGTGGGGATTCCCTTGCCCTTGGTGAGTTACGGTGGAAGTGCCACGATTATGACTATGGCGGCTCTAGGACTGTTGTTGAACGTGAAACGAAGACGATTGAGTCTGTTCTATTGACGTGTTGATGACAGGCTGCGGCATGGATGCATGCCGCAGTCGAACACATGAATCTTATCGGGGCGGTAGGCGGCGGGTTATTGACCGCGGTGGACCTGAGCAAGTGCTTGCGTCCGGTACACCCTGTATGCCGAGGCTCTTAGAGACAAGGAGTATGTATGGGAATTGAAATTGCGATTAGCGTCGCGCGGGAGGAAACTCGCGTGGCGGTCCTTGACGGAGGAGTGGTTACCGATTTGTTCGGGGACCGGGCCAAGCATAAGGATTTTGTCGGAAACATCTACAAAGGGAAGGTTGCTAAGGTCCTGCCTGGGATGCAAGCGGCGTTTGTGGATATCGGGCTCGAGAAGGCTGCCTTCATGCATGTGTCCGATCTCTCGGTGGACTCGGAGCCGGCGGACCTGTTGGTTGAGGCGGAGGAGGATGAGAAAGATTCGGAGTTGCTTCGGCCGAAGCGGCAGAGTGCGAAACCGATCGAACAGCTTCTGAGCGAAGGCCAGGAACTGATGGTGCAAATCTCCAAAGGGCCGATCGGCACTAAAGGATCGCGGGTGACGACCTACGTGTCGCTGCCGGGGCGGTACCTGGTTTTTATGCCGAACGTCGAGCATATCGGCGTGTCAAGGCGGATACCGCGAGATGAGGAGCGGTCGAGGCTGAAGGACATCATGCGCCGCGTTCGCCGTCCCGGCTGCGGGTATATTGTCAGGACGGTCAGCGAGGGCGTCAAGGAAGAGGAATTGAAATCCGACGTCGATTTCCTGCATGTCCTCTGGCAGGACATCTTGACGAAACGGGAGCAGCTTGGCGCACCGGCTTTGCTGCANNCAGGAGATCGCGCGGGCGATGAGCCGAAAGGTGTGGCTCAAGTCGGGCGGGTATCTCGTGATCGATCACACGGAGGCGATGACGGTGATCGACGTCAACACGGGACGGTTCGTCGGAAAACGGGATCAGGAAGAGACCATCCTCCGAAACAATTTGGAGGCCGCCAAGGAAGTGGCCTATCAGCTGAAGTTGCGTGGGATCGGCGGAATCATCATCGTTGATTTTATCGACATGGAGCGTGAGAAGAATCGCGACAAAGTCTACCACGCGTTGGTGGATGCTATGGCGTCCGACAAGGCTCGGACGAGAATCTCGCGCATTTCGGACCTCGGCTTGATTGAAATTTCTCGCGAGCGCGTCCGGGAAGACCTGCTGCGCTCGCTGTCCGAGCCCTGCCGTTATTGCGAAGGCCGTGGCTATACGAAGTCTCCGACGACCGTGGCTTATGAGATCTTCCGCGAGATCCGACGGATCGAGCCGCCTGTGGATAGTCAGCGGATCGTCATCGGAACTCACCCCACGGTGGCCGAACTGTTGCAGGATGAAGAGCGCTATGGGGTGGAACACTTGGAGCGGGAATGTGCGGCCAAGATCGTCATCATGTCCGACAATCAACTGCATCTTGAGCAGTACGATCTTGTCGTCATCTGACTCCGCGATGTGTCCGCTGATGGATCATTCAGGCCAGGCTTCCGCCTCCGTACGTGTATTTCTCCCTCGGTGTCTATGTGTCTATAATGGATAAAGAGTCGCTGGCCTCCTGGCTGACGCTTCAAGCGGTCGACGGGGTGGGCGATCGCACCTTGGTCAAGCTGGTTCAGGCCTTTGGCTCGCCGAAGGCAGTGTTGGCTGCAGAATTGGGTGAATTGATCAAGGCCGGCTGCGGTCCTGAGCTGGCAGAGTGCGTGCGGCGGGGTCCTTCGCCCAATGTGTTGCAGCAGATTGATCGCCAAATACAGACCATCGAGCGTCTCAAGATCCGAATCAGTACGCTCTTCGATCCGTCATATCCTGCGAGACTCAGAACCATTCCCGATCCGCCTCCGTTGCTCTATGTGAGCGGAGCCTTGTTGCCGCATGATGAGGTGGCGGTGGCGATCGTGGGAGGCCGACGGGCTACGCCGTCAGGGCGCGTCGTTACCGAAGAGATTGCAAAGGAGTTGGCCGGTGGAGGGGTCACTGTCGTGAGCGGCCTGGCGCGCGGGATTGACGCGGCGGCGCACCGAGGGGCACTGGATGGCAAGGGCCGTACGATCGCGGTGTTGGGATGCGGCATCGATCGCACGTATCCGCCGGAGCATCAGACGCTGCGGCGGCGTATCGAAGCGCACGGAGCCGTGATCTCCGAGTTGCCGATCGGCGCGTCTCCGCTCAGTCATCACTTTCCGCGGAGAAACCGAATCATCAGCGGACTGTCGTTGGGCGTTCTCGTGAGCGAGGCTGCGAAGGACAGCGGATCGTTGATCACGGCGAAGCTGGCGCTGGAACAGGGGCGGGACGTGTTTGCCGTTCCCGGCCCGGTGAGAGAAGGAGCCTGTGAGGGATCGAACGGTTTGATCAAAGAAGGGGCGAAACTGGTCGAGCGGGCGCAGGACATCCTTGACGAGATTGTCCCTCAGATCGACGCGCGTCTGAGGGCGTCGCTCTCCGCCGGCGGAGTCCGGGAGGCCCTCCGTAAGCCGATAGGAGAAGAAGACGGTCTCGTGTACGAGGCGCTTTCCTATGAAGCGCGATCCGTCGATAGCGTGATCGAAAGCACAGGGCTGAATGCCGCCAAAGTGGCGGCCAGCTTGATTTCGCTGGAATTGTCAGGGCATGTGCGTCAGCTGCCTGGTCAGCAGTACATTCGTCTGTGATCTGCAGGGTCCGCCGTTCTAGTTGCATGAATCGCCGATATTTGGTACGGATGTGAACATGATTCACGGGGATACGGAGTTGTTATGGCGAAGTCGTTGATCATCGTTGAGTCGCCGACCAAGGCGAAAACGATCAATAAATATCTCGGGCGGGGCTATATGGTCGTGGCGTCGGTGGGCCATGTGAAGGATCTGCCGACCAGCAAGCTCGGAGTCGATCTGGAACACGACTTCGAGCCGCACTACGTCACGATCAAGGGCAAAGCGAAAGTCCTTGCAGAGATCAAAAAGAAAGCCGAGGAGGCCGACAAGGTGTTCTTGGCACCGGACCCCGACCGTGAAGGCGAGGCTATTGCCTGGCATCTGGCGGAAGAGTTGAAGGGAAAATCGAAAAAGAAAAGCGACGGAAAGCTCTTTCGTGTCCGGTTCAACGAAATCACCGAGCGAGCGATCAAACAGGCGCTTCAGTCCCCGGATCAAATCGACATGAAGCTGGTGAATGCTCAGCAGGCGCGGCGTGTACTCGACCGCATCGTGGGCTATCAGGGGAGCCAGTTGCTCTGGACCAAGGTGCGCCGGGGGCTTAGCATGGGGCGCGTCCAATCCGTGGCTGTGCGCTTAATCTGCGAGCGTGAGCAGGAGCGGGAAGCGTTTCGCGCGGAAGAGTACTGGTCGATCACGGCCCTCCTGGCCGGTGCGAATCCCCCTTCATTCGAAGCTAAACTCCACAGCATCAACGGCGAACAAGCTTCGGTGGAAAACGACGAGCAAGCGCGCCGCGTGGTGGACGCCGTTCAAGGGAAGGCGTTTGCCGTGCAATCGATCGAGCGTCGGGAAAAGAAGCGGAATCCGGTCGCGCCGTTTATCACCAGCCGTCTGCAGCAGGAAGCCGCACGCAAGCTGCACTTCTCCCCGAAGAAGACCATGACGCTGGCGCAGCAACTCTACGAAGGGATCGAAATCGGCACGGAAGGGGCGACCGGTCTGATCACCTACATGCGAACCGACTCCCCACGAATTTCCAATGAGGCGATGGCAGAGGCCAGACAGGTGATTCAAGACCGGTTTGGCGCCGAATATCTGCCCTCAAAGGCGAACGAGTATAAGACGACCAAGGCAGCCCAGGAGGCCCACGAAGCAGTCCGGCCCACATTGGCGGCTCGCGATCCCGAATCGATTCGCCAGTATCTCGAATCGGATCAATACAATCTTTACAAGCTGATTTGGAACCGCTTTATCGCCTCGCAAATGGTGCCGGCGATCCTGGACGTCACCAGGATCGATTCATCGCCGGTGGGTACGAAGGACAGGTATGTGTTCCGTTCCACCGGCACGGTTGTGAAGTTCCCGGGCCACACGATCGTCTACATGGAGGGAATCGACAAAGAATTGCCCTCACAGAAACCGAAGGCCGATCAGGAAGCGGAGGACGACAGCGAGCGACAGCTGCCGTTGCTTTCGGAAGGGGAGCAGCTGAGGCTCGTCGAGCAAGAGGGGCAAACGACCCAGGGCTTGACGGCGAAACAGCATTTCACACAACCACCGCCTCGGTACAACGAAGCCTTGTTGATCAAGGAATTGGAGGAAAAAGGGATCGGCCGGCCGTCGACCTATGCCGCCATCATCTCGACCATTCAGGATCGCAAGTATGTGGAGAAGCTGGAGGGTCGGTTCCAGCCCACCGAAACAGGCCGTACGGTGAACGACTTCTTGTTGAAGGGATTCCCGGATGTGGTCGACGTCGACTTCACGTCTCATCTCGAAGCCGAGCTCGATGAAGTTGAGGAGGGTAATAAGCTCTGGGTCGATGCGGTGCGCGATTTCTATAATCCGTTCACCGCTGACTTGGAAAAAGCCAAGACGATCCCCGGCCCGAAGGATACGGTCGAACCGCCGACGGACATTCCTTGTGAGAAATGCGGCAAAATGATGGAGATCAAGTGGGGAAGGAACGGCAAGTTCCTCGCGTGCCCCGGCTATAAAGACGATCCTCCCTGCAAGAACACACAGAATTTTGAAAAACTGCCGGACGGTACCATCAAGATCGTTCCAAAACAGGAAATCACGACGGATCAGACGTGCGACAAATGCGGAAGCTCGATGGTCGTGAAGACCGGGCGATTCGGCAAATTCATCGCCTGTTCCGCCTATCCACAGTGCAAGACGACTAAACCGCTGGCGTTGGGCGTCAAGTGTCCGCAGCCCGAATGCGGCGGCGATCTCGTCCAGAAGCGGACGCGGAAGGGGCGGTCATTCTTCGCCTGCAGTAAATATCCCAAATGTGAATTCGCCCTCTGGGACCGTCCGGTACCGAGGATTTGTCCGACCTGCCAGGCGCCGTTCCTCGTCGAGAAAGTCAGCAAGCAAGCGGGGCGAAGCGTGCAATGCCGCAACGAAGAGTGCGGCTATCGCGAGGCCGGATAAGCGGTCCGACGCGGCCTTTTCGGCTTGCACGGTCTATCGATAGTGGTACGTAGGGTGCATTCCTTCCGTATTTTACCTTGAGATCTTACGGCATAGCCGATTGGAGGTGGCCTGTGGGGGGCTTTGAGCCAGGCCACAAGTCTTTTTCCGCGACATTTCGATTGTCCGTTAGGACGTCGATCGACGACCTGCTATACTTCCAAAGAATAATCACCCACCCTATGGATGGTGAGAGGGGCATATGGCGAAAATCGATGATTATTTCAGAATGATGGCGGATCTCGGCGCCTCTGACTTACATCTCGTTTCTGGTCAACAGCCGGTTATGCGTGTCAACGGCGATTTGGAACGGGTGATGACCCAAGGACCACTCGACCATGAAGGGCTGAAGCAGTTGCTCTACGAGATCACGCCTCCTGCTAAGAAAGACCAGTTTGAAGCGACCGGCGACGTCGATTTCGGCTATGAAATAAAGGACCTGGCAAGGTTCCGTGCGAATTTATTCAATCACAAATATGGGTGCGCCGGGGTTTTCAGAAAAATTCCCAACAAGGTGTTGACCGCGGAGCAATTGGGTCTTCCTTCTATTTTGACCAAGGCAGCCATGCTGAAGAAGGGATTGGTCTTGGTCACAGGTCCGACGGGAAGCGGAAAGTCGACGACGCTTGCCGCGATGATCGACTATGCGAACAAGAATCGGAAAGATCATATTCTGACCGTCGAGGACCCGATCGAGTTTGTCCATCAGAGCCAAGGATGTATCGTGAATCATCGCGAAGTCGGCGTCCATACACAGTCGTTCGCCGCCGCTTTGCGCGGAGCGTTGCGGGAGGATCCGGATATCATCCTCGTCGGCGAAATGCGCGACATCGAAACCATCAGGCTAGCGGTGGAAGCCGCCGCAACGGGGCATTTGGTATTCGGCACGTTGCACACTGAAAACGCCGCGAAAACGGTCGATCGGGTCATCGAAGTCTTTCCCCATCAGGAACAGGCCCAGATTCGCAACACGCTGTCGACGGCGCTTCGAGTCGTCGTGGCACAGAACCTCTTTAAACGCATCGACCAAAAGGGGCGTTGCGCGGCGCTTGAGATATTGGTCTGCAATTCGGCCGTTGGGAATTTGATCCGCGATGCCAAGACCTTTCAAATCGCGTCCATCATGCAGACGGGAAAGGCGATCGGTATGCAGACTTTGGACGATGCGATCCAGGATTTGCTCAACAAGAAATGGATTTCGCCGGAGGAGGCGTACGAGAAGGCCATCGATAAGAATCGGTTCGTGAAACTGCTCAAGACCCCGCCGGACTCCTTGCAGTAGGTCAGGCCTTGCTGTAGGGAATCAGTCCTCAGGGCGATACCGCATCACCTGTTGGATGTGTCCGGGGTTTTATGGCGCTCTTCACCTGTCCGTTCTCTCCGCCGCCGTTCATCTTTCCAATTGCCGGCTCGCCATAGGCCCCATGGGAATTTCTCCCCGCCTCCATGCTGGGGCTGATGGCCTTTGTAAGGCCGATGCGCTCATCGATGTTCCTGCGTGGCTCCGTGTCGTGTATTTGACCAAATACCTTACTCCCCATCCTGTATGCTCTTCCCATTTTCTTTCTTTCCCGCTTTTCCCGTTTGTGAATCATGCAGGTTGTCGGTGCGCAGGTCGCGTCACTGAATGGGAGAATCGCTCCTTTCGTCCGGTTCCACTCTGTCCCGTCAATTAGCTGTTGGCCGGGATATGATAGGTGGGTGCCAATTACTTGATCTCCCGACGTTGTTGGTTGCATTCGAATCAGCAAGGCGATAGGATCGCCTTCCGTTCTCCTGCTTCTCCTTCGGGAAGAGTCGTTACCAAGAAAGAAATGTGTCGATACTGAATCAATAGCGTAGGTGCAGCCTGTGCATGAGTGTGGGGTTCATGATGAACACAGAGCGGATTGCTTTTGCAATGCCAATGGCGGTGCCTGATTCCATTTTGTGGTCGTTGCACCTTAGTCACTCGGGGGTGAGACATGATCATCAAGTTATCGACCTTCCTTATCGCCCTACTATTATGCGGAAATGTGCCGGTTTCTCTTGCCGCNNCCACTCCCAATCCAGGCCTCGAAGGCCGGAGAGCGAAAGAAGGCGCAACCGGACCGGATCCAGCAGGAGCTTGCAGCAAAAGAGGTCGAGCTCTCCTCGCTACGCGAGAAGATTCTCGTTGCGAATGAGCTGCTGGACATGGAAAAGCAGCGTGCCGGTTCTTTGGAGACACAGTTGATCCAAAAGGAGCAAGAACTCAAAGCCCTGCGCGAGCTGGAAGATTCTAAGAGTCAGGTGCCGAAAGATACTGATGCCACAAAAAACCGTCTGTCCCAGGCCAAACAAAGAAACGACGATGCAGAACGGCAAGTTGCTGCCAGGAATCTGGAGAATGCAAAGCGACGGATCGGTGAGTTGATTCTCCAGCTCCATGCCAAAGACGCGGAGATTAACACCCTACGATCCAGCATCCACGAGAATTCCAAGAAGGCGCGAGCCGATCTTGCGGCACAAACTGACGAACTCAGCGTGGCCAAGCGCCGTGTGGATGAAGGAGAGCAGCAGAAAGCGGCGGGGAAAGAGCAAGAGCTGGCACAGGCC
>DKBD01000015.1:2664-3886 GCA_002451055.1 Nitrospira sp. UBA6909 | reverse complement strand
CCCCGGGAGAGACCTGGCGCCTCGACAAGCTCGCGACGTTGGGTCGCACATAGATCACGACCGTATTGCAGTCCAGTATGCGGAGGACAATCCACGCCCACAATTCTCTTGAGGGTTGCCCCGGTGGCTCTGAGCTTTACGAGATATAAACCGTGAACATGAAAGAATACTCTGTTAGATTTCATATAGCCCCGGGAAGGAGGTAGTGAATGAGGACAAAGATACCGCAATTCATCCTGGTCATCGTATCGGGCCTTACTCTCTCAGGAGGGACAGCCTTCTCTGGAGAGCTCATGCCGTTGGATCCAGTTCCGGCTGCTTATGCCGACAAACATATGCCGGCCGGTTGGTGGACGGATCCTAAAGTCATTAAGGAGGGAAAAGACATTTACTTCGGTGAGGCCCACCCACTTGTCGCCTGTACCTCGTGCCACGGTCAGGATGGACGACCGGTACAAAGTGGAGGGGGGCTCCGTGACCAAAATAATACCAGCCGTTTCTCAGACGGATACTGGTACTGGCGCGTGGCGGAAGGCATTCCAAAGACGTCAATGATGCCCTGGAAATCGCTCCTCTCAGAAGACCAGATATGGAAAGTGATCGCATTCGTCCATACCTTTTCCCATAAGGGTAAACCCTCCAAACACACGGATTATAAGAAGCTCGCACAACCGCAGAAGGTCATCGTCAAAGATGAGGCACCGATGGNNGATGCTTATTATATGGATGTGTACGAAGTGACGATCGGGCAATACGAGCAGTTTCTAGAGGACACAAGTTTTGACCCGCCGCCGATGTGGACAACCATGGCCCAGCCTCCCTATGAGAACCGCCCGGTTGTCAATATCGATTGGAAGGATGCGAACAACTATTGCAGATGGGCCGGTAAGCGGCTGCCAACGGAAGCCGAATGGGAGAAGGCGGCAAGAGGGACAGATGGGCGCATCTACCCCTGGGGCAACGATCCACCCGATCCGCGTCGAGCCAACTATGGGAAGGAGAAGTGGAACAACCATGAGGCGTTGGTGCCGGTGGGCCAATTACAAGACGGGAAGAGCCCCTATGGAATCTACGACCTGGCGGGGAATGTCTGGGAATGGGTGAGCGACTGGTATGACCCAAACTATTATGTCACCAGCCCGTCGAAAAACCCTCAAGGGCCGGAAACTGGTAAATACAAAGTCTTGCGGGGAGGCTCATGGGACCTTGCTGCCGAGAACCT
>DKBD01000015.1:0-2634 GCA_002451055.1 Nitrospira sp. UBA6909 | reverse complement strand
CTGATAGGCGCACTTATTATGGTCGGAGCGATCGCCGTGGTATTCGGCGGGGAGCACGCTCTCTCAAGGACCGAGTTCTGCGTGAGCTGCCATTCTCAGACCTACCCCTATGAGGAGCTGAAAAAGTCCTCGCACTACGGAGCGCTCGGGGCCGATCCGGGCTGCAAGGACTGCCACGTCCCCCAGGGGTTAGGGAACTTCCATCTGGCCCTGTGGACNNGAGAAATTTGACGAGCGCCGGCAGATCATGGCCCACTATGCGCGCATGTCACTCAAAAATTGGGATAGCGTCACCTGCCGGGACTGTCACAAGAATACCAGGCCGCCCGGCGCATCTGCGAAGGCCGCGCACGCCAAGATGGAAACAGAGGGCGCTACTTGCATCGATTGCCATCAGAACCTGGTGCATAAGAAAGTTCCGGAGATGGACCTCAATGCCAGTAAAGCACAGGGCGTCATAGTGTTGAGGGAAAAAAAGGAGAAAGACTAACGTAACAAGGGAGGTTCTATATGACACGACATAATACACGCCTAGCCATAGCGCTGACCGGAGTTCTGGCCACGGTTCTCACGACTACCCTGCCTCTCCAATCAGCATTTGCCGAAGGTGGGGCACGACGCGATGTCGTGCGTCACGAAAAGCAAAACGTCAGAGATGCCATCAAGCATGCGACGGAAGCCATGGACCATGGCAAACAGGGTCATGCTGATAAGCTTGTGACTCATGCCGAAGCGTCGCTGCAGAAGGCCTTGGGAGGAGGTAAGGACCCGCATTTGGCAGAAGCCATTACCAACCTGAAAGAGGCGATTGAGCATGGTAAGGCTGGTCATGCTGACGTGGCCACGAAACACGCCGACAGTGCCGTCACCCATCTCTCTCAAGTCCAGTAAGGAATGAACGCCCATCTCGAAGGCTGGTTTGTACGACCGGGCAGGTGACCATAACCCTGCCCGTTTCTGACCGTTGGATCCTGAGCTATTAACCGTAAATTGATCCTCTAGAAAAAGTTTTCGTGGCGGATTTGGTCGACCTTCATACCCTTATTGATGAGCAATCGTTTGGCCTCCTCAATCATGGGACGCCCTCCACATAGGTATGCATCAGTGTTTGAGACCTGGTCGGCAGACACCTGTTCATGAATCAAGTCGGTGACGCGACCTCGCAATCCATGCCAGCCCATCGGGTCTGGTTGTGAGAGGATGATGGTCGGTTCGAATCGGGGATGGCTTCCATTCAGATCGCTTAGCAATTTGGTATAAAAGAGGTCAGAGACATTCCGCAATCCAAAGAACAATCGGATCCGGCGAGTGTCGGTGTGTCCGAGAAGAGACAGCAACATCGATTTGATGGGCGCAATACCGGTTCCCGTCGCGATCATCAGAATGTCTCGCTGTGATCCGTCAGCTAATCGAAAGTCGCCGCAGGGGCCTTCGACCTGGACACGGTCCCCTGGGCGGAGCCGATGAATGAAATTCGAACAGAACCCACCGGACACGGCGCGCACACAAATCTCGAAATGTGTCCTGTCGGAAGGATGTGAAGAAATCGAGTAGGATCGCCGAATGACTTTGTCGAGTCCCGGTACATGAAAGATCATATATTGGCCAGGACAAAATTGGATTTCCCCCGACTCGATTGCAAATCTCTGCTCACAGACCGTCAAGGTAAGCGGGCGATATTCTTCAACGCGTGCCTTGAACAAACCAAGTGAGGCGGCCCCGTGTTGCGTTTTCGCGCTCGCCCCCAAGGTGAGCGGTCCATGGACGTCCCCCAGACACAAGAGTCGATACTGCTTAGCGTCCAGACCATTGCTTTCTAATGTCCGAATCTCTCGAGCTCTCTGCGGTCCTAAGCTCTCTTCGCCTTCTACAATCTGAGTCGCACAGGTGCCACACGCGCCGGCTTTACAGGCGAATGGGACAGACGCTCCAGCGGCCTCGCACACGTCATACAACCACTGCCCCTCTTCAGCATCGTAGGTAATTCCGTCCTGTTGGAAGGTGACACGGTGGATCGTTCTCATCGTGTGATATAGGCCATGGCAGATAAGCACTTCACATTGTTCAATATTATTATCTTCCTGGTTGGAATTCTCATCCGGCGCCTAATTCTTCTAACTACGGGTGAAGAATGACATGGGGAAATGAGAGTCGATCCTACTTTTGAATCACTAGGTTCTTATATGTCAAGCACGGCCGCCGCTCACATCATGCATTCTCAGCTGTCCCTATCATCTACGTCCGAAGCCCTCATGTCCGTTCAATTGGGCCTTAGCCATATCTCCTCGCACTTCTGGTATTTTCCCTAGTTCTCGTCGTTGCTGAATTCCCCTACCATATTCCTCAGCAACGGATAATTCACAGGAGGTGTCCCTCTACTATTCGGGGCCAGGTGATGATCACGTGCATTCATGCGGAATCGCACCTATTGAGAGCCCCTCTCTTCCATTGAACAAGTAGCGGAGGTTTCTCCGGAGATCATCCGGGACCATGCGGACCTCGCCATCCACTCCCCGAGCCATCCATCATAGGTGCGTGTCACGCGGCACGTCCACAGGAGGGAAGGATGCAAGCTGCTCCCACAAGTTAAAAAAGATTTTTCAGGTGGCAGCTGATTTCTCCATCTTTTTAGAG
>DKBD01000136.1 GCA_002451055.1 Nitrospira sp. UBA6909 | reverse complement strand
GCGAACTATTTCGATGACGGCGTCGGCGACGCCGTCATCGGCGTGCTGCGGAAACATGGAGTAGAGCCGGCCTTGCCGCCGCAGCGTTGTTCGGGAACGCCGATTCAGACATATGGACATCTCGATCTTGCACGTGACGGAGCCCGGTTCAATCTGAAGTCCTTGGCGCCCTACGACACGATTGTGACCGGTTGCGCCTCCTGCACGCTCATGCTGAAGGACTATCCCACCTTGTTTGCGGGTGGCGAGGAGCGCCTGCAGGCTGAGCAGCTGGCCAAGAAAGTGATGCACATTACCGAGTTTGTCGCCCGTTCGCCGCAGCAGCCTCCGATGAAGCAGGCAGCTGGGAGTACAAGATCCGTCACATACCATTCTTCGTGCCACTTGCGGGCCGCGGGCGTGACGAAAGAGCCGAGGAAGCTATTGGCCTCGTTGCCCGGCGTCGATTTCATCGAAATGCCGGATGCCGATCGGTGTGCCGGCGGAGCGGGAACGTTCATCGTGAAGGATTACGATACGTCCCGGAAAATCTTTGAACGGAAGTCCCGCGCGGTGAAACAGGCCGGCGCGGAGGTGGTGGCCACGAGTTGTCCTGCTTGCATGATTCAATTGAAGAATGGGTTGCGGCAAGGAGTGGAAGTCAAGCATGTGGCGCAGATGCTGCTCGAAGCCTATGATGCGGGTGAAAAGAGCTGACGGCGAATGGCTTTTGGCTCATGGCAGGATCAGGCGGATCGTCCTATCTGTGTCATGAACCATGAATGACCTTTGTCGATTGAATCTGTTTTCGGCCTGTGCCATATGCTATCCGCTATACGCTCCGGTGGAGTTGAGATCTTATGGTGACGGTGCTGGTGCTCGGCAACACATTGCGTGATGCGGTGGGAGAGGGCGAAATTGAAGTGAGTCTGCCCGCGCCGACGACGGTGAAGAGGCTGGTCGAGGCGAATCCTGACACACTCGGCGGACTGCTCCGCTTCATCATCAGCCGCGAGACGCTCATCACCGTCAACAAGAAGATCGGATCAGAGGATTCGCCGGTCAAAGACGGCGACCAGGTGAAATTCTCCTTCCAGTCCCGCGCCTCCTACGACGGCACAAGGGATATTCCCACGTGATGAAAGAGGCGCTCACGGCAGAGACGTTCGTGAAGAATGAGGGGGCCGGTTCCGCCCACTGGTAGGTTCCTGTCTCCTCGACTCGACAAGGCGTTCGGCGGGTCTCAGATGAAGGCTGGCCGAGTGTGACGGAGACCTTGCAATTTCTCTACGGCCGATCTAGTTTGACAGCAGCGGAACGATGAAGCGCGATGCAACCATAATAACGTCCGACCGGTCACCCTCGAAGAGCCGTATCAAGCGTCTGGCAACATATGTCTTCGTGCTGCCCTTGCTCCTCGCCGCCCTGGATCTTACCGGGTGCTCGGTGATCAAAACTACCTACAAAGTCATCAAGGGAACGGTCAAGGGCACGATTTGGGTTCTCAAAGGAACATATCAACTGACCAAAGGCACAACCAAACTGGTGTATTACATCGGGAAGTATACGTTTGAGGTGATCCGCGCCCCCTTGAGTTACCCGTTTACACATGAGGAGCTGGAGACGATCGATGGGCTTCCCGCGAAAGAGGCCGTTCGACAGGATCGGGTGAAAAATTCCCCCTACACCGTCAAGGGGCGTCACTATGTGCCGATGTCTTTGGCCGAGGCCGAACGGTACGAGGAGACTGGGGTGGCATCCTGGTACGGCGAAGAAACTCGGCGGAAAGCCGACGGCCACATGACGGCCAATGGAGAATTGTTCAAACCCCGGGCGTTCACGGCGGCGCATAAGTATTTGCCGCTGCCGACGCACGTACTGGTGACAAATCTGAGCAACGGCCGGTCGCTAGTCGTGCGGGTAAACGATCGGGGCCCATTCCCCAGCGAGCACAATCCCCACTCCGGGAAACGGATCATTGATCTCAGTTGGGGGGCAGCCAAGAAACTGGGATTTGTTTCACAAGGGTTGGCCCGCGTACGGGTGGAGGCGATTCAGCTTCGAGCAGCCTAGCCGCATCGTTCTCGAAATAGATCAGACTGATAGTCCGTGCGATCGGTCGAGGGCTGTGACCATGTTCACGATGCGGGCCCGATGGTCTTCTGCAATCTCAATAAACCGCACCCGATTCCTGGTGAAAAACCTCGGTGCTCTTCCTCGGTTCTGATCCAGACCACTCGCCCTTGGGCGACGATCCGTGAGGCAATACTTCTGGATATCGCAGTCCGTGTCGAACTTTTGTGCAATCCTTGATTCTGTACAATAATGTTCCAAGACTTCGTCCCCATCTTCTGTGGATAACCTTGTGGGCAAGCCTGTTTAATGGTGCAAAAGACAGCTCGAATTACGGTTTATTTATCAATCTGCCTAGTTTTTAGGCATCCGCAACCTGCGGAGGAGACCACAACTAATAGTGGCTTCGTGGCGATTTCAACGGCACTTCGTGCATTCCTGGAAAGAATAACTTGACATCCTATAATCATCGCTGCTGGAGCAGCTGCCACATCAACTGTTCGCTCTCTATCCACAGCCTCAACGGTTTTCCGATGACTGGAGTCTCAATTACCAATCCAGAGTGCTGTTTCTTGTCCGTCAAACGCCGAGCCTCTGAAAGAAGGTCCTATTGAAGGGGAAGGATATCCAGGGCATCGATGCTTAAGAACGGAGCCAAGCGACGGATGGTAACAACCACGTATCGGGACGGACCATGTGGTCCATGCGAACCTCGTCAACTTCTTGTCTTAGTTTTATTCACCAGGAGTTTTGTTCTGGCACATTCGTCGAACGGGCGGTGAGCGTGATGTCTTGTGGCAGGGTTGCGCCGCTTCCGAACGCACTCCTCCTCGGTGTTACTGAGTCGGTCGTTTCGTCTTCGCCGTCGGTGGTGCCGCGAGCGGGTTTTCCGGCCAATGGTGCTTGGGGTAGCGGCCGCGCAGTTCCTTGCGCACATCCTGATAGGCCCTGGCCCAAAATCCAGCCAGATCTTGCGTGACTTGCACCGGTCGTTTAGCCGGTGAGAGTAAATGCAGCATGAGCGGAATCTTGCCTCCGGCAATCCGCGGGGTTTCTTTGGAGCCGAACATTTCTTGGAGCCGGACAGGCAAAACAGGAAGATCCTGCCCGTCATAGTCTATCCGAATCTTCGATCCGCTCGGCACGGTGAAATGGGTCGGAGCCAGGCGGTCGAGATCGCGTTGCTGGTCCCAGGCAAGAAGTGCCCGTAACGGCTCCGTCAAATCAAGGCGCTGGACCCGGTCGAGTGTCGTGACGCCGTCCAAATAAGGTCCCAGCCACTCTTCAAGTGTTTGCCTTAAGGTGTCATCAGACAAGTCCGGCCAGGTTGAATCGGGGCCTTCGATCCTCCTGAGAAATTGCACCCTTGCCCGCCACTGTTCGAGCTCCGCCGTCCATGCCAACGTCTGCACACCCGCGCGGCGCACGCCGTCCAATAAGGCTCCGGTGATCAAGGCAGGATCGGGCTTCGACAGGGCCTGTTCGGATAACACCAGCGCGCCGAGTCGGCGTTGCCGTGACGCCCGAACCGAGGCAGTCCGTTCATCCCACACGACTGCTTCCGCGGTAATGATTTCGTCTGCGTACAGGCGCTCGATGTCCTCAAGTGATACCGGTGCGGCCAGGTCGATGCGCGCCCATTGAGATCCGGCGTCCAGATCAGCGATGACCAGATACGGCTCCGATGCCAGCTGGTCTGGGTGGGCGAAGATGGCGCCCCGCCCGTTTGCCAGTAGGTAGCGTGCGTCTCCTCCTTTTTGACGCTGCGCAATTCGGTCCGGATAGGCGAGCGCAAGCAGCGGTCCCGCCTGCCCCGTCTCTGTAGGCCTGTCCGACTGCAGTCGATCGGCGGGTTGGTTCAGTTGCTTCTTCCACAGATCTGCCGTCTGTGTGATGCGGTGGATGGTCCTGCGGTCGACCGTTGAGCCCTCGGTCTGTTCTCGGTCGCCGCGCAGGGCGTCAAGCCTGAACCGAAGGTCGGCCTGTTTCCCGGCCGACGAACTCCGGAACGGGTCGCGTTCGCTGAGCAGCGCCGCCAGGTCACAGGCGAGGCCGGTCCAATGGAGCGGAACGGCTCTCAACAGCATGTGCGACAAGCGAGGATGCAGCGGGAGATCCGCCATCCGTTTNNGGCGGGACGGTGAGCCAGGACAGTTCCGATGGGTCACGTGCGCCCCACCGGGCCAAGTCGAGGACCATCGGTGCGAGGTCGGCCTCCAACACCTCCGGAGGACGACGCGGCGCAAGTTGTGACTGTTCTCTTTTCGTCCAGAGCCTATAACAGACGCCTGGCTCCAATCGTCCGGCTCGCCCGCGCCGCTGGTCGGCTGAATCCTGTGTGACGCGGATGGTTTCCAATCTCGTGAGGCCGGAACGAGGATCGAATCTCGGTACGCGCAGAAGACCTGCGTCGATCACCACGCGGATGCCGTCGATCGTCAGACTCGTTTCGGCAATGGAGGTGGCGAGCACGACTTTTCTGGCGCCTAATGCGGCGGGCGCGATGGCCCTGTCCTGTGCCTCCTGCGGCAAGTCCCCGTGCAGCGGCGCAATGTGAACGGCAGGGCCAAGATGTGCCTCTTGCAGCTTCCGCTCGACTCTGCGTATTTCCGCCATGCCCGGCAAGAATACGAGGAGGCTTCCGTGATCTTGGGCGAGCGAGCGTCGGACGATCTGGGTCACGGCGACATCAAGGTGACCGGTCACGGGTTGATCGAGATAGCAGGTTTCTACCGGATACATGTTTCCTTCGGATCGAATCGTTGGGGCATTGCCGAGGAGGACCCTCACAGGCCCGCAATCCAACGTGGCGGACATGACAAGGAGGCGCAGGTCTGGACGGAACAGCCGTTGAGTTTCCAGGCAGAGGGCCAAGCCTATATCAGCCTGGAGGCTTCGCTCGTGGAATTCGTCAAAGAGCACCGCCGCGTAATCGTCCAACGCCGGGTCCTGTTGGAGCAGCCTGGTCAGAACCCCTTCCGTGACGACTTCTATCCTTGTCGTCGGCCCGATTTTGGTGTCCAAGCGCATCCGGTACCCAACTGTCTCGCCGACGGATTCATGACGTGTGACCGCCATGCGGCGAGCAGCTGCACGAGCGGCCAGCCGTCGCGGCTCCAGCATGAGCAGTCTCTTGCCTTGGAGCCATGGCGCATCGAGCAACGCCAGTGGCACGCGCGTGGTCTTTCCCGCGCCGGGGGGCGCAGTCAGCAGCGCATTGCACGCGATTGCCAAGGCATCGTGGAGTACGGGCAGGGCATCTTCTATTGGGAGCTTGTCCATGATATCGTGGGCCATTATCCGGTTAGACTGTAACAAACTCATCAGTCATGCGAAAAGGAACCATTTCTCGATGTTGAAATGGACCAGAGTGAAGCCGGCGGTATCCGGCTGGTACTGGTTTCGCGGTGAGGTACACGAGATCGATCCGTTCATTGTGCTGGTGGACGAAGCAGGCCAGTTTCAATGGCCGGATGGCGGTTATCAAGAGGTCGCGTTGGCGAAAGGGGAGTGGGCGGGACCGATCGAGGAACCATCAGATTCGTGAACTTGCCGCACGAAGTTGGCTCAGCGGCGTTCCGGCGGCACGGGAGGCCGTGCCGCCGGCGAGATTCTTGACCTCATTCAGGCGGTTTTCACACGTAGGTCGCTCTGTACAGTGGGACGAAGACCTGGCACCAGCATGGGCACCTGTTTCCGATAGTCGTCATAAGCCGACCCGTGGGCCGTGACCAGATCGCGCTCTTCAAACTGGATGGCGATCAAGATATAGGCGGTCGTCGTGATCGAAAAGACCAGATGGGCCGCCGTCATCGTCGGAGTGGCCCAGAAGGTGAGTAACCAGCCGACGTAGAGCGGATGGCGGACATATCGATAGAAGCCAGGCTTCGTGAACTTCAACGGAGTATAGGGTTGGCCCGTGAGGTAGAGCCAGACCTGCCGCATCCCGAAGAGATCAAAGTGATTGATCATGAACGTCGTCACGAGAATCAACAGCCAGCCGCCTGCAAAGAGGCTATACATCGCTCCGCGCACAATCGGATCCTGCGCCTCCCAGATTGTCCCTCCCATCGGCTGCCAAGCATAAAAGAGCAACAGGAGAGCCAAGCTTGAGAAGAGCACGTAGGTGCTCCGTTCAACCGGCGTGGGAATAAATGTGGTCCACCACTGTTTGAAACTGGGCCGGGCCATCACGCTGTGTTGTCCAGCGAACAACCCCAGCAGCAATGTGTTGACAAGCAACGCCTGGCCGAATGGCACGGTCGCGGCTCCGTCGATGGTCCGATCGAGGCCGAAGTTGCCGAGAAAGGCCACCCCGTAAAGAAAGGTGGCAAGGAACAGCAGATAGCACAGAGTTCCGTAGACAAATGCGACAACACGTTTCATGGCAGCCTCCTTATTCTTCTTGCGCCACCCCGAATGATTGTCGGGTGCGGCATGGGTTAGTTAGTTCGTTGGTTCCGCCGTGATGGCGATTGAAACAGGCACCGGATTCGATACGATGTCGTAGACCGGCGAGAGTTTCGTTAACTCCTCCAATTGCTCAGATGACGCATTGGACTTCACCTTGAACTCGACCCGAATCTCCTTATACCCTCGACGGACCTGGTCGGAGAGACCAAGAAAACCCTGCAGATCAAGGTCTCCCTCCAACTGCGACTCCACCGACTCGATCGTAATCCCCCGCGCCGCCGCGTGGTATACAAGTGAGGTCGTCACGCAGGCTGCCAATGCGTGTAACACAAACTCAACCGGGTTGGCCCCCTTGTCCTGTCCCAGCAGCACAGCTGGCTCGTCCGCATCGAATACGAAGGGTTGTGTACGCGATGTATCCTCCTGTCCAGCTGCATAGAATCCCTGAATTGTGGACCGATTGTGGCCACCATGTATCCAACGATTGACGGCTCGGAACTGTGATTTAGCCAATCCTGGATCCTTCTGCACGGCCTGGATCGTCTGACCCAACCGCTCCACATCGACACCATTGATGACTCCGTTCATCGTCGTCTGTGACATGTGCGCTCCTCTTCTTTCTTCTTCTTGCTTGCATTGGTGAATGGCCTGTTGCCGAAACAACAGTCGGTCGGCATTCCGGCACAAGGATTCCCAGTTCATGCTTGTACCCACTTGATCTAAGAGGATCACGTAGCTGCGATTTCTGAAAGATGGTACTTTTTGATCCTCACAGGCATGATAGTTACGCCGGTTTTTCAATCAAAGCT
>DKBD01000098.1:1285-6543 GCA_002451055.1 Nitrospira sp. UBA6909 | reverse complement strand
TGTTCGTGGCACGATTAGCGCTAAGAAATTTCGCCTCAGCCGTCGCCTTATTTCTTAGCGCTAATCGTGCCACGAACACTCCTTTCAGCGAGCATCGCCGATGCGGATACTAGCTTACGTCCGAAACGGCATGTTTAACTGTTTAAGTAAAACCTTTCCTTCTTCGTTCATCTTAGCCGTCGTCACAATCGTAATATCCATACCGTGGATCGATGCCACGTCATCGTACTTGATTTCCGGAAAAATCAACTGCTCCTTCAAACCAAATGTGTAGTTCCCTCGACCATCAAAAGATTTCGGGGAAACTCCACGGAAGTCTCGGATCCTGGGGAGCGCCAATGTCACCAGGCGATCGAAGAATTCATACATGCGACGGCTGCGGAGCGTCACCTTAGCACCAATCGGCAAGCCTTGCCTGAGCTTAAAGCCGGCAATGGCCTTCTTGGCCCTTGTCACAACGGGCTTTTGTCCGGTGATCAAGCCCAATTCGGCAACGGCGCTTTCCAACAGTTTCACGTTCTGCAACGCCTCGCCCATGCCGACGTTCAATACCACACGCTCAAGCCTTGGCACCTGCATAATATTCTTGTACCCAAATTCCTTCATCAATGCCGGCACGACCTTCTGCTTGTACGTGTCCCGCAACCGCGGCTGAAACTTTGACTCTTCGCTACCGTGATCCAGCTCTTGCGGAGCCGCTGCTTCTTTTTTTGATGGTTTTCGGTCGGTCGGTTTTCCGGTGCGACCTTTTTCTGCCTTCGCCATTTCGAATGCCCCACTTACTCTACTGTTTCGTTCGATTTCTTACTGAATCGCACACGCCGCCCGTCTTCAGACTTTCTGATTCCCACCCGCGTAGGCTTCTGCGTCACGGGACAGACCAGCATGACTTTCGAAAGGTGGAGGGGGGCCTCACGTTCAAGAATACCCCCTTGCTTCACCTTCTGATTGGGCTTTGTGTGCCGCTTGATGATGTTGAGCTTCTCGACAACCACCTGGCCCTCACCAAGATCCACCGAGAGGACCTTACCGCTTTTCCCTCGCTCACGGCCGGTGATCACAACAACCGTGTCGCCTTTCCTGATTCTGCTCTTACGAAGTGCCTGCACAATGTCCTCGCTCGCCGATCCCTACAGCACCTCAGGTGCAAGGGAGATGATTTTCATAAATTTCTTCCACCGCAATTCGCGCGCGACCGGTCCAAAAATGCGTGTCCCGATGGGTTCGCCATCTTTATTGATCAAGACACAGGCATTCCGATCGAACTTGATATACGAACCATCCTCACGCCGGACCTCCTTGGTCGTTCGCACGATAACCGCGCGGCTGACATCGCCTTTCTTCACACTCGCCTGTGGAATCGCTTCCTTCACGGCGACGACAACGATGTCTCCCAACGAGGCGTACCGGCGCTTGGTGCCTCCGAACACATGAAAGCACATAGCTTGCTTTGCGCCAGAGTTATCAGCCACATCCATGTAGGTGTAGTTTTGAATCATGAATACATTCCGTGCATACCGTGAGATCTAGTGACCCCAAATCGGTGCCCCTTTTATTTTTCCGGTTGTCCTTTTTGCATGATCTGAACAACCCGCCAATTTTTCTCTTTGCTGAGTGGCCTGGTTTGGGTGAGCCTGACACGATCGCCGACCTTGCATACCCCACCCTCATCATGCGCTTTTAATCGTGTCACCCTTTTCAAAACTTTTTTATAGAGGGGATGCACAACGGATCGCGAGACGACCACGACAACCGTCTTCTGCATCTTGTTGCTGACGACATTCCCGAAACATTGGCGTCTTTTCACGCTTTCAGACATATCTTCCCTTACCCTTTGGCCGTTTCAGTCGACTGCTGCAACTGTCGGATCACCGTCTTAACCCTGGCAATATCCCTTTTCGTCTTCCGGATCTGCATCGGATTCTCCAGCCGACCGGTGCCGAACTGAAATCGCAGGTTGAACAGCTCCTGCACGAGTTGCTTTTCCTTTTCCACAAGTTCACTTTCCGTCAGTTGCCGTATCTCTTTCAGATCCAATGACATATCCCTTCCCCCTCCGACAACCCAACGTCTTACCCGAACTCTCCTCGAACGACCAGCTTCGTCGCGACAGGCAGCTTATGAGACGCCAGACGAAACGCCTCTCGGGCAACATCTGGAGCCACTCCATCCATCTCATAGAGAATTCGGCCGGGCTTCACCACAGCAACCCAGTATTCCGGATTTCCCTTTCCCTTGCCCATTCGGGTTTCTGCCGGCTTCTTCGTGATCGGCTTATCCGGGAAAATACGCGTCCACACCTGCCCGCCCCGCTTGACATATCGGGTAATCGCGATTCTCGCAGCCTCAATTTGGCGGCTCGTCACCCATCCAGGCTCCAGCGCCTTGAGACCAAACTGCCCCAATGTAATCTGGCCGCCTCGATAGGCCTTGCCGTTCATTCGGCCCTTTTGCATTTTTCTGAACTTGACTTTTTTTGGCGCTAACACAGTCTGTCTCCTTAGCCGAAGCGGCGCTCCATAACCGAGTCTGGCTTGATAGGCTGCGGTGGAAGCAACTCTCCCTTATAGATCCAGGTCTTCACCCCGATCTGGCCCATAGTCGTATGGGCTTCGGCAAAGCCATAGTCGATTTCCGCGCGAAGCGTATGCAACGGCACACGCCCCTCTCGATACCATTCAGTCCGTGCGATTTCCGCCCCACCCAAGCGACCGGCCACCATAATCTTGATTCCCTGCGCGCCGAGTCGAAGCGCCGACTGAACACTTCGTTTCATAGCTCGACGAAAGGCCACTCTCTTTTCGAGCTGCGTGGCAACGTTTTCGCTGACAAGTTGGGCATCAAGCTCTGGCTTCTTGATCTCCTTAACTGTGATGTACACCTGCCCGCCGTACTGTCTCTCGAGATCCGCCTTGAGCTTGTCGACCTCGGCTCCCTTTCGACCGATGATGATACCTGGCCTGGCCGTATGAATAATCACTCGGGTCTGATCTCCGGAACGTTCAATCTCCACCTTAGCCACACCGGCATGATAGAGCTTGGCCTTCACCATCTTTCTGATCTTGACGTCCTGATGTAAGAGCTTTGCGTAATCCTTGCCGGCATACCAGCGAGAATTCCATGTATAGTTGTAACCTAGGCGATACCCTATTGGATTTGTCTTCTGCCCCATACGACGTCTGCCTCAGTAATCGGTGACTGTAAAAAAACCCCTACTTTTTGCTTCCCTGGATGATCGGCGCGGTCACGACAACGGTAATGTGACTCGTCCGTTTCTGTATTGCATTTGCGCGCCCCATCGATCGAGGCCTGGCGCGCCGATAGATCGGACCGCAGTTCACAAAGGCCTTGGAGATCACCATCGACTCGCTGTCGCCCATTTCCTTCTGTTCGGCGTTCGCGACGGCGGAACGAAGAATTTTCTCAACCACTCGGGCCGCATGCCGCGGCGTATGTTTCAGCATCGCAAGAGCCATGGGGACCTGTTGCCCCCTGATCATGTCGATCACCGGCCTGGCCTTGCGAGGCGCGACCCGAACAAATCGAAGTATGGCATGTGCTTCTGTCATCTTTGCAATCCAGCCGTCCGGCTCCAGGAAAATAGTTCCTGTCCGTGACGACTCTCGGTCCCCTATTTGAGTGGAACAGCCTTTTCGCTTTTGGCCTGACCATGGCCTTTGAAAAACCTGGTCGGCGCAAACTCGCCGAGCTTGTGTCCCACCATATTTTCGGTCACAAACACGGGAATAAACTTTTTACCATTATGAACCGCAAACGTATGCCCGATCATGTCAGGAATGACAGTGGAACGCCTTGACCATGTCTTGATCAGCCTGCGATCCTTGGTCTGGTTCATCTGCTCAACTTTCCTGAGGAGATGTGCGTCGATAAACGCTCCCTTGCTGATCGATCTAGGCATTGCGCACTCCTGACTTTCTTCTGGCAATAATAAACTTTCCGGTCTTCTTATTCTTCCTCGTCTTGTACCCTTTTGTCGGCATCCCCCAAGGCGACACTGGATGTGGATTGCCCTGCCCAGACTTACCCTCTCCCCCGCCATGAGGATGGTCAACGGGGTTCATCACGACCCCTCGCACATGTGGCCGCTTCCCCTTCCATCGACTCCGACCGGCTTTTCCCACGGTGATATTCTCATGGTCGAGATTTCCAACCTGCCCGACCGTCGCCATACACACCCCGAGGATTCTTCGCATTTCTCCGGACTTCAACCGAACCTGCACATAATCTCCGTCACGCCCCATCACCTGAGCGACCCCGCCGGCGCTACGAATCAGCTGTCCGCCCTTTCCTGGCTTCAGCTCGATATTATGAACCGTCGTGCCCAGTGGCATATTAGCCAAAGGAAGGGCATTCCCCGGTCGAATTTCAGCCTGTGGACCGGAGAGAACCTCATCATTCACCCTCATGCCCACCGGAGCCAGAATGTATCGCTTCTCTCCATCACGATATTTCAGTAAAGCAATGCGTGCCGACCGATTCGGATCGTACTCAATCGCCTGGACTCGTGCAGGAATCCCCACCTTGTCGCGAAGAAAATCGATCTTTCGGTACAGACGCTTATGCCCACCGCCCCGAAAACGGATAGTCATACGGCCGTCGTTGTTCCGGCCTCCGGTTCGAAGGTGAAACGATGTAAGCGATTTCTCCGGTCTCTTCGCGCTGAGATCCTCGGTAGTAACTGCAGTCATATCCCGTCGCCCGGGAGATGTTGGTCTATATGATTTCAATCCCATGTTGACGATCTCACCTTTTTACTTGCTGCCGAATAAGGTGCATTTATGCGCTTTCATACATTTCAAGCTTTTCACCCTTCTTGAGGGTGACAAACGCTTTCTTCCAGTCTGATCTCCGCCCTGAGAATCGGCCCAACCGTTTAAGCTTTCCTGGCATATTCAGAACGTTCACCCTTTGCACCTTCACCTTGAGCAGCGCTTCAACGGCCTGCTTGATCTGAAGCCGATTCGCCTCAGGATGCACGATGAAACCAACCGTATTCGTAGCTTCACGGAGGCCTGTGATTTTCTCCGTTAGGAGCGGCCGAACCAACACCGCGTGCAATTCCACCTTCACGACCAAACCTCTTGTACATGCCCCAACTCACGCTGAGGGACCACAACCACTCCGGCACGGACGATATCGTATACATTCAGCTGATCAGGGCTCAGCACTTTTACATCCGCTAAGTTCCGAGCGGCCAGCAAGATACCTGATTGATCCTTCCCTGCGATGACCAGCGC
>DKBD01000098.1:0-1274 GCA_002451055.1 Nitrospira sp. UBA6909 | reverse complement strand
GTATGCTTTTGCTTCCAGGGCTTCTTTCCGGAACCACTCACCTCACCGCGACGCAACGTAGATGCAGTTCCCTGGCGTTCGCAGGCCCGCTGCATAATCACGGCTTCATGGACCAATGCGGGACGAGACTCACACCCAAACACTGCCCCCGGCAATTCCACAGTCCCGACTTTCTTACTCTCTAAATCAAGAACATCAACGATCGGCATGAGTTAACTCTTCTTTGACTTTCGGACGACAACAATCCCATTGGCCGCTCCAGGAACGGCACCGCGAACAAATAGCAAGTGCTCGTCCGGCCTGGACTCGACGACCTTTAAGCGTTGCACCGTAACCCTCTCTGATCCCATATGGCCTGGCAACGCCTTCCCTTTCCACACGCGAGAAGGAAATGAACTGGCTCCGATCGAACCAGGGTGCCGATGAAACATAGACCCATGAGACTCCGGTCCACCGGCATAATTGTGTCGGCGTACCACGCCCTGAAAACCTTTCCCCTTCGACACCCCGATCACATCGACCCAGTCATCCTTCTTGAACACGTCAACTGTCACGGTTTGCCCAACCGTAACTTCGCCCTCTTTCTTGAACTCACGAAGCACTCGACTGGCCGGGACCCCATTCTTCTTGAGATGTCCCAATTCTGCCTTCGAGAGCTTTCGGTCTTTCACCTCACCAAAAGAGAGCTGAACCGCCTCATACCCATCCCTCTCTTTGGTCTTCACCGTGACGACGCGACAAGGACCCGCCTCGATCACCGTTACAGGCGTCAGCCGGTTCTGATCAAAGATTTGAGTCATTCCAAGTTTTTTTCCCAACAATCCGTTTGTCATATCTGTCTCAATCCAGAAGGATCATCCCCACATGGCCGAAGTCAGAAACTGAGCCTCTCGCACACAATTCACAATTTAATTTCCACATCCACACCAGCCGCCAAATTCAACTTCATCAGCGAATCCATCGTTTCCGGCGTTGGCTCCATGATATCCAGCAGGCGTTTATGTGTACGCATCTCAAACTGCTCTCGTGACTTCTTGTCAGCATGCGTGGACCGCTGCACGGTTATCTTTTCGATCTTCGTGGGAAGCGGAATCGGCCCGACAACCTTGGCCCCGCTCCGACGAACCGTCTCCACAATTTCCATGACAGACTGATCCAATACGCGATAATCAAACCCGCGAAGCCTGATCCTGATTCGTTGATCGACTTTCACTTCCTGCTCCTTCGCTCACAAGTACCAGACATCGGGTTACGCTAGAATTTCGGTCACGACG
>DKBD01000077.1 GCA_002451055.1 Nitrospira sp. UBA6909 | reverse complement strand
GGATCGCGATAATACTTCAGCGCCTTGCTGTAGTTCTCCATCGCGCTCTGGCGTTTGCCGCGCAGGGCATAGATCTCCGCAATGCCATGATAAGCGCCGGCGTCTTCGGCGTTGCACTTAAGGGCGCGACTGAATGATTCTTGCGATTCTTGCAGACGGTTCTTCTGGAGCGCCAACCACCCCAAGGCGGAATGCGCGGCGCCGAAGTCGGGATCGGCGTTCAGAGCATCGCGGTAACTTTTCTGCGCCAGATCGAGACGGCCCCTGGTTTCATAGAGACCGCCCAAGGCAAAGTACACTTCTGCATCGTTGGGATTGAGCCTGAGCGCTTCCTTGTATGACTGCATCGCCGGCTCCATTTTGCCTTGCTCTGCCAAGGCGCAGCCAAGATTGGCGTGGGCCACGGGATCGTTCGGCTGCAACTTGATGACCTCACGATATTCCTTGATCGCCATCTCCAGCCGGCCCTGTTCCTGATAGGCCACGCCCAGATTGGTTCTCGCCGGTCCATAGGCCGGATCTAATCGCACGGCTTCTTTGTATTCCTTGATCGCCATTTCAAGATGGTTCGCCCGCTGATGGATCTGGGCGAGAAAGTAATGGGGATAGGCGGATTGCGGATTCAGTCTGGCCGCTTCTTTGTAGCACGGAATCGATTGTTCCGATGAACCGGATTGGGACAGGAAGAGGCCACGGAGGAGGTGCACATGGCTGTTGTCCGGTTGTCGCCCAACGAGGGAGTCCACCCAAGATCGGACCGTTGCAATGTCGCCCTCGTCCTCAAGACAGCGCGCATGGGCTTTCCACGCCTCGGCAAACTGACCCCGGATGAGATACACGACGTTCTCCGCGAAGTGCGGCCGTGGATCCCCTGTTCCAGCCGCCTCTTGTGGTCTCTTCCAAGCCGACGCCTCGGCAAAAAGTGTCTCCCACGCTCCAGTCAGGATCGCGGCTTCGCATTGCGGCTGATGGGTCATCATGTCTGGCCAGAGGATGTTACCGGCTCAGGGTGTCTTCGACATCGGGCGGTGTCGCCTGAATCTGTTCTCCAAGCACAGGATAGCGTGCGGACAGCTTCTGTTTCATCTCCCAGGCGACCCTGCGATAGGACCAATGGCCTTTCACACCCGAACGGAGCTTGGCGATATACTCCGCCTCGGCATAATCCATCTTGAACAGGCACCGCACCTTGAAGCCGAACGGAATGGCATAGAGAGACGCTTCCTGATCCTGTTTCCTGAGCAACTCGATGTCATTGCGGACGGCGTCCATGGCCTGCCGATATTCTCGATCCAAACCTGCGGCGACGAGCGGGGGTGGAACATCATATCCATGAATCGTGGTGAAATTCTGCTGAATCTGCTGGCACCGACGGTGGCGATGCATGTCGCGCCAGGCGCCAATGTCCATCAACACATCGAACGTGAAGGCATAGCCGCTGCGAAATTCTTTGATCAGCTCATCGTAGGGTCCTCGCTGCCTGATCGCTGCCTCGATCGTGTCCTGTTTCTGCTTGTCAGACCACTCCTGCACGATCGCTAGGATATTCCGGTACGGGGCATGCGTGACACGATACAGCAGCGTCGCGACGATTTCGTCAAGTGGATGATGGGGATCGATGAGGTCGACCGGCTCCACGTCGTCCCAATTCGCGGGCTGGTCAAGTCCAGTGCCGCGCAAGGCTTCTTTCGCATAGCGGGCTACATCCGAATAAACGGACTCTTGATACGGATTTTCTCTGGCATGACGAGCCAGCGTGGGAGCCAAGGGATCGGCGGGCCCTTCGGCCTGTCCGCAGAGCTGGTTCCAGAGATTCACCGGTGAGCGCCGGCAGGCTTCTTTCAATTCCTCGCCAATGGCGCGTAACTCCGGCATCTGGGACGACAAGAGACGCGTGATCTGTTTCTCCAAGGTCCGGATACTCACGACCTGACCCACGTTCGTTTTCGCTGCAAGGGGAAGAAGATAGCGGGTCACGTCGAAGGCACGGGCCGCAATTGTCCGCTGGTAGTCGGCCGTTTTCATTGATTCCGGCCGAGGCTCGCGTTCAGAGAGATACGAGATCAACGGATCGTGTAAGAGCCGGTAGATTTCCGACAGGCTGCGGAGAATCCCCTCATACACCGCTTCCGTTTCACTGCCTCGGATATGGCCCGGCACAAACCATCGGCTTGAGGCAAAGTTTTGATAGCGGCTTGATTTGGCTTGGCCATCCCACAGGGGCTCATCCTCCAGGCGAATGGCCGCCAATTCAGAAATCTCTTCAAAGCAGATGATGACATGACCGAGATCAGCGATGGACGCATGACCGTAATCAAAATAGAATTGCTCCCAAAATTTCTCGGACGAGTGGCTATGAACCCATGCGATGCTGTTTTCAATGGAGTCCGGCGACCGGCTATAGCGCGCCAGCGCATAGGCCGACTTCTCGGGCGGCATCGGCCCGATCGCCACCACGCGGCGGCCCGATTGATCCTGATTCATACCACACCTCTCTCGTGCGCCAGTCTATCGGGGCGCACTATACCTCTGCCGGATAGGCTGCGCAACATCGCTGTCTTTTCCCTATGATCCCCTTCATGCCGCAATCCGTGAATACGACCGATGATCGCCGACAGTTGCATGCCGACTCCAAGCCCATTGTCCGTTGACTTGCCGCGGAACGCGCCGTTATAGTCCGCCGCGACGGGTAAGGAGAGCGGGTGTGATGGACATAATCAAAGGTATCAAGGGAGTCAAAGACTTACTTCCAGAAGAAACCCCTCGTTGGCGGTTTATAGAAGAGACTGCGCGACGGTGGGCTCTCCTCTATGGTTTTCGTGAAATCCGCGTCCCGATTTTTGAAGTCACCTCGCTGTTCGCGCGGAGCATCGGAGCTTCGACGGATATCGTCGAAAAAGAAATGTATACATTTCAAGATCGGGACGGCACCTCCCTCACTCTCCGTCCAGAAGGGACGGCCGGAACCGTTCGTGCCTACATCGAACACAATCGCGCAGCCGATCCCCTTCCTCAAAAATATTTTTATTCAGGGCCGATGTTCCGTCATGAACGGCCACAAGCAGGTCGGCTTCGCCAATTCAATCAGTTTGGGGTGGAATCCTTCGGTATGGCCGATCCACGGGCCGATGTAGAAGTCATCGCTCTCCTATGGCGAATCCTCTCAGATTTACAGCTCCCTGGTCTGACGCTCGAAATCAATAATCTCGGCTCCGCTACCGATCGAGAAGCCTATCGGCCGCACCTGGTGACCTATCTGCAAAGGATTACCGACGCACTGTGCGGAAATTGTCGCCGCCGTGTTGATAGTAATCCGCTACGTGTTTTGGATTGTAAGGTTCCTGACTGTCGGTCTGCCACTGAAGCAGCCCCCCGTTTAGCCGAGATGCTTTCCAATGAGGCACAGCTCTACTTTAGAGCAGTCGTCACCGGTCTTGAAGCCGTGGGGATTCCCTATTATATGAATCACCGGCTTGTCCGGGGACTCGACTACTACTGTCTCACCACATTTGAAGTCACATCCACGAGCCTCGGCGCGCAGAATGCCGTCGGTGCCGGAGGCCGTTACGACGGACTTGTTCAAACACTTGGTGGTCCCCCGACTCCCGCCGTTGGTTTTGCGCTTGGCCTGGAAAGAATGGCACTGATGCTCCCGGAGAGTGTGCTCACATCAGCTCAGCGGCCGGTAAGTATCTATATTGCGGGATTCGGCACCCATGGATCTCCGGCTGGTTTCTCTGCTCTTGAAGAGCTTCGCCGTGCGGGAATTCTGGCCATCTCCGACTTTCGTGCGACCTCTTTGAAGTCTCACTTACGCCAGGCGGATCGCTTGGGTGCTACGTTCACTCTCATCATCGGAGACGACGAAGTCGTAACAGGATCAGGAATTCTTCGTGATATGCATACCAAAGTTCAGCGTGATATACCTCTCACCTCTCTTATTCCCCAGATATCCTCATTGATTGGCGCTTGCTAACTAGGGCCCTCCCGTGTTGACTTTTCGATGGAAACTCCTTAGTTTTTCATGGGCCCAAACACATCCACTCTTCATCATGACAGATGAACCTTCGTGAATTTGCCGCTCAAACGTAAAGTTGGGTTCCTCCTCGCTCTTCCTCCATCCCATGAGAGCACTGAATTAGTCTATCGACTGTCGGAGACGGCTCTCTCCGCTGGACACGAGGTTTATCTCTACCTCATTGACGAGGGAGTGAAAAACTTACACTCCCCGAGCTATGAGGAGTTGGCGCGTTCAGGAGTGAAAGTTTTCGCCTGTGCCTATGGCTGCCAACAGCATCACGTCCCTACGACCAACATTCACCCTTCTATTTC
>DKBD01000080.1 GCA_002451055.1 Nitrospira sp. UBA6909 | reverse complement strand
GGGTGCCGTCGAGCGCTTCGCCCCAGCGGATGAGAAATGACGTTACGAATTCGTGTTCTTCGGCGGGCGGGACAGCCAAACGGGCCAAGGCCATCGCGACTGCCAGCGCGATGTGATACCCCTCCGAACGGGAGGCCACGGCGCGACGATAGGCGGGATGCGCGTCGTTAATGACGACGGTGGACTCGACGAGACGGCCGAGGTCCGGGTCTCCCTCATGCGACTCGAACCGGATGGTGAGCCCGTAACGGCCGGGACGAGGCCTCGCTTTGGCACCCGGCACGACCGCAACACCTGTCGATGGCTCCGGCTCAATCTGCGCGCCGTTCGGTGTTCCCTCGTCGGATGGAGGGCGTGCCGCCGGTTCCTGCGCCGTTGTCGGATCAACCTCCGGCTCCTCAGAAACGTCCGCCCCGCTCATAATGGACGCAACGAGAAGTCCCTGCCCGTTGTCCGCGGCCTCCGATCGTCCGATAGGCAGCCGTTTCTGGCCGCCCGCTCGTTGCTCGACCAACGATGCCAGCAGCGGAAACTCCTCGGCCAATTCCACCAATACCGTTTCCAAATCACGTTCCAGTGGTCTCACGGCTCGGCGAACGGTTTTGTCGTCCGCTTCGCGCACATCACCCCATTGGGACAATTGCTGAGAGATCGCTTCCTGAACGGCCTTGCGATACCCGAGGTACAATGCGCCCCTGGTGCCGACACGAACAAAATCTCCCTTGTTCAAAGTCAGCGCCGCGGCCAGTGCCGGAGCTTCGATCATCCCGGCGATTCGGTCCGGGACGGCCGGCGTAATCCCCAACCAATCCCATCCGCGCTTGATGACTTTACCGAACGTACTGATCGCCATCCCCCGCTGATCTTCCGGAAAGGGAGACTCGCTCCGAGTCAAATAGCCGATTGCCGCGGGCTTGCGCTTCCGCGCGAGGCACACCGCAAGCTTCGACACCTCCGTGCCGGGGGCTGGATGTCGCTCCAATACACGACCGTTGACCTCGAACCGAAAGCCCTTTGGATAATGCGCCGCCAGCACTTCGTCGAATTCCGGTTCGAGCAACGGCTGATATTGCCGGTGCAGCACTCCTTCGAGATAGCCCTCGTCCAGGAGAGGCGAGAGCGCATTGTGCAGCTTCAGTTGTACCGCCGTGCCATGATCCGCCACCCACCCCGACGGAGAAATCCATTTCCACGGCGCTTTGTGTCGCCCCGCCAAGTGCCAACGGCTCGCCACATGTTCCTTGCCGCGCCTGGTTTCCGTGATGACGTCTTCGCAGATGAGCAGACCAAGCTTGATCCCGACGCCGGCGAAGCCGATCCCATGGCCGCGTGTCTTCGTGCTGGAGGCCAGGTCGTGGTACCGCACCAGATCCCGTCGCCGCATACCGGATCCATCGTCCACAATGGTCAACGTCAAGGCCGTCGGGTTCGCAGTGAGTCGGAGGCAGGTGGCGCCAGAGTCCAACGAATTGGCGACCACTTCGGTCAAAATGGTTTCTTCGAGCGCCCCCGGATAGGCGTCCCGCAGGTCTTCAAGCAGATGCTGCAGATCAACTCGGGTTTCTCCCATACATCTCCACTCTATTGAGTCGGGTTGTTCTGCTGTTGAGACTTCTCAGGTTGTTTCCCCGAAGCACGGACATTGACGAGCTTGTTCAACACATCAAACCAAAACGGCGCGCCGAGAGATACGGCACCCGTGGTCAACAGCAAGCCCATCATCTTGAGCGCCCANNATTCGTCCCATGGCCTGTGCGGCATCCTGGGGCAGGGCTTCCTTGGCCGTCACTTCAGCGATTGCGACCACTGAAGCTCTCAGCGTCGCATCTCGGGCCAGCGTATTGGCAATGAGAATCGTATCCGCGTTGAGTGCAAAGGTAACCGCCACAGCCCATACGAATATCAAGAGCTGCGCTTTTCTCTTATACCAGCCGGACACGCGATCCATCGCATCGTCATACCAGCGTTCAACGTTCTCCTGGGCTTTTTTGAGATCATTTCCGGCATCATCAATCAACACGATCAGGGTTTTCTTGACCGGTTCATTGGTAAGAGTGGAGACCGAGTGTCGAAGATCTTCCAATGTCCTCGTAGTCGTCGGACCCTCCACCGGTGCGACAAGATCGAACAGCGCCATGGCGAAGGTGCGGGAAGACACATAGGATGGTCGCTTACCGGACCGCCCCAAGTTCTTTACCAGCGCATGGTCGTACAACTGCTTAGCCAACCCGGTTCCCTCCGAGTCATACAATAAATTCCGCGTGCCTTCCCAGAGGTTATTTGCGCGCATATTCAGAATCCCGGCCATCCATTCGTTCAGGATCGAGCACATCGACGCCAACAACAGGTAGAGCAAGGCGAGACTCATCGCAATTTCGAGCGCCAGGGACCCAAACATGACACCACCTCCTTACATTCCGCCAACCGGTGCAGTCACCTCTCAACGAAAGAAAACCTGAAATCGGTGTCGCCGACACATCAAGGCATCTTGATGGCGCTGAACCTTCTTGTCGGCCGGCTTGGGCTGTAATCGCCCAGAGTATGAATGAATGTTCCCGTCTGACGACCTCTTTGGCACCTGTGTGGCCCCTCTGCACCAGTCACGAGGCGAGGCCATACGTGACCGGGTATCGTGGAAACTCCTTGCAAGAGACCAAGACTTGCCGGCGAAGTCTAACGAATTCACCAAGGTGGGGCAACGGGAATGCCGCGCACCTGCGCGACCGGCTGGGCAGGGACAGCTTGACACCGCCTTGAGCCGGGTGCTACCACGGTTTGCATGGTGCGAACCGACGGTCCCCCTATGGCACAAGATTCCCAAGCTCCGGCCAAGGTTGTCTCGACGTGGTCAGGTCAGGCTCGTGAGCAAGCCGTGCAGCGGATGTTCACCGCCATTGCCGGCGTCTACGATCTGAACAATACCCTGCTCAGCTTCGGGCTCCATTACCGCTGGAAGAAGATCGCCGCCTCCCTCATCACCCCGGTTGATCAGGGCATGGCGCTTGATGTGGGGGCCGGCACCGCCGACCTCGCGCTGCTCGTTGAGCCTCGGATGGGGCCGAAGGGGCGTGTCATTGCGTCCGACTTAAACCATGCCATGCTGTCCGAAGGGTTGAAGAAGGTAGCCGACAAGGGTTTAGCGGACAAGATTATCTGCCTGCAGGCGAGCGCTGAGCATTTGGGATTCGCGGACAATACGTTCGATGCCGTGACGACCGGCTTCTGCATGCGGAATGTGGGCGACCTTCCACAAGCGGTCAGCGAGATCCGCCGCATCATCAAACCAGGCGGCCGCTTCATCTGCCTGGAGTTTTCGCGCCCGGTGTTTGGCTGGTTGCGGACCCTCTATGATTGGTACTCGTTCACGCTCTTGCCCTGGATCGGCACCAAGGTCGCTCGCGACTCTACCGGGGTCTATGAGTACCTTCCCGCGTCGATCCGCACCTTTCCGGATCAAGAACGACTGTGCCAGATCCTACGCGCTGCCGGTTTCCAACAGGTGGAGTACCGCAACCTGACCGGCGGTATTGTGGCGATCCACATTGCCGTCAAGTGAAGGAGTGAGTGCTGAGGTATGAAGACTGAGTGTTTGGAATCAGGCATCGGCCATCAGTCCCCAATCCTCAGCCCTGACACGCTATGAATTCCATTCTCTATGTCTTCCTCCCCTGCAAGAAGGTCTATCCTATTGGGATCACCTACTTGGCGGACTTTATCCATCGGCGCAAGCCGGAAGTGCGCCAGCGCATTCTTGACCTGTCCTTATTCCCCATCGCACAGCGAAGCCAAGCGATCCGGGATGCCGCCGCGGAGTTCAAGCCGGATTTGGTTTGCTTCTCCTGGCGGGACATCCAGATTTTCTCGCCGCACGAGGGCGATTCTTCACTGGAACATGCATTCAATTTCTACTTCGCCAGCAATCCGCTGAAGAAGATCGCCGCCTCGTTCGAAGGCGTGAAACAGCTCTACCGTTACTACAGCCACATATACACGATCCTGTCGTACCCCTGGTTGATCCGCAAAGAGTTTCCTAAAACCCAAATCATGATCGGCGGTGGGGCATTTACGGCCTTTGCCGACCAGTTGATCGAAAAGCTCCCGGAAGGGACAATTGGAATTCTCGGTGAAGGAGAAGATGCCATTCTCAAGGTCATCGAGGGTCGTTCGATCGAGGACGAACGGTACATCGTCAAGGAAGGGAAGCAGGTTCGAAAAGGCAAGCAGGGGGCACCGGCGCTTCTTGATGCCCTGACTGTCGATCTCCCCTATCTCACGTCGATCTTTCCGCAATATGGGGAATACATCGGCGAATCGATCGGTGTCCAATCGAAGCGCGGCTGTCCGTATGACTGCGCGTTCTGCCTGTACCCCTATATCGAAGGTAAGCGCGTCCGCTATCGACCTCCCGCCATGGTGGTGCAGGACATTTCGCAGCACTACCACCAATGGGGCGCGCGTCGCTTTTGGTTCACCGACGCTCAATTCATCACGGGCAAGGAAGCCTATCCCCAATGTACGGAAATTCTCGAGCGGATTGTTGCGGAGAAACTCGACATCGAGTGGTCCGGCTACATCAGAACGTCGTTGATCACGCCCGATCTCGCCAGACTGATGGTCCGATCGGGCGTCGGCGATTTGGAGGTTGCCATCACGTCCGGCTCACAAGAGGTCTTGAACAATCTCCACATGGGATTCAAGCTGGAACGTCTCTATGACGGCTGTCGCTACTTGGCGGAAGCCGGNNTTGATGTTCTTTTTAGGCATTCAGCCGAACACGGATCTGGAACAGCGACTGTTGGATGAAGGGTATTTGTCTGCGGGATATAATCCTCTGATGCTGACGCCTACCAGCATCAGAAAACTCCTGTATAACCCGGCACCCCTCAACAAGATTATTGCCAAGGCCTGCCTCAGAGCGTGGGAACGCAAAGAAGGCAGTCGCGACCCTCGGAGGTGGACCGGGTCCCTGTCTCAATCGACGACTGACTCAACTACCTATGCCGACAAAAGCCTGAGTAAAGGGATCGAAGGGAACTCGGGGAGGGACGCCCTGCTCTCACTGGAGGACATCCTCCGCTCGCGCCACCCGTCTCCGTCTCCCTCACAGGCCACTGAACCGAGACCATCCTCAAGTGGTTGATTTCTCGTATAATGCCTGGTGAGATCATAGGGTTTTCCCCACTTGACGCTTGCTGGACTTTCGTTTGATATCTGCCTCCTCGATACCTTGCTTTCCGCTTCCAGCCAATGCTATCATCCACTTTCTTTACTGGTAGAGGCCGCCAAATCAACCATTTGTATACTCTCACGATGGCGCCCGCTTGTCCTAGCGGTTTCGTGCGCCTAAGGGACGCGCTTCATGTATAAGACAATCTATATCCCGGTCGATAACTCCGACCATTCCAATGCCGCAGTGGACGCAGGCATCCACATGGCTAAGACATTCGGCTCCAAGATCGTGGGCAGCCACGTCTATGCCGCCAAGATGCATGACAAACGCTTCAAACAGATGGAAGCCGGTCTACCCGAGGAATACCACGACGAGAAGGAACTCGACCGCCAGCGCCAGATCCACGACTCGCTGATCACCCGCGGACTCCAGATCATCACAGACTCCTATCTCGACTACGTCGACAAGAGATGCACAGAGGCCAATCTGCCGATCGAACGCCGTTCGCTCGAAGGACGGAATTGGAAAGTTCTGTCCGAAGATATCAATGCCAATGGATACGACCTTGTCATGATGGGAGCGCTGGGCGTCGGCGCCGTCAAAGAGAGCGTCATCGGCAGCAATACGGAGCGCGTGGTGCGCCGCGTGCGCAACTCCGATATGCTGATCGTCAAGAGTACGCAGCCGATGCAGGGCGGCAAGATCGTCGTCGCCGTGGACGGCAGCCCCTATTCTTTCGGCGGTCTGATGACAGGGCTTCAACTCGGTAAAGCATTGAACATGCCGGTGGAGGCGATTTCGGCTTTCGACCCTTACTTCCACTATGCGGCCTTCCACAGCATTTCCGGCGTATTGAACGAGGAAGCCGGCAAGGTGTTCCGTTTCAAAGAACAGGAAAAGCTGCACGAAGAAATCATCGACAGCGGCTTGGCAAAGATCTACCAATCTCACCTCGACATTTCCCGCGAAATCGCTCAAGCGGAGCAAACGGACCTTAAGACCACCCTGCTGGACGGGAAAGCTTTCGAAAAAATCATTCAATACGTACGGAAAGACATTCCGGCACTGTTGATCGTCGGTCGTATCGGCGTCCATAGCGACGAGGATATGGATATCGGCAGCAATACGGAGAATCTCCTTCGCAGCGCCCCTTGCAACGTCTTGGTCTCGAACCGTAAATACGTTCCCCCGATCGATACCCAAGCGGAATACACGATCGCCTGGACCGAAGAAGCGCTGCGGCGGATGGAAAAGATCCCGGTTTTCGCGCGTGGGGTCGCCAAAACAGCCATTCACCGCTACGCCATCGAAAAAGGGCATACGATCATCAGCAATACGGTCGTAGATTCGGCGGTCGGACACATCCTGCCTAAAGGAGCCATGGATGCCATGCGGGCGTTGGGCGGCAATCTCGACGTCGCCGGCATCGATCGTGACAAAATGCAGGCCGATGACGCGGTGACCAAGGACCTGATGGGATCGACCTTAAGCGGGATCATGACCCACATCGTCGAGGAGAAACCTACAGCGCTTGACACGACCCAAGCGTATCTGGACCGCATGACTCAGAATTATTTCGTGTGCGACGGCTGCGGCTACATTGGAAAGGGCGACACCCCGGTGAGATGCCCCGTGTGCAGCGCAGACGGAACTCGATTCAAACCAGTCGACAAGAAGATTTTTGAAGCCGCGGCGAAGTCGGAGGGCGAACTGGAAACCGACGTGGCCTACGACGATGTTCCGATGCAGTGGACGAAGGACGCGAAAGAAGCGATCCGCGCCGTGCCCGCCGGCTTCCAGCGTCGACGCGCCAAGGCCAAGATCGAAAAAACCGCTCGTAAGATCGGCATGACCACCATCACGTTGGAATACGCCGCCCCGATGATCAGAGAAGCGGCATCGGAAGATTACCGGCCGATCTTCGCCAATAAAGGGACGGGAACCTCCCCTGAAGCAGAGGCCCAGTTGGCGGCCATGAATGAACCTGCCTCAAACGGCAACGGATCGCACGAGCCCAGCCATGAGAAGGGCGACGATGCTCGCGCCGAAGCGTCTCCGTACACCTGGACCGAGGATGCGCAGGCGAGGCTGGAACGGGCACCGGAAGGTTTTATGCGGGAATGCACGAGAGCGCTGATCCTTAAGCATGCGGAAAAAATCGGTGTGACGCATGTGACGCTTGAGGTGGCCGATGAAGGCATCGAACAGGCAAAGGGCTACATGGCTGAAGCCATGAAGACCGGCGACCTCAAGAGCATGATTGCGGACCTCACAGGAAAGGGAAGTGCCTAGTGCTGGTTGCTAGGTCCTGAGTTTTGCGGGCATCGGTCGAAGCCCCTTCCCTGCTCAGCACTCGCATCTCAGCACTCAGCACTGAAACACATGGGCAAACCGCTTCCCATCTTCAACGCCTCAATTCATGACGGCCGAACCGTCGACGACTTCAAGCCGTATCTCGTCGCACTCAACCTCACCAAGCGCTGCAATCTGAAGTGCGATCATTGCTACCTCGACGCGACGACCAAGGCGGCAGGGGGCGATGACGAACTGACGACCGAGGAGTGTTTCAGGTTGATCGACCAGGTTGCCGAGGTCAACAAGGGCTGCTTGCTGGTCATCACGGGCGGAGAACCTCTGGTACGGCCCGATATCCTCGACATTGCGCGCTATGCCGTGGAACTCGGCTTTATGGTCGTATTCGGAACAAACGGCATGCTGATCAACGACCACATGGCCAAAACCCTGGTCGAGATCGGCGTCATGGGGGTCGGAATCAGCATCGATTCCCTCGACCCAGCCAAGCATAACGCCTTCCGCGGAGTTCCAGGCGCATGGGAGTCCGCCGTCGCCGGGATCGAGGCCAGCAAACGCAACGGACTCCAGTTTCAGATCCATTTCAGCGCCCAACCCATGAACTACCGGGAACTGCCCGCTGTCATCGACTGGGCCCATCAACTCGGAGCGCGTGTATTGAACGTCTTTTTCATGGTCTGCACGGGGCGGGGCGAAGAACTGACCGATATCACACCGGCTCAGTACGAAGAAGTGCTTGGATACCTGGTCGACTGTCAGGATAATTACCAAGGCATGCTCATTCGCGCCCGCTGCGCGCCGCATTTTAAACGGCTGGCCTACGAAAAAGATCCCAACTCTCCGATTACCAAGGCCACCGGGTACATGGGCGGCGGCTGTCTTGCCGGAACCAACTACGCCCGCGTGACGCCGAACGGCGAAGTGACGCCGTGCCCCTACATGCCCCTCTCGGCCGGAAATGTGCGCCAGAATAGCTTTGCCGATCTGTGGACCACATCGGACATCTTCAATTCATTCCGTTACCCACAGCTGAAAGGCAAATGCGGGGACTGCGAATACTCGGACATCTGCGGAGGCTGTCGCGCTCGTCCCTATGTGGACCACGGCGATTGGCTGGACGAAGATCAGTGGTGTCTCTACACCCCCAAGGGCGGAGAGAAAATCAAGGTTGCGTTCAACACGGCGGAAGAAACTGAAATCGCCTGGGACGACGCGTCGGCCCTTCGCCTCAGCCGTATTCCCTACTTTCTTCGCGCCATGGTAAAAAAAGGGGTCGAGAAACACGCGAGAGAGAATAATGTCGCCCTCATTACCGTCGAGTTGATGGAAGAATTGCGCAAGAAGCGGTTCGGCAACGAGGCGCCGGTCTTTAATTTTGACGTCAGGGGTCAGGGGTAAGGCGTGAGGGGTGAACATCCTGGGGGCCATCTTCAACTCCCCTCACCCTGGCCGTTCACCCCTCACGAGTTTCACACATGGATGCTCTTCAAAGTATCATTCTCGATCTCAACACACTGATTCCTATTCTGAATCACTCACTCCATCTTCTTTCAGCGGTAATTTGGATCGGAGGCTTGGCATTTCTCGTCATGGCGGTCACACCGGGCCTTCAAAAGGCCGTGCCGAAAGAGCACATCAAACCCATCACGGACGTTTTNNGGCGCCGGCATGCAACACCATGCCAAATATCTCATCGTCTTGTGCATCAAGCTGCTTCTTGTTCTTGGCCTCCTCACGTTGTTCCTCTACACCGTCATTTTCAAGTCGGACGATCAGGCTGAGGAAGGCGAGTCCTATGAAGCCATCCCGTTCCAACGAGCGGCGCTTTGGATGGGATTTTTCATCGTGATCTGCGCTGCCGCCATGAAGCACTTGCACCTCTAACACGGTGCTGAAAAGTCAGCCAGCGGCGTCCTCGCATCCCTCACACGCGTGAAGCGTATCTCGTGAATCGTCGTTCGCTTGTGAGACACGAGGTGCGGACAACGAGATATCAAGCTGCGGCTTTGCCTGCACAAAGGTGCGGTTCGTTCGCCAAGGTGAGGTGACGCGCGCTCAGGATCGTTTCGAACCCGAAAGCGCGCGCTTGAAGACCGTTTTCAACCCAAAATACCCAATTGAATCTTTCAGATTGGAATAGAGCCGCTTCACGGGATTCATATCGGGATTCGTCACATATTCCATCGTCAGCACGATCCGCTCTTCTCCTTCTCCAAGCGGTGTGACGGCATGCCAGAGTTTGTCGCCGTTAAAAATCACGAGATCCCCGGGCTCGGTAATCAGCTCAAGGCGACGCGACTGTTCCGTAGGATGGTCCTTGAACAGCTCGCATACCAATTTGCAGCAAGTTGAACGATCAACCAGACCCAGCAGGATGGTGTACCGCGCCCCTTTGTAATACGACGTGTCGTAATGGAACCCGATGTGATCACCGGGCTCGGTATAGTAATACAGTGCGCAGGCATGAGGATCGTCGTCAGGGCATAACATCACCTCCGCGTCGGTGAGCCGATTGAGGAAGTTCTTGAACGAGGCCGATCGGTACACATCCAGAAAACGAGGAGCTTTTTCCTGCACCGTGTAATAGCTGACGCTGCCGCCTTTCTTGTGCCCGGGAATATAGTTGCGATTGAGCTCACCTTTAACCCCCTGCGCCTGAGGTGCAAGCACTTCCTCAACAAATGCCCGGGGCAGGAATTGTTTAATGATCAGCAGCTCATTTTGATCCCAATACTCCCGGTGCAGTCGCTCAATGTCCAATGCCGCGACCGCCTTATCGACCGCTTCAGCGACCTTGCTGGAATCAACCGCCACCACCATAAGCCGCTCCTTCCGCGATATTCGTCACCCGCCGTCCGTCACCCATCAAACGTGAGTGATCTTCTGTGTCTTCCCGCGCTTAGCGATTGACCACTGACCCATGACGGGTTTCATTACGGCCCGTTCAAGACCGGGGCTTTGACCACTTCGACATCCGACGGCGTCTTGAAATCAAACACCTCGTTCGCCAATCCCCCGTTCGGTTTCAACTCGGAAAATTCAAATGTCGCGACATTGCCGCTGATTTCGTGTAGCGACACCGTCCGAAGAAAATACGTTTTCGGAAACACCTCGACGACGATTTTCTGAAGGTTCCGCGTCGATTCTTGCTCCTGGGATTTAGGATACAGTGCGATCAAGCGAACACCCCCCGTTCCCCGTTCCTTCCCTGCAACTGGCTGAATGTCAAACGATTCCTCCAGTTTGCCCACCCCCTGCAAGAGTTCCAACGGGGCTTGAGAGGCAGCCATCTGCGTTAACTTTCCGACCAGTACCTGTTTATGCTCCGGCACATAGACCTTCACATTGTCCTGAATCACGTAAATTTGCTCGTTCGCCGGCTCAAGATAGTCCCACCGTAGACGCCCTGGTTTCTTGAGATACACCTTGCCGCTCGAGATCACAGGCCGTTCAAATCCTTCGATCTTGGTCTTCTGGAGAAAGTCGGCTTGGAGATCCTTGGTTTTCTCATACCGCGCTTGAATGTGCTTCACGATCTCGCGAACTTCTCTGACCGCCTGGTCATCGCTCGGTCCATCGGCGCCCCAGGCCGATGTGGCGGACCACAGAATCAGAAGAGCCCATATCCACCGCTGCGTCATGCTTCGGCCGCCCCGACCGGCCCGCGTCGGCCCAAGACTTCCCGCCGCCCATCCCGTCCGGCAGCGCCGACAATCCCTTCCGTTTCCATCTGCTCGATCATCCTGGCGGCTCGTGGATAGCCGACCCGCAGGCGGCGCTGAATCAGAGACGCCGATGCTTGCCCGGTCGTCAGCACAAGCTCTTTCGCCTGTTCGTAGACTTCATCCTTCGCCTCCTCTTCCGCCGCTTCTTCGACCTTGAGCGATTGCAGCTCCTGATTGTACGTCGGCAGTGCCTGTTGTTTTACGAATTCGACGACCGTCCGCACATCGTCGTCGGACACGAATGAGCCATGCAACCGCGCGAGTCGGCCTGTGCCTGACGCCAAATACAACATATCTCCTTGGCCGAGCAACGCCTCGGCGCCATTGGCATCCAGGATCGTCCGCGAGTCCGTTTTCGACGACACCTGGAACGCGATNNCGCGCGGGGAAATTCGCCTTGATCAAACCGGTAAGTACGTCGACGGACGGCCGTTGTGTCGCGAGCACAAGATGAATACCGGCGGCCCGCGCCATCTGGGCCAGCCGCGCGATCTTGTCTTCCACTTCTTTGGGAGCCACCATCATCAAATCCGCCAACTCATCGATCATGACCACGATAAACGGCAACGGCTCCGGTGGCGTCGGCTTCAGCTGCATACAACCCCGTTCGCCCACAGCTATCGTCGATTCGCCGGCAGACAGCCGTTCCTCCTCGGTGAGAAATTGCATCGGCAACTCCGGCTGCTCGACGGACGGCGACGGCTGTTCGGCACATGCCTCATGCAACCCGGCGACCTTTCGATTATAGGCATCGATACTCCGCACACCTGCCTCCGCCAACAGCTTGTAGCGGCGTTCCATCTCGGCCACGACCCATCCCAACCCCTTGGCCGCAGACTTGGCGTCGGTAATGACGGGGCGCAACAGATGTGGAATCCCCTCGTACGATTGGAATTCGAGCATTTTCGGATCGATCAGCAACAGCTTGACCTCGCTGGGCTTGGCCGAAAAGAGAATACTCAGCAACATGGTATTGAGCCCCACGCTCTTGCCGGAGCCCGTCGCACCAGCCACCAACAGATGGGGCATGGTTCTCAGATCCGCCGTTACCGGAGCGCCGAAAATATCTTTGCCGAGTGCCAGCGTAAGTTTCGAGCGCGCCTTGGCGAATGCGCTGCTCATGAGGACTTCCTTGATAGAGACGGCTTCGCGTGATCGGTTCGGCACTTCGATGCCGACCACGGATTTCCCGGGGAGCGGGGCCACGATGCGGAGGCTCACGGCTTTGAGTGCCAGCGCCAGATCGTCGGCAAGATTCACGATGCGCGCAACCTTGGTCCCCGGCCCCGGCTCGAACTCGTACATGGTGACCACCGGGCCAGGGCGGACTTCCGTCACCCTGCCTTCGATACCGAAACTCGCGAGGGCTTTCGAGAGAACATCCGATTGCGCCTTCAGCTCATCATCGGACATGCGGCTCAATGGACCGGAGAGATCGCTGAGGATGACCTCGGGATCAGGGAGACGATATTCGCCGGTCTCGATCGACGTAGACACGATGTCCGGTTCAGCCTGCTCCCTCTCCTCCGCCCCGATGGAGGTTGGCACGACGATCGGCTGAATCACGGGAGGCACCGAATGAAAGGCCGGTTCCACTTCTGCAACCGGCTCACTGCTCGTGTCCGCGGCCACGACAGTCCGAACGGTCCTTGGGCTCTTGGATTTCTGCCCTCGGCTGCCGATTTCTTCCTGAGCATTCACCGTACGCTCCGGAAGCATCTCGCCCACCCATTCGCAGAACGCCGCCCATCGGCCCGGCGCTCTCCGAGCCGCTTCGCCAAGAGACAAGGGGGTCGTGAACAAGAGCGCGACAAGGAATCCCGCAATGATCAAAATGTGTGCGCCGGTACCGGCAAATACGGACCGGAGCCCCTCGGCAATCAATTGGCCGACAGCTCCTCCGGCCATGCCGCGGGAGATCATACCGCTGGTCACCGTCGGGACCGCCGTCGCTTCAAGGTGGAGAAAGGCGCTCAAAAAACAGACGGCGGCAAACGAACTCGCGGCCGTCCTGAATCTGACGCTGACCGCAGTCTGGGAAAAGCAACGCACTCCCAATCGTCCCAGCAAGACCGGGAAGAGATAGGCGGCTCCCCCGATAAGATAGAAGAACCCACCGGCCAACACAGCGCCGAACGAACCGATGAGATTCCGAGGTGGTTCGGACCCGGGAATCCCGGCCGCCACCGTCTCCGCCTCCCCCGGCACGAACGAGAGGAGGCTCAACAGCGTCAGGAGACTCAGCGCGATCACAATCACGCCGATGACTTCACGCTGGAGATGGGAAGGAGCGGCAGAGGCGCGGCGGACTTCGCCCCGCTTGGCTGAGGTGGTAACACCCATGGCGGGGATGCTAGCATAGCAATCAGGTCAATTCAAACGAAGACAGCTATGCGCACCGAGCTGTAACGCCTACGGAGAGACAGGCGGAGCCGTGTGACGGATGATTTTCCCCTCGACAAGATAGACCACCAACTCGGCGATGTTCGTGGCATGATCGGCGACTCGTTCGAGGTACTTGGCGATGAAGCTCAGCCGAATGGCGCGTGTAATCGTATGCGGGTCTTCGATCATGAACGACAGGAGCTCACGAAATACCTGTTCCATCAGAACGTCCACAAGATCGTCGTCGGTCAGCACCTTTCTGGCAAGCGCCGCGTCACCCTTCACGAACGCATCGATGCTTTCCTTCACCATCATTCGGGCGATATTCCCCATACGCGGAATATCGATGTAGGGCTTGAGCTGAGGCTCTTCGTTCAGCTCGATCGTCCGCTCGCAGATATTTTCAGCCAGGTCGCTGATGCGCTCGAGCTCCGTGGCAATTTTCATCGCCGTCGTCACCAGCCGCAAGTCCCGTGCGGCAGGCTGATGAAGAGCCAGCAACCTGATGCACTCTTCGTCGATCTCCACGTCCAGCGCGTTGACCTGGTGGTCCCGTTTGATCACCTGGCGGGCTTGATCCGAGTCGCGCTTCACGAGCGCGGCCAGCGCCTTGTCGATCTGATCTTCCGCCAGGCCAGCCATCCGCACCAGCTTGGCCTTCAACTCGTCAAGTTCTTCATCAAAATGGCGATGGGTCGTACTCATCCAAACCGCCCCGTAATATAGTCTTCCGTCTGCTTCTTCGCCGGCGCCGTAAAGAGCTGCTTCGTGAGGCCGAACTCCACCAGTTGGCCCATATACAGGAATGCCGTCCAGTCGGACACCCGTGCCGCCTGTTGCATATTGTGCGTAACGATGACGATGGTCAATTCTTTCTTCAACGAAAACAGCAGCTCTTCGATTCGCCCCGTGGCGATCGGATCCAGCGCGGAACAGGGCTCATCCATCAAGAGCACGTCCGGTTTGACGGCCAAGGCCCGTGCAATGCACAACCGCTGCTGTTGACCTCCGGACAGGCCCAAGGCGCTCTTGTTCAGCCTGTCCTTCACTTCTTCCCACAAGCCGGCGCCCCGGAGACTGTCTTCGACGATACCGTCCAACACCGTTCGGTTCTTAACTCCCTGAAGCCGCGGGCCATACGCGACGTTTTCGTAAATGGACTTGGGAAACGGATTGGACCTCTGGAACACCATCCCGACACGTTTACGAAGATCCGTGATATCGATCGCAGGGCTGAAGATATCTTCGTTATCGAGCAGGATCTTTCCCTCGTGTCGGGCCCCCTCGATAAGGTCGTTGAGGCGGTTCATGCAGCGGAGCAGCGTGGATTTTCCGCAGCCGGACGGCCCGATGAAGGCGGTCACGTGATGTTCGGGAATATCGATGTTGATCGTGAAGAGTGCTTGCGCAGTCCCGTAGAAAAAACAGAATTCCTGGACGAGAAGTTTCGATTTGAGAGGCGCGCCATGGGGATGCGGCACGCCGGAATAATTCTGTGCCTCGCTGTACATCTTCAGGACAGAAGGCACCGCCAGAGGGAGGCTGCCGGTCATGATCCTAGACGGCCGATCCAGCATATTTCTTCCTCACTCGATTGCGCAGCACAATGCCCGCCAGATTAAGCGTCACCACCACAAGAATCAAGACCATGGTGGTCACATAGACCATCGGCTTGGCAGCCTCCACGTTCGGCGATTGAAAACCCACATCGTAGATATGAAACCCCAGGTGCATGAACTTTCGGTCCAAGTGGAGAAACGGCCAGGTACCGTCGATCGGCAAGGCGGGCGCAAGTTTCACCACTCCGGTCAACATCAACGGAGCCACCTCTCCAGCCGCACGAGCCATGGCGAGAATGAGACCGGTCAGGATGCCGGGTAGCGCCGCAGGCAGCACGACTTGCCAGATAGTTTCCCATTTGGTGGCCCCGAGCCCGATCGATCCTTCACGGTATTCCCTCGGCACTGCGGCAAGCCCCTCTTCGGTCGCCACAATCACGACAGGAACCGTCAAAAGCGCCAAGGTCAACGAAGCCCAGAGGATGCCTCCCGTGCCGAATGTCGGAGTCGGCAACCGTTCAGGAAACCACAACGCATCCACTGTGCCGCCGACGCCGTAGACGAAGAACCCCAACCCGAACACGCCGAAGACGATCGAGGGGACACCTGCCAGGTTGTTGACCGCAATGCGCACGATTCTCACAACCACTCCCTGCCGGGCGTATTCCCGAAGATAGAGGGCGCCGATGACACCGAACGGCGTCACAATGATGCTCATGATGATGACCATCATGACGGTCCCGAAAATCGCCGGGAACAGCCCCCCCTCTGTATTGGCCTCCCGTGGTTCCGTCGTCAGGAGCGTCCAAATGTTGCCGACATACACCCATAGTTTTTCAATAATGGAGAGATCGTTGGGGGTCAACACACGAAGAATCTGGTCGAGCGGAATGGATTTTTCTTTTCCATTGGCATCGGAGACGAGCAGACGATACATGTCGAGGGTGTCGTTCCCACCTTCACGCGGAAGCAGCAGATGCAATGCCTTCAGGACGGGACCCGTCCCCTCCGCGATAACCTGGTCCTCTTTGACAAGCGCCACGGCACGGCCATAAAAATTTCCCCACTCCATCCGTTCCAACATCACCAGTTCGACCGGCCGTCCTCGTTCGACAATCTGGTCGGTCTCGATCCATTTGAAATCCAGCCCGTATAAATCCCGATTGCCGACCTTCATTCTGATACGGGGTACACCTTTCGGACTCACGTCGTCGCCGGCGAGCTGGCCGACCACGTGCTTTCCGTCCTTCATCGTCAATTCGACGAGATCAGCCGGCCAGAAATAGCCGAACCCATTGACGAGGATGAGAAGCAACAGACCGCCGATCATCAGGAGCGACAACGAAAGGCCCGCGCCGCAACACCACACGAAGAGATCACCGGTAGCCAGAAATTGTTTGAACCAGCGTTTCATAGAATCGGTCCTGTAGGGACTCCCATTGAACTAGCAAAGCACGGAAGAACTACGTCGACCTGTCAGAACCACACACCCTTGGAAAATCCTGAGACGGCTTAATGGAATCGTTTCACGTTTGACGTTTCACGAGTATCGAGAACGCAGCCGGTAACCTTTTTCAGCATCCTGCTAGAACTGGCTATATTTCGCCCTTAAGCGCTGCCGAATCACTTCCGCTCCGGTGTTAATGACAAACGTCGCGACGAATAACAAAAGCCCCGCCAGAAAGAGTGTTCGGTAGAGTGTGCCCCCGTGGGGCGCTTCGGGGATCTCCACCGCGATATTCGCGGAAAGCGTGCGAAACCCGTTGAAGAGACTCCAGTCCATAATCGGGGTATTGCCGGTCGCCATCAGGACGATCATGGTTTCACCGACCGCCCGCCCCAGTCCGATCATCAAGGCTGAAAAGATGCCGGGGCTCGCAGACACAATGACCAGGCGAACGAGAGTCTGCCAACGTGTGGCACCAAGCGCCAAGGATCCCGCGATGAGATTCTTGGGAACGTTGGAGAGGGCTTCTTCCGAAATACTGTAGATAATCGGAATGATGGCAAAGCCCATGGCGAGACCGACGACGATGGCATTTCGCTGGTCATAGCGCAAACCCACATGCGCTTCGAGCCATGGTTTATAGTGGCCATCGAACAGAACCGCTTCCCACCAGCCATTATTCGCAAGACACCACCAGACGACTCCGATGATGACCGGCATCAGAAGCAAGGCTTCGGCGCCAGACCGGACCCGATGGCGAATGGAGGCCGGCAGCGTCAAGTACAACGTAGCCGAGCCGACGACGGCCATCGGAATTACCATGGTCATCGCCGCTATCGCGGGGAAGTTGCGCTCCAGAATCGGCGCGAACCAGAGGCCGGCCAGAAATCCAAGAACCACAGTGGGAAGCGCCGCCATGATTTCGATCGTCGGTTTGAGCTTGGCCCGAAGATCGGGATGCATGAACATCGCGGTGTAGATCGCAGCGAGGACCGCGAGCGGGACCGCCAGAAACAAGGCATAGATGGTTCCTTTGACGGTGCCGAACATGAGCGGCGTCAGGCTGAACTTGGGCTCGAAGTCGTCCGAGCCGCTCGACGATTGCCAGACAAGATCCGGTCGGTCATAGCCTTCGTACCAGACCGGAACAAACAAGGTCCCCCATGTGATTTCCGGATGTGGATTACGAATATGGTAATGGACCAATCGATTGGCGTCCGTCAAACTGATGAGCCCATCCGCTTTCGGGGCGAAAAAGCTGCTGCGAATCGCCCCCTGTTTCGGATCGAGCCGAAGCAAGGTTTGCTCCGACGTCGAATGGTGCAATCGAATGTCTCCCGCTGCACCGATGGTGATAAAACCTTTATCCCGTTGGGAAATCGTAATATCGGTGACCGCAGTCGTATGGGGAGAGAAGCGATGCACCGCCCTCATCTCCGTGAGATTGCTGTTCGGATGCTCCCTCACGGGCATCCAGACGGCCACTTGCCCTGAGGCGCCGCCGACAACAAGCGCCCGATCTCCCATCAAATAGGCGAGCGCGGTAATGGCTTCATCTGTATCCAGAACCAGGTTGGTCCCTGCCAGAACAGGCTCCAGGGGCTCCCGTATGTCGAATTGATATAGCGTTCCTCCCTCTGTTCCGACCGAGAGCGTTTCACCACGACTATCCAACGAGAGTGCCGTGATCCGGCCCCGGATATGGGACGTCAGATCGACTTGCGTGACCGATGCGGCAGACTCCCCATCGGGACGCGATGTTTTCTGGCTAGTCGTCAACCAAAGATGGTGATCCTCCAGTAAGGCGGCAATCCGATCACCGGATTCCGCGCTCTGATAGGCCATGTTCGCGATAGGACGGCGCGCCGAATCGACGACGATCGGCTCTCCGACCGTCACCGCCGGGGTGATTGAACGACCAGTGCCCTCGAACTCCTGGTGGAACTCGATAACGATGGGAATGACCTCGCCGCTGCCGGTACCCACTGCCAGCCGATGGTCCTTACCAAAGGCGCGCGCCACAGTCGTCACGGATCCGCCGGTCAACAATGACTGTGAAATTTCTTGCGAGGACGGAGGAAGGGTTCCGCTCACTGAGACGAACTCGATCGACTCCCCCCGCACAACATAGGCCAGTTCTTGATGTTCGTCGATCCCGACGATGGCAGCAGAAGGCACTTGCTCGTGCAGCAGCGGGAGCAGAATCGGCGTACTCAGAGTCGCCTGAGGCTGCTGAAAGAGAGGGACGACTTCCTTCACCAGAAACACACACATGCCCAGGATGCAGAGAATGATACCGATTCCACCAGCCTTGATGATGAATCGGGTGAACCAATCCGTGAAGAATCTGATTCGACGTCGATCAAACACACTGCCGAAGGAGGCCGACTCTGGCGACAGCGGCGCCGGCGGGAGTAA
>DKBD01000105.1 GCA_002451055.1 Nitrospira sp. UBA6909 | reverse complement strand
CCTAGGACGAGACTCAGGGCATACACAGAAAAGGCAAACACAGCGGTGACAATAATCTGACTTGTGACCGTGTAGGTGCCGGGGATTAAACCCAACCAGTTGCAAAACAGAATAAAGAGAAACAGTGTGGCGATCAGGGGGAAAAATTTCATTCCATCTTTGCCCATCGTGTCCAGAATCATGCCGCGAATGAAGTCGACCAGCATCTCGGCCAGACTCTGCAATTTCCCCGGAACGAGCTGTCGTGAGGTCCCGGCCTTAACCATGAGGAAGGAGATCAAGCCCACGACGACCCACATCATGATCACGGCCTTGTTGATGGAAATATCCAGGCCGCCTAAATCGATCGGAACATAATTATGGAGTTCAAATGGATGCAGCGGACTCTCTTCCATGATTACCCTTGTTTACCAGATTTATCAGACGAGTCTTGCCATCGCTGAGCGGCTCGATAGGCGTTTCTGACCCCTGCCGCCGCGCCCAACATTAGTCCAACAACAAGCCCCCATGGAGCTGACCCCAAAAGATAGGTGTCAACAGTCCATCCAAGCCCGCCTCCAACAATCAGCGCAGCCAACAGTTCCGTTCCGATTCGAACGGCCTGGCCGAGCCCCGCGTACAACGGATCTTGTGGAGGGGGCATCCCAAACCCACGGAAGGCAAACCACATGCAGCAACCACGGAAGGCGAGTTACATGCGGCACATGAGTTCAACTCTGCCGACTATGGGGTTGCAATTTAAGCAGAACCTGGTTTGGAATGTCAATATGGTTTGCCCTGTTTCGGCTGAGGATGCTGAGGTATAGTGGCGCACTGGTTCCCGACAAGGATGCGTAGCCCATGCCCACAACCATGCCTCGATCAACTCCCTTTCTGCAGGGCCCTCCTTCGCCCCTTGTCGTGACGCTTCCCCGTCCATCAGCCAACCCCGTTGACCTCTATAACAAAGTCGCGTCGAACCATCGTCCGTCCTTTCTCTTCGAAAGCGGCAACGGCCATAGGGCGACTGGGCGGTATACATTCTTGGCCGGCGACCCCTATTTGATCTTGAACGGGAAAGCCGATCGTTATATCCAGCACCCGCTGCACGGGCACAAAGAATCCGGACAAGCTCCCTTCCAGCATCTTGCCCGGCTTCTTGGGAATTCGCACATTGCCCGCCCTCGCGATGTTCCCCCTTTTTTTGGAGGAGCTGTCGGGTATTTCAGTTATGATCTCGTCCGCCAATTTGAACGATTGCCGTCGGTGGCGCTGGACGACCTCGAGACTCCCGACCTTGAATTTGCGTTCTTCGACCTTGTGGCCGCGATCGACCACGAACGCGACTGCTTGATGCTCATGTTCTGCCCACCGCTTGACCGGTTTTTGGGCGAGCTGCGTGAAAAATTGTTTCGAGAGGGGCGAGATCGGCTGGCTGCGCTGGAAGCACAGCTGTCCGGCCAGGCCCTGACCGGCCCGCGACCCAATCCACCGGGCCGCCTCATGTTCCAGCCCGAACAACACCAGTCTGCCTATATGGATCGCGTCAGACTCTGTCAGGAGTATATTGCGGCCGGCGACATCTACCAGGCCAACCTTTCTCATCGCTTCAGGGTGACAGGCGAGGCGCTCCCGGCTCACCCTGATTTCCGATCGGATCTCCTGGCGTACGGCCGCGTGCGGGCCCTGAATCCTTCTCCATTTTCAGGGCTGCTTCGCTTCGATCACACCAGCCTCATCAGTTCCTCACCCGAACGCCTTGTCCGCCTCAACGGACGCCAGGCCGATACCAGACCGATCGCTGGGACCAGGCCACGCGGAGAAGACGCTGCCGCAGACCGGCGGCTCGCGGACGAATTGCACTCGAATGAAAAAGAACGCGCAGAACACATCATGTTGGTCGATCTTGAGCGGAATGATCTCGGCCGAGTTTGCAGCTTCGGAAGCGTCCGAGTCGATGAGCTGATGACGCTTGAACGATACTCTCATGTGAACCATCTCGTGTCCCACGTCAGGGGCATCTTGAAAAACGATGCCACCGGCTTTGATCTCCTGAAAGCCGTATTCCCCGGTGGAACGATTACCGGCGTCCCTAAAATCCGCTGCATGGAAATCATCGAGGAGCTGGAACCGGTCCGCCGAGGTCTCTATACAGGATCAATGGGATACCTGTGCTGGAGCGGGGATTTGGACTTCAACATCTTGATTAGAACCCTCGTCAGAAGGAACGGCCAGGGTTATCTCCAGGTCGGCGCCGGCATTGTGGCCGACTCTGATCCAGCACGCGAGTACGAGGAAACCATTCACAAGGCCCAGGCCTTCTTGAGCGCATTCTCCTAGCGCCCCTTCAGCCCATGTGGATTTACCTGAACGATAGGTTTGTGCCGCGAGACGAGGCGCTGGTTTCCGTCTTTGATCATGGCTTCCTCTATGGAGACGGTGTCTACGAAACGATCCGTTCATACGGAGATCGCCTCTTCATGTGCGAGAAACATGTGGCGCGGCTTTTTCGATCCGCCGAGGCCATTGGATTGTTCATTCCGGTCCCCATGAAACGCTGGCCTGAACTCCTGCACGAATCCATGACTCGCAACAGCGTCGGAAACGCCCAGCGAGACGCCTATCTCCGAATCACGGTCTCCCGCGGTGCCGGAGACATCGGTCTGGACCCTGCGCTCTGCCCATCACCGACCGTTGTGATCATGGCCAAACCTCTCACCACCCCAGCCGCTTCCCTCTATGAAAAAGGAGTCGATTTGATTATCGCTTCTACCAGACGAAACTTGCCTGACGCGTTGTCGCCCCATATCAAAACCACCAACTTCCTGAACAACATACTCGCGAAGCGAGAGGCCATCGCCGCAGGAGTGTTCGACAGCATCTTGCTCAATTGGGAACAACACCTGACGGAATGTACCGTCAGCAATCTATTCTTCGTGACAGATGGATGCCTGCGCACTCCGGCCGTGGAATGCGGGCTCTTGGACGGCATCACCCGGATGATCGTGATTCAGCTGGCGAGAGAACGGCGTATCCCAATCAAAGAGGGACGGTTCACACCCACGCAACTCTACCGAGCCGATGAGTGTTTTGTGACCAACACCAGCATGGAAATCATGCCGGTGACCACTGTTGACCGCAAATTAGTAGGCGATGGGAAACCTGGGCTGCTCACTCGAACACTGCAAGAACTGTTTCGTGAAGCTCGGATGCGATTTTGCGAGCCGGTCTCGCCCCGCTAGATATCAAACCTCCTGTTTTCCCACCAGATTCCCACTCGCGATCAAGGCACAAGACCTGCAGTGCGCTTGACAGTCGAGGGAAGCCTGTTATCGTTTGACTATGTCCGAATCACAAAAGCTGTTCGACTCCTCGACCTTTTCCATCGTGACCGGCCTTCTCGTAGGTTTAGGGGGTTGCCTCCTCATTTCGGGTCCGACTGCCCACGCGGAAATTTATCAATATATCGACGCCAAAGGGACCATCTCTCTTACCAACGTCCCTACGGATGCGCGCTACCGTCGGGTCGACGTTCTCCCAAACCGCTTGCACCCGATGATCTCGGAGCGAGAGTTGGAACCGGTGATCAACAGGTTTTCCCGTGAGCATCAACTCCACCCGGCGCTCATCCGGGCCGTCATCAAAGCCGAATCAGACTTCGATCCTCTGGCTATCTCACGGGCAGGGGCCGTCGGTCTCATGCAGCTGATGCCGCAAACCGCGGTTCGCATGAATGTCAGAGACCTGTACGATCCCGAGGACAACATCGGCGGAGGGACAAAATACCTCCGGCAACTGCTGGACCGATTTCGAGGGAACCTCCCGCTCGCATTGGCCGCGTATAACGCGGGAGAACGTGTTGTCGACCGCTACCGTACGCTTCCACCAATCAATGAAACCCGGCGATACGTCCGCAAGGTATTACGCTACTATCGAATTTTTCTTATGCGAGATCTTGCCGCTGGCGGCCACGTGATTGCGACTTCCGAGACCGTCGCACAACCACCGGCCGCCGATGTTCCTGCCGCTCCCATCCGATAGACGGTTCTTGCAGGGAAATTTGACTATGGCGCTTCCACCCTGGACGCTTGGAATCAGGAAAATCCGATCGGAAATGGGCTCCCACGCTGTTTTCACGCCATAGCGCCGCTTCCGCAACACAGTGCGCCACCTGAACCATGTTCTTGACTTCAAGATCGGCTCTTGTGGCAAAAGACTCCGAGACCATGCGTCCCCACCGAGAGAGTTGAGCGACCGCTCGAACCAACGATTCGCGAGAGCGGACGATCCCGACCTGTCCCCACATCGTTCGGCGGAGCGAGTTTCTCAATTTTTCCGCGTCGTCCAACCGATGACGCTCCCCATGCCGCAACGCCGCAACCTGCTTGGCTAAGTCCGGCACGGTCTGGCGAGCGGCCCACGCGATGGCTGCTGCGCCGGCTCGCATGCCGAAAACCAATCCCTCCAACAATGAATTGCTGGCCAGCCGATTCGCGCCATGCACTCCGCTGCACGCCACCTCGCCGGCCGCAAAGAGTCCCGGGAGGGTTGTTGCGCCGTTGAGATCGGTCCATACTCCTCCCATCATGTAATGCGCGCTCGGAGAAACCGGAATCCATTCTTCCGTAATATCGATATCGTGCCGAAGGCACGTCGCATAAATGGTCGGGAACCGCCGCTTCACAAAATCCGACCCCAGATGTGTCACATCGAGATACACGTGCCGGCTTCTCGTTGCCGCCATTTCCGCCCAGATCGCCCGCGCTACGATATCTCTGGGAGCCAAGGCGCCCAACGGATGATATCGCTCCATGAACGCCTCGCCCTTATGGTTACGCAGCTGCCCCCCCTCTCCTCGCATCGCTTCCGACAAGAGAAAGGGCGGGCTTGACGGCACATAAAGCGCCGTCGGATGAAACTGCACAAATTCCACATCTTGCAGTTGCGCCCCCGCACGAAACGCCATTGCGATGCCATCGCCGGTCGCATTCGGCGGATTCGTGGTTCGCGCATAGATTTGACCGGCCCCGCCCGTTGAGAGCACAACCGCTTTGGCAGGCAGGATGAATTGCTCTCCTGAATTTTCATTCATCACTACGGCCCCGCAACATCGGCCGTCTTCCACGACCAGGTCCACCGTAAAGTGGAACGTCATCCGATGGATCCGCTTCTGCCGGCCGGCATGGGCCATCAACACGCGCACCATTTCATTCCCCGTCGCATCGCCTCGAGCGCGGAGAATCCTGCTTCGGGTATGCGCCGCCTCCCGGGCAAACGCGAACTTACCTCCCACTTTGTCGAACTTCGCCCCCCACCGAATGAGCTCCTGAATACGATCCGGCCCTTCTTCCACCAGAGCCCGCACCGCCTCAAGTCGGCACAGCCCGTGCCCCGCGTTCACCGTATCCGTCAGATGAATCGAAACATCGTCTTCCTCGCTCAGCGCCACTGCCACTCCCCCTTGCGCAAAGATGGAGGCGCTCTGGAGCGGATGGCCTTTCGTGAGCATGACCACCCGGCCTTCGCGACTCAGCTCGATCGCCGCACGGAGACCGGCGACTCCGCTCCCGATGACGAGAAAATCCGCTGATGATGAAACAGACCGCCGCATGGAATGGTTATTGCCTGGCAGGCTGAGACAGAGATTCTTCGGACAACGCTTGTTTCGCTTTCATGCCAAAGGGAAGGTCGCCCTGGACGCCGCGCAGCAGAACCGACGTGGTTCCGCTCCATTGCAACCGGGCGTGACCCCGTTGCCGCATACCCGTATCATCGGCTTGGGTCTTCCAGACGCCTTGCCAATGNNTGGCGCTGAAGTAAATCCAGCTGATCGCCCGACTGCATCAAGGATCGGAACCCGGACCGATTCTTTTCTTGATAGGCATCCCGCAACGCATCCACCGCCTGATCGATGCGACGGATACGGTCATGATCCGCAGGATACTGAGAGGCCTTCGACGAGCAGGCATCCATGGCAAATGCGAGCAGGACGATCCAACCGGCGAACGACAGACTCGAGCATGTTACGCGCGCCCATTTCAGCAACATGGTCCGCAGTATAAGAAGGGTACGAACGGACGGTCAAGAGACGCCCGTGCGCCCCTGTCGACGCTCAGCACCGCACGTCACCGAGTTGCCACCATAGACTTGCAATTTAGGGAGAAAACTTCTAGACTCTGCCGCCTGGGAGAAACATAGCATGTCGAGCGTATTGAAAAAGCGTCGGAAGAAAATGCGCAAGCACAAGTACAAAAAACTGCGCCAGCGTCAAAAATTTCTTCGCCGTAAAAGCTAAGCGCAGTCCGCGTCATAGGAGGAACCCTTGGCTGAGGGCAAGAAAGTTCGAATCCACATTCGGACGGTGAGCGGTACGTATGTGGGCGATTTTCTTGTTCCTCCGATGCGTAATCGTGTCTCCGACGCGATTAACGAGGAGACGCGTCTATTCATCAGCCTGACTGACGTCGTGATCAACGACAAGGATCGGTCTGATTTCGTGGCGATCAACAAGAACCTCATCGAATCAATCGTCCAACTCTGACTCATTTGTGTCGCGCGCCTGTTCTTTCCACCCCTCACCGCCGCTTCGTGGGATGGCGACGGACCTGGCGACGAAAGCCGTTGCCTGATCCGCTCCTCTTAACTTAACCGGTTATGCTGATCTTCAGACGATTCCTCCCGTTTGTCCAGCCGTACCTGACGCGGATGCTGCTGGGAGGCCTTCTCGTCATGGGCGTGGCAGCCATCAATCTGGCTTTGCTCCGCCTGGCCGGTCTTCTCTGGGATGTCATCACCGTCCAGCATGACGGCGCACGAATGACGGAGCTGATCGGCATCTTTCTCGCCCTGGTATTGCTCCAAGGCCTCTGCTCGATGGGTCACAGTTATCTGACCGCTTGGGTGTCTCAGCGAATCGTCGCCGACTTTCGCCGACACTTGTTTGCGCACCTGCAAACGTTGGACATCAGATTTTTCGCCCGCCGCCGCACGGGTGAATTGCTCTCGCGCTTGATGAGCGACGTTGGAATTATTCAGTCGGTCGTGACGGAAACTCCCATCGACAGCGCAAAACAACTTGTCACCTTCGTCGGGGGCATCGCGTTTCTTCTCACGATGAATTGGCGCCTCTGCCTTCTGATTTTGATTCTTCTCCCCTTGCTGGTACTGGTCGCCAAGATCTTCGGGCGTAAGCTCAAGGCCCTCTCCACCTTGCTTCAAGACCACATCGCCGCGCTCAGCACGTCGGCGGAGGAAGTGATCTCCGGCATCCGTATCGTCAAATCGTTCGTCCAAACCAAACGGGAGGAGGCGCGTTTCTCCACTCAGGTAGACCAAACCTTACGACTCACGATGCATCGGGCCGGCATCATGGCCCTGTTCATCCCGGTGATCAGCTTGCTCACGTTTTCCGTCGCAGCCGCTGTCATATGGTACGGAGGCTGGCAGGTGATCGAGGGCGCCGTCACTCCGGGAGACCTCTTCGCCTTTGTCCTGTTCGCCGGCATCCTGATCGGTCCATTCAGTTCGGCGGCTCGCGTGTTCGCGCAGGTGAAAGAAGCTCAGGGCGCCATGCAGCGAGTGTTCGAAATTCTCGACGTGGAACCGGACATTCAGGACCAGCCGGACGCGGAAGTCCTTTCTACGGTTACCGGCCATGTGCGCTTCGAAGACGTCGGCTTCGCCTACACCCCTCGCACCCCTGTCCTCTCGCATCTGTCGTTCGAAGCCAAGCCCGGTGAGGTAATCGCCTTCGTCGGACCGACCGGCGCCGGCAAGACCACCGTCATCAATCTGATTCACCGCTTCTACGATCCGAGCGATGGCCGCATCATGGTCGACGGTCATGACGTGCGACAGGTGAGCGTAGAGAGCTGGTATCGACAACTTGCGCTCGTGCCGCAGGAAACCATTCTGTTCGGCGGCACCATTCTCGACAACATTCGCTATGGCAATCTGAACGCGACCGAAACCGAGGTGCAGGACGCCGCCAAAGCCGCGCATGCCCACGACTTCATTACAGGGCTGCCTGACGGCTATCACACCGTCGTGGGCGAAAAAGGGGTCAATCTCTCGGGCGGGCAGCGCCAGCGCATCGCGATCGCGCGAGCCATTCTCAAGGCCCCGCGTATCTTGCTGTTGGATGAAGCCACATCATCTCTCGACAGCGAATCGGAACGGCTGGTCCAGGAAGCATTGGAGCGTCTGATGCGAGGGCGGACGACGTTCATCGTCGCCCATCGTCTCTCGACTATTCAACGTGCGGACCGCATTCTGGTCTTGGACAAAGGCAAGCTGGTCGAGGAAGGCACACACGCTCAGCTGATGGAGCGAAAAGGCCTCTATCACTATCTCTACACCATCCGCCTGGACGAGCCGCCAGCCTTATCAAGAACGGTGTAATCCCTGGCAGGTTGCAGAAACACCTTCCATTCATCCTTCGAAAGCCTCAGAACGAGCCTATCGAAGCATACACTTCAAGTTTTTGCAGCCTGCGATAGAGCCTTGCGGAAATGGAGCAGAAACACTGTTCCCGAATGGAGCCGTTGCCTCAGAAGCTACTTCACCGTGGAGAAGTCGGCTGGAATTCGTACTTCTTGACCGTCTTGAAAGTTCACGACAAAGACTGACTTCGCGTTCGGGTCGAACTGCTCGTAGGCAAAAAGCGCGGTGAAGCGGGAGCGGAACGCCGGACCGTTTCCTTCGTTCTTTCGTCCCCGTTCGGCCTTGCCGATATCGACAGGCCTGATCCGTTTTGACCCCTGATGCAACTCGATGAGA
>DKBD01000054.1 GCA_002451055.1 Nitrospira sp. UBA6909 | reverse complement strand
GACTTGGACGTGACCCTCGTCAACCGCGACAACTTTTTCCTCTTCACCCCGATGCTGCATGAAGTCGCGGCGAGCGACCTCGATATCACCAATATCGTCAGCCCGATCCGCAAGTTGTTGCGCCGCGTGGCGTTCTTTCATGGCGACATCGAAGTCATCGATCTCGCGCATCAGCGCGTCGGCTTGTCACATGGACACGAAAAACATTGCCATTCACTGTCGTACGACCACTTGGTTCTGGCTCTCGGCTCAACCACGAACTTCTTCAATATCCCAGGCTTGGCAGAGCGCGCGATCACCATGAAATCGTTGGATGATGCGATTTTTCTCCGCAACCGCCTCATCGCGAACCTGGAAGAAGCGGACTTTGAATGTGCGGCGTCGCTCCGCGCGCCCTTACTGAATTTCGTCGTGGCCGGCGGGGGGTTTGCCGGAGTCGAAACTATCGCGGCCATGAATGACTTTCTGCGGGAAGCGGTGCGGTTCTTCCCACATCTGCGGGAAGACATGCTTCGGATCATCCTGGTCAGTTCGGGGAATGTTATTTTGCCGGAACTCGGAGAGGAGCTCGGCATGTATGCGCAGCGTAAACTCATGGAACAGCAGGTGGAAATCCATTCGAACTGCAAAGTCACCGTCGTGACGGATCGCGACGTCACGCTCAGCGACGGCACGACGGTCACGACAAATACCCTGGTCTGGACAGCCGGGACCTCCCCGCACCCGCTCTTGGACACACTGCCTTGCCCCAAAGAGAGAGGCCGTGTCCAAGTCAACGAGTATCTGGAAGTTCCCGGGTGGCCAGGCCTCTGGGCCTTCGGCGACTGCGCGCTCGTGCCGGATCGCAAGACCGGTAAACCCCACCCCCCGACTGCGCAACATGCCCTGCGTGAAGGGAGAGTCGCGGCGCAGAATATCCTGGCCACCATTCGAGGCGAACCGATGAAACCGTTCCTTTACTCGACGCTCGGCCTCCTGGCTCCCATCGGGAAACGGACCGGCGTCGCGAATATTCTCGGCGTGAACTTTTCAGGGTTTATCGCCTGGTGGTTGTGGCGGACGATTTACTTGCTGAAACTGCCGCGATTTGAAAAGAAAGTCCTCGTGGCCTTGGACTGGACTCTTGACGTACTATTCTCAAAGGATCTTGTTCACTTCAGAACGGCGCGTCCCCAGACCCCACCACCGATTGAAGAAGAATTGGAAAAACCAGCCTGACTCATTTACCCGCCTACAGGCGACAGATTCGATACCACCTGTTGTTGAAGATCGGGAGCGGCTTGAGGGCCTATAGCCAGAAGCACTCCCGGCTACAGGCCCTAATCGAAATGGCGGTCGAGATTTCGTTGCGCTTTAGTAGCCCATCATGCCTTTCATCTCGTGTCCCATGTCCTTCATCTCATCTCCCATACCTTTGACTTCACCCTTCACACCCTCGCCTGCCTCTTTCATCATCTGTCCCTTATGTTTCATCTCGTCGGCTTTGCTCTCCGCCCCGGCCTTCATTTCTTCCTTCTTACCCGTCACACCGGCTTTCATCTGTTCCTTCTTGCCCACCACATCTGATTTCAACTTCTCCTGCTCTCCCTTGACACCTGCCTTCATCTGCTCTTTCTCGCTCAACAAGTCGGCTTTCATCTTGCCCAGCTCATCCGCAAATGCCAGAGAGCCCAGCCCTCCCACACACAAGACGGCTAACAGTGAAAGCAGGATTCTGTTCATCGTAAACCTCCAGATAAAAGTGAATAACACATACCTAAAAGTCTGCCCACTTCGTCCTCTAGCGTCAATATTTCCATCATGCCGTAAGACATTCTTCTCTCCGCATCCAAACATAGCGTGTTCCCTGGCGCAATGACCGGAGAAAGGTGTCTCGAGCCGCTCCACGCCGTTCGATCCCTTCAATATTTCCAGCGGCCCTTTCCTGTATGGCCGCGACCATGTCCCTTACCCTTCCAATTTTTATGCCCTTTGTATTTCACCCGATGCTCGTCGTAAAAGAGATACGGACGATCGGTCTCCAGCTCGATTGCGACGTAATCGCTGCTGTCGATCACCAAGGTCGAAGGCAGCGACATTCCGACTTGCCAGGCTCCTTCATTTATGTAGAAATAGTTCCCGTTCGCGACATTGAAATACACGCCGCTCGCAGGATAGTAATAATAACGATGTGCCGCCATCGCACGCCGCCCGTGCGCCGGAGCCCAGGGAGGCGGACCGGGCGCCGGTTGCGCCACGACAACAGGCGGAGGCTGCGCCCCTCCGACTGATACACCCACACCGACACGCGGGCTGCGCCCGTCTGTCGCACAACCTGTCAGAATCAACAGGCCGATTCCGGCCAGCAAGAATTTCTTCATCGTACGCCCTCCTGGTCCAATGTGTGTCACGAGCACGCGCCTCCCAGCTTCCTGGCATGGTAGCTGGTGGCAGGAGGCGCCAAGGAGTTCCATGGGGAGGCACACAGCAAGACCGATACCCTCTCTATTTGAAACCGCAGGACAGGTCACCGCGCGTACGGCTATGTAATGTGTTGATTCGCCAGGCTGTTCTCATCTGTACGGTGAGCGGCTATGGCTTGAGCCTGAGAAGACACGATCGAGACGGACGACGATTAGAACAATTTTTTGTTCGTCTCTCACCAAATTGAGCACTGTTGAGGCTGTCTACGTAGCTG
>DKBD01000083.1 GCA_002451055.1 Nitrospira sp. UBA6909 | reverse complement strand
TCGAACGTTCGCAGCTTTCGTTCTTCGGCGAACAGCCGCATGGTCAGGATGGGGAGAATAATCAACAGGACGAAGCGCATACTGGCGAACAGATTTCTGAACACCAAGTCGTTCAGATTGATCTGAGCCGTGCCGCCCTGCATCTGCATCAGTTGGATGGCTTGCGCACCTGCGAATACGATGTACAGATAGGAAAGAAATCCAAAGATGAGCAGGAACACCGCGCCGACCACATACACGATCGGCGAGACGAAATATCCGCGCAGCTCCTTCGCGATGACGGCCTGTACCGGAGTCACGGGGCGGCCTCCTGAACGGATGGCGTACGATCGGAGCCGACACGGGCCGTGGGTTCCGACGGCTGCTGAAGNNCCTTCTTCGTGGCGTGTGAGACGGAGGAAGACGTCTTCCAGCGTCATCGATATCGTCCTCAGTTCCAGTAATCCCCACCGGTTGGACACGACGAACCGGGCGATCTCGTCCCGCAGGTCGTGCCCCAGTGCACACTCGACGAGGAAGTTTCCGCCGCCTTGCCCCGGAAAGACGTTCAGAACTCCTGGGATCATTCGCAGTTGCGTCTCGCTATCCGCCGGAGTGTGCTTGAGGGTCACCGATATTTTTTCTGATTGCCGCAGCCGGGCCGACAGCTGATCGGGTGTGTCTTCCGCGACGATGCGTCCGCCGTTGATGATGACCACCCGCTGGCAGACGGCGGTGGCTTCCGGCAGGATATGCGTGCTGAGAATCACGGAATGAGAGCCGGCCAGACTTTTGATCAGCTCGCGAATTTCGATGATTTGTTTCGGGTCTAGCCCGACGGTCGGCTCGTCCAGGATCAACACGGGCGGATCGTGCAGGAGCGCTTGCGCCAGGCCCACACGCTGCCGATACCCTCGGGATAGGTTGCCGATAAGACGGTGGCGGACGGAACCCAACTCAAGCCGTCCGATTGATTGATCCAGGGCAGAGGTCAACTCTCGTCCCGCCATGCCGCGCAGCCGCCCGACGAAGGTCAGATATTCCGTCACGGTCAATTCTTGGTATACCGGCGGGGTTTCAGGGAGGTAGCCGATACGTCGTTTCACTTCCATGGGCTGATCGACACAGTCAAACCCGGCAACTCGCGCGGTCCCCTCCGTCGCCGGCATGAAGCAGGTCAAGATCCTCATCGTGGTGGTTTTGCCGGCGCCGTTGGGTCCGAGAAAGGCCAGGACTTCCCCCTTGGCGACCGAGAACGTGACGCGATCAATGGCCGTATGATGCCCGTACCGTTTGGTGATGTTCTGAACGTCGATCATCGGTGTGATGTCAAGCCGATCAAAGATGAAGGATAACAATATTGCGGCGTTGCGCGAGAGCCGACATGCATGTCATTCGAGAAACGGATCTTACTGAGTCCATTATAGGCAGTCAACCCATATAGCATAGCGATCTGTGCCGGTCTTTGAACAGGCGAGGAAGATTCGATTGGTCCTTGCGGCCAGTCTGATTCCGGGTTTCCGAGGTTGACTCGGATCTCTCTTTCCTGTATATTTATTGACCTCGCTCGCTTCTGCTGCAGTTATCCTGGACATTTTGGGGCCCTTTGCGCTGGCGCAACGCATAGATGCCTTCATACGAAGGTAGGGTTGTTGGGGGTACGCAGTTGGTATTGTTGAAGGCTTCAACCTCTCATACCCTTGGGTCATGCATCCGTTTCCGGAGGATCGACTGACCCAGAGGGAGGCGGGGACGATTATGATCAACGGATCAATGTGTCGACTATGGCAGGTACATTCTCAGACACTCCAGATTGTGGGGGTGATTTTTTGCCTCACATTCGGGGCCTGTTCCTGGATTCCCAAGGGCGAGAGCGATCTGGATGTGGGCATTAAGGAGCGGGGTATTGCCTCTTGGTATGGAGCCCAATTCCACGGGAAGTTAGCTGCGAATGGAGAAGTATACAACATGGCCGCCTTAACGGCAGCTCATCGAACCCTGCCGCTTGGGAGCATGGTTCGGGTCGTCAATCTCCGCAATGGAAAGTACGTTCGAGTGCGGATCAATGACCGGGGCCCCTATGTCAATGGGCGCATTCTTGACCTTTCTCATGCGGCGGCGGCGCAACTCGGAATGGTCGATGGGGGGGTCTCGGTCATTCAGCTTGAAGTCATCGGGGATCACCGGCCAGATTTTGTCTTCGATACCGAGGGGTGGGACAAGCAATCCTCACCCCTTCTCGCGGTACGCAAACTGGAGGAGCAACTCCCTTCCGCCAGGCTGTTGCCGCGTCTTGACCGGATGGATTCCAAGAACACGCGGGCGAACCGGCTTCTGCCCAATGACATCTTTCTCCAGCGCCGATGGAAATGGGTGTCGGCGACCTTCTCTGCCGACCCGGCCCATCAAACACATACGGAGCTTGTGATTGCATAGGTCGGATATCTCTTTTCATCTTCGGTTGACAGCGCAGAAACCTCTCCTCTAGACTGGCTCGTCTTTGTGTAGGCGAGCCGGTCTTTTTATTGACAATCGGTAAAGGAGTTGAAGGCATGGGAAAGAAAACAGCGGCGGAGTCGGAAGAGACTCGGCTCAAGAAAAAGATCGCGACGAAGCGTGGCGGAGGGACTCCCTCTGAAGGGTCCACGGCATTTAGAGCGCTTCGGAAGCGGTTGAAGCGGGAACAACGCAAGCGTCGTGCGTTGGCGTTACGAAAAAAGCATGCAGGGGGAAACAAAGACGCTGCAGCACCCGCATCGGCGTAAGTATCGACTGCTCCTCGTCAATGCACGACAGGATGACTGATGGAACAGAACAAGACCGACCATCCCGACGAAACGCCCAAGGCTGATCAACCGGCCGACGATGAAGCGGCCGACGCCTTGTCAGCCAGCCTTGTCGGGTCGCAGGAACCAATGACCGGCGAGGCTCCGGCCGTCTTGGAGGGTGTCGCGGCCTTCGGAGAAGAGCGCGTCAAGGATGAGATCGATATTCAGATCGATCTGCTCAATGATCCGGACTGGGTGGTCCGCCGCGAGGCCGTGATCACGCTCGGCGAGATGGGCGATGAGCGGTGCATCGAGCCCCTGGCCAAGGCCTTGCGCGATGGCGACTGGCAGGTTCGGGAAGTGGCGGTCGAAGCCATGGGACAGGTGGGGTCCCCAGCCGTCGAGCTGCTTGTCAAATTGCTGCGGGATTGGGATGTGCGGAAGTACGCCATTTTGGCGCTCGGCAAAATCCGCGATGAACGGGTGCTCGACCCGTTGATGCTTCAACTGCGGAGCGATGAGTTCAAGGACGACGCAATCAATGCGTTGGTCGAACTCGGTGTGCCGGCGGTGCCGCGGTTGGTGACGGCACTTCGAGATAGAGATGAAAACGTCCGCAAGAGCGCGGTGCTCGCCCTGGGTCGGATCAAGAGCGGAGAGGCGATTGATCCGCTGATCGAGATGGTCGGGGACAAGGATTGGTTTACACGCTTGACGGCGGCGGCGGCCTTGGAATCGATCGGAGACGAACGGGGCCGTGTGGCCATCAAGCCATTGCTCAAAGATCCCGATCTGGTTGTGCGGATGAGAGCGGAGCGAATTTTGGCGAAGTGGAAGAAACAGCCTGTGTCCCAGCCGGCCTCCGCCTGAGCCAAGGGTACAACAGCCTCCCTGCCTACTTATTGAGCAGTTGATCCATCTTTCTCTGCAACTCGTCCATTTTCTTCAGCGGCACGGATCGCCCCATTGCAACTTCCAGACGNNCTCCAAGGCGACGACTGCATCGGCGAGTTCCTTAGCGGCGTCGCCGAAGTTCCGGTCCAGGATGTCGGCTTTCGCCTGGACCAATCGCGACTTGGCCTCTACAAGCCCTTGGCGGCGGCGGATATCTCGCTCGATCCCCAAGGTCGTATCCAGCGCGCCTCTTGACAGGTTCTTCAACGTTTGTTGGAAATCTGAGACGATTTTCTCCGATTTCTCCAGGCGTTTGGAGAGATCCGACACCGTCTTCTGCAATGTGCCGACGGGTTGCTGCCCCATGTAGTATCCGGCGCCGAATGAACCGGCGGTCAGAAGCAGTACGGTGATGAATTTACGCATGTCGGTTCTGCAAGATCATCGCCGCCGAGGCGGTGCACTCTTGCGGTCAAGCTGACCTAGTAAACTTCCCGCCGCAGTAATCCGGACCGCTTGGTCGGAGTCCCGCAGGGCTTTGGCCAGGAGCGGCACGACCGGTCCGGTGGTTTTCGCGAGCGCCTTGGCGGCCTTGAGGCGCGGGAGCGGCTGCTGGTCTTGGAGCAGCGCGTCCAGAACGGCGACGGCCTGTTTGTCAGACGTGACGCCCAAGGCCTGTGCGGCGGCTCCTCGAATCGAGGGATCCGGTTGCCGCGCAAGTTCGGCGGCGAGCGGCAGCGCCGTCGTGTCCCCCAGACGAAGCAACCCCTCCATCGCGCTGGCGCGGACTTGCCAACTGGGATCCCTGATCAAGGCCTGCAGTAACGGGCGGTTGTCCTGAATCCCCAGCTTCCCCAGGCTTCCGGCAGCGATCGCGCGCACCATGGGGATTTCGTCTCCCATGGCATGGGTCAACGGGGCGACTCCTCCAGGGGAGCCGAACTCTCCCAGCGCGCCTGCGGCGAAGGCGCGCACGGATGGGTTGGGATCATACACGGCTTGACTGAGAATCGCCAGGCTGGAGGAGTGCTTCAACCGGCCGAGTACGCCGATCGCCGCCATGCGTACGTCCGAATCCGGAAGCGTTGCCGCGTTGGTAATGTCGGTCAGCCTGTTGGACTGCCCCATCTGATAGAGGGCCGCATAGGCGAAGATCGATTCCGCGCCTTCCTCGGTACGGCCGATTTCAGTGAGTCGCGGGATCACGTCGGCGGCCTTGGCTTCTCCAAGCGCGTTGATGGCGGCGATGCGGACTGTGGGCATCGCGTCTCCCAACGCCCGACGCAGTGCGCCGGATTTCCGAGCCAGACCGGCTTTTCCTATGGCCTCCGCTGCGCGCGCCCGCACGGGAACGGAGGAATCCAGGAGCCCATCCTCCAGAATGGCTGCCGTTTCCGGTAGGCCCAACTCCGCCAGGACGGTGTAGGCCGCGATGCGGACATGTTCCTTGCGGTCTCGAACATGGCTGGTGATGACCGCGAGCGCCAGCGGGCGGAGTAGCGCGGCGTCGTGGGGCTGCCCGGAAGGGACCAGTCGTTCGTAAATTGATAGGGCTTCGTCGGTCTGTCCCAGGCGGACACAACTCATCAACGAGAGGCGCAGGAATTGTTTCGAGAGAGCCGTGCCGGGAGGTTGGGTGCGATAGAGCGCGGTCACCGCCGCGTAATCGCCGGACTTGAAGAGTTCTCCCGCGGTCGATTCTATGGAGGAGGCTGCGCGGACGGCGGCGGTTGGCGCGATGGCCGCGCAGCCCAGCACGGCGGCGACCATCAGAATCCGGACGCAAGCCGGATGTCGCGTCGAATCTCGTGTCTTGCGCCGATCATGCCTGTCCAGCTCGGTCACCATGTCGAAGGGGCGCGGAGCGTGGACGCCCCATACATCATCCCTACATAGTCCTTCACCATGCGGGTCGTGCAAAACTGCGGGGGGATGGTGCGCAGGCATTCTTTGACCATATGAAGCCAGCCGCGGGGAATGCCGTCTCGGTCGCGTTGATAAAACAGCGGGATGACTTCCTGTTCCAGGGAGCGATAGATCTGCTCCACGTCGTGGTGATCCTGGGTTTTGGGGTCGGCATGCTCGGGCAAGGGTTGAATGCCCCATCCGTTGGCGCCGTTGTAGCCTTCGGCCCACCACCCGTCGAGAATGCTCAGGTTCAACGCTCCGTTCAAGGCGGCTTTCATTCCGCTGGTCCCGCTGGCTTCCAAAGGGAATCGCGGTGTATTGAGCCAGATGTCGACGCCTTGAACGAGAAATTTTGCCATGTGCATCTCGTAGTCTTCGAGGAATGCGATGTGGCCGCCCAGCTTGTGGTCGTGGCAATACGAAAGGACCTCATGGATGAAATACCGTCCCGGCTCATCGGCTGGATGGGCTTTGCCTGCAAAGACCAATTGAACCGGTCTCCATCGATCTTGGAGAAGTTGCTTTAAGCGTTCGAGGTCCTGGAAGAGGAGCGTCGCCCGCTTGTACGTCGCGAACCGTCTGGCAAAGCCGATCGTCAGGGCTTCGGGGTCAAGGAGCGTCCCGCGGGCCAGCACTTGCGATGGTTGCAGATGGCCCTGCATCCAGCCGGTTCTGGCCCGTTCACGGATAAAGCTCATGAGTTTTCGCTTCGTAATTTGGCGGACAGCCCATAACTCCTGGTCCGGGATGTCCGTCACTCGCTGCCACATCGCCGGATCGTCGCAGCTGTTGGTCCAGGTCGGGCTGAGCGACTTGCAGAACAGGTGGTGGAGTTCCGGAGAGATCCAGGTTGAGGCATGGATGCCGTTTGTCACACTGCGGGTGGGAATTTGTTCGGTCGGCAATCCCGGCCAGAAGTGTCGCCACATCTCACGCGTGACGCGGCCATGTTCGCGGCTGACGGCGTTGACATGGGCCGATAAGCGCATGACCAAGGCGGTCATGTTGAAGCCGTGGCCGCTCGATTCTGGCGTCTCGCCGAGTCCCAGGAATTCTTCCCGCGAGAGGCCGAGTTGCTCCCAATAACCGGCAAAGTAACGGTCCATCAGGTGGTGTGGAAACACGTCATGGCCGGCCGGCACCGGCGTATGTGTCGTAAAGACGGTGCTCTGGCGGACGAGATCGCTGGCTTCGGCGTGTGACGATCCCTGTTGAGTCAGTTCGCGTAGGCGCTCCAATGTGAGAAAGGCCGAATGGCCTTCGTTCGCGTGCCAGATCGAAGGGGTGATCCCCAACGCGCGCAGCATCCGTACGCCGCCGATGCCCAAGAGGATTTCCTGACACAGCCGTATTTCCTGATCGCCGCCGTACAGCCGGGCGGAAAGGGCGCGGTTCTCCGGACTGTTCTCAGGAACATCCGTATCGATCAGGAACAGCGTGACACGCCCAACCAATATTTTCCAGACGGTGGCCGCGATGTGGCGTCCTCCCATCTCGACCGAAAACCGGCAGATATCCCCCGATGGAGTTCTCGCCGGATGAATAGGAGATTCCTCGCGGTTGAACGGCACGTATGCCGCCTCTTGCCATCCTTCCTGAGTGAGGTGTTGGCGGAAATATCCCTGTGGGTACATGAAACCGATGCCGACAAGCGGCACACCGAGATCGCTGGCCTCTTTACAATGGTCGCCGGCCAAGATGCCCAGGCCGCCGCTGTAAATGGGGACGGAGGTATGCAGGCCGAATTCGGCAGAAAAGTAGGCGATGGTGGTCTTTGCCAAACCGGGGTGGTGAGTGCCGAACCAGGTTTTCTTGTTGGCAAGGTACTCGTCGAACATGCGGAACACCGCCGAGTATTGCCGGAGAAACGAGGGATCTTCCGACAGCTCCGCCAGTCGGTTGGGTTTTACGTCGGCCAGGAGCTTGACCGGGTTGTGGTGGGTGAAAAACCACAGCGTCGGGTCGATGGTTTCAAACAATTTGCGCGCTTCCAACGTCCAGCTCCACCAGAGGTTCTGCGCCAGTTCAGTCAGACGGCTGAGGTTTGGAGGAAGATGGGCTAAGGAACCGTTTCCAGAGACAGGAATATTCACACAGACTCCTTGGACGAATGTGATGTGATGTGATGTGATGTATTGCTTGATGGGCGGTGGAGAGGCTAGCACGAAGTTTGCCCGATCCGGGTCAGGCGTGCCCCGCCTTATGCCATGAAGCCCACTCTTCGGAGAATGCCACAGCGGCATACCGCTCGCCAACGATTTTTGCAACTCGGTTCAGAAGCTTGGTGAGTTGCCGGAGTTCGTCCGGAGTCAGATCCTCGCGGAAACGGGGATGGAGACCCCAGCGCGTTTCGACCGTTTCGCCGGACACGCTCGACATCATGCTGACCAGTTTGATTTCCTGGCCTGTTGGGTTTGTTCTCTCGGATGAATCGCCTGCCGATGCCCCGGTCGGTTGCGTGGATATGGCACCCGCGGGCGCCTGTCCTTGCAGCACCGCGCCGAGGGCCGGCACGACGGCGCCGGCGCAGAGCGCCGCCGCCGAACTGATTCGGGGGTCGCCCGGCGCGCCGAGAACTTGTGCAATCTTGTCGCCAAAGTCACGGAACATCTCGTTCTTGGTTTTGGACTCTTCGGTGACGAGGAATGTGTACGGCTCATAGGTCTGACGGCTTTCGGCTACGGTGGTGCCGATCGTCAACGCGATCTCCATCTGATCGCCATGGCTCCCGAATGCTGGTTCCAGCGCCTTCTTCAACTGGTGCGTCACCGCATCCTCAAGTCCGTTCATGAAATCCATATGATCTTTTATCGGAATGTGCAGTGCGACGAGCCGGTCCGTCAGGTTGAACATGATCTTGAGAAATTCAAGGTAGAGGCCCCATTCGTTCTGGCGTTTGAGTTTCAGGGCCTGCGCAGGGGCGGTCGTCTTTATCATTGTGACCGACTCGCCCGCAACGGTGAGCATCAATTCGGCCAACTGGCCGAGTCGGTCTCTATATTCAGGATTGATGACAGCCATAGATCGTCTGAGTAGACCGGTGATTATAACGGAGACGTGCG
>DKBD01000137.1 GCA_002451055.1 Nitrospira sp. UBA6909 | reverse complement strand
GGGCTCTGGCTGTTCGTTGCGTTGATCGTGCCGAGCTCGCGCAACAAACAGGCGACCGGAACCGAAGGCCCCAACGTGTCTATCATCGAAGATCCGGAAGCAGCACCCGTGATCTTCAACGTGCAGACGACTATCCCGGAGATGAATGCCATCGGGTTGGTCGTGCCGGCGCAAGCGACCAATAGTCAGGTTGTCGCCCTCTTGAAGCGCCTTAAAGAAGATCGGCTGGCCGGCAGTCTCGGCGGTCAACTTCCCGCCACCACTCCAGGACACAAACTCGGCGACCATGCAGTCGTGGATATCTATATTTTTTCCGACAAGTCGTTCGCGGAAGCGGACACCATCCGTACCCTGACACAAGGAGCCCACACGCCCGGGAGCCTCTATCCAGGGGCCGTTCCGTTCGAAGTCGCCATGGAAGCCGTCCGTGGCCATTACCGGATTGACATGAACGACACGGCAAGCCCGGACAAGGGGTCGCTTGGTTTCACGGACGAGTCGGGCGTCCACTCCAAGCACTACCGGAGAATTTTTTAGGGAGGCCGCTGCGACGGGAGCTAGATCCCAACTCGTTTTCGTATCTCGTCCCGCACGGCTGATCGTTCCTGTTCAAACGATGCTTCCAGCTTGGGGAACAGGTGCATGAATGGCCCGACAAAAGGCTCCAGCATCGTATCTCGCCGTTCCGCCAACATACCCTCCCCTTCTGCAACTTGCATTTTCCAATCGGCAATCTTTTTGGAGAGAATGTTGCTGATCATCAATTGCTGACCCGGAGAGCCGGTGACCGCCCCTAGCAGACGCTGTTTGAGCACCTCAAGCTCATCCGGAATGGAGACTTTCACGCGCACTCCATGCGGCGTCAACCACATTGAACGCTGAATGGAATAATCATACGAAAACACCGGCTCACGCGGCTCACGAAATGGGCCGCTGGCTTGAGAGACGGTCAGTTTACTGTCGATAGACGGCATGGTTCACTCACTTTGCAACGCATTTATTCCGCACGTTAATACAACTATAAGATTTTGTTGCTTGTGAGAACAAGAGGCGGTGCGCCAAGACCCGATGAAAAGCAAAGCCGGCAGGAGTGCNNTCACAAATCTGGAGAAGGTATGGCCCAGCAAGGTATTCCTGGACTTGTACAGGTACCTCCCAGTGATCGGCAGCTCTTCAGGCGTCGAGTGGCACGCTTGGCTTTAGTCATCGTCGCCGTGCTGGGCGGCCTATCGTTGCTCAACGAGTGGCTTCCCTCAGCTGATACAACCACTGACTGTGAAGTTGGTCTTGACTCTGAAGTTTCCCCAGATTCTCGCGAAGCGTGCGGCAAACCGGAACCGAATCAATCCGCTACTGAAACACAAGCCCTTCAGAGTGACTTCGACGTCGCGGAGGTATCACAAGGAACGGGCCAGGCTGAATCTCAAAAGCCCCTGTCCATGCCGGCCACCGCTGCCATTCGGCCTACTACGCAGCATGAACCCAAGCAATCGTTGCCGACCGGCCCCCAAACCTCTGCGACCGACTCTTCGGTTCGCCCGGTGGTAACTCCACGCGAAGACACTCCGGCTGCCAGTCAGCCGGCCCCCAAACCGGCGGCCGCACCGACGCCCGACAAACCGGCAGCCCCGGCTCCGACTACGAATCAGACGGCTGCCAAACCGGCTCCCGCGCCTCCCCCCGACAAGCCAGCGGCCCAGGCCACGGCGGCAGCTAAGCCCCCAGCTCCGGTCTCTGATTCGGCCACCAGTCAGCCGGCCCCCAAACCGGCGGCCACGCCGACGCCCGACAAGTCGGCAGACACGGCCCAAGTCGCTCCGGACAAGCCCACAGCTTCAGCCTCCGACGCCTCCCCCGGTCAGCCGGCCCCCAACCAGCCTCCTGACAAGCGTTTAGCTGAAAAGGGCAATGCCTTTGCTCAATACCGCCTTGGTAAATTTTATGCAAAGCACAAAGGGCCGGAATCGGCGGAATCGCTCAGTTGGTATAAGAAGGCCTCTGCCGGTCTTCGTCGATTGGCCGACGCCGGAAACGGACAGGCGATGTACGTACTGGGAGTCATGTACGCGTTCGGGCGTGGAGTGCAGAGAGATACAGAGGAAGCTCGTCGCTGGCTGACCAAAGCCGTGAAACTCAATGTGAAAGAGGCTCGTCCCGTACTCGCACGCGTGGAAAGGTCTCGGCTCACCGAGAGCGAGCGTGCCGGAAACGACGGAGGTTGACCCACACGCACGCTGCCCATTTCATTGCGACGCCCCCATATTCCAACCGTGCAATCACCACCCCCATCCTCTACTCGTTCCACGAGAGCTATCCTGTCCTCCTGACTTTTTCATCACATGGCCCATATGACCATGGGCGGTTTACGATTGAAGCCGATTTTGCTATAGTCCGCGCGCATGGAGGAATGAAATGGGACTGGAACCGAACTACATCGTGATTGACGGGCAGACGTTCAACAAGGCAAAGCTGGCACTGGACAACCACGTCTATAAAAATTGCCAGATCGACGACTGCGACCTGTACTACAGCGGTGGGCAGTACGAACTCCTGGACACGCACATCACCAATTCCCGCCTGATCCTGAACCACCCGGCCAAAGGCATTTACAGTGCGCTCCAGATCTTCAAGATGAAATCGCCCGGGTCGCGCATCGTCTTCGAGTAACATCTTAAGCAGGGTCTTCTTGGCCTATACCTACGACTCCACAAGAAAGGAGATCGGGAAAGCGCCGCCCGACGATACTGACGCTTCCTGAAGGCGGGCTACTTCCATGTTCTGGAACAGACTATACAAAAAAGTCTTCTCCTTTGGGTCGGAGCTCCAACTCGAACGTCCAAGCCCCTGGCTTTTGCCTGGTCAACGCCCAATACGTCTCTGCCATGTCCTCCGGGTTAAGCATCGGCTCACCGGCTGCATCGGGCATCTGGGCTTTCACCGCCTCCGTGTCGATGACCCCATCCACGAGGATGTGCGCAACGTGAATGCCCTGCGGCCACAATTCTCGCGCCAGAGAATCGGCCAGCCCACGGACTGCGAACTTGGCGCTACTGAAGGCGGGCGCTCCGTTACGCCCACGGATGGACGAGGTCGCTCCGGTGAACAGAATGCTGCCGCCTCCATGGGCGAGCATGTCAGGAACAACCTGCTTGCAGCAGAGAAAAGCTGCCAGAGCGCAACGTTCCCACGTCGACCTGAAATCCTCCGCCGTCAATTCGTTGAACCCACCCCACACCCCGCTGCCCACATGATTGACCAGTACAGAGACCGGCCCAAGTTCGTCCCTCACCCGAGCAAACGCCTTGGACACGGCGACGTCATCCGTCAGATCCGTTGGGCAAGGAAGTGCTCTCGCTCCTGACCGGCGCAGTTCATCAGCCAAGCCATTTAGAAAATCCGCTGAACGGGCCAGCAGGGCAACTGCACTGCCTTCGCAGGCAAACTTGCGGACTAAGGCCGCCCCCAAACCAGGGCCCACACCCGCAATGACAGCGATTTCTTGTTTCGGTGCGCTCACAATACTGTGATGGAACCTTTCCTTTTACTTCCCTGGCCGTTCTGCGGAATGGCCAGCGAATAGATCTCCTCTTGCGCTCTTCATCGAGACCTAGTTTACGTGATTTACGTACACTTCTTTTGCGACTATCAAGACTCTCTTGCGACGATTACTTGCAGGGTCC
>DKBD01000240.1 GCA_002451055.1 Nitrospira sp. UBA6909 | reverse complement strand
GGAGTCAACCTTTGGGGACAGGCTCTGTCCCCGTCGAAGATGGTCTGCTTGAATTCCCTTCTACCAGCTTTTGGCATACATACGCTTTACCACCGTTCACGACTTGACCTGCCAGTACGCACTACGGGATCATCCGAAGACTATACTCTGATGATGGGTGGAGCCTCGCAACCCTCAACTTCAGGAACGTTTACGGATTCACCGCAGCCCTCACGCCCGTTTCTCAATGAGCATTTATAACGAAAGCACTCGTCGCAGCGATGGAAACGCGAGGCCCTTGACGCTCTCGATTTTTCTTGAGGCTCCTGTTATTGTCGCTCTGGCTTGAACACGAGGGTGAATCATTCTGGTTTTCGATTGGCGAAGAGCCGTGTCTGGCTGGCCTTGCAATCGCACGGATAGCGTGCCGCTCGAGGAGCATGGGTCGATGTCGGCTGACGAGCAGGAAACACGGCGGCACGCTGAACACGATGTCGATCCGCGCGTCGACCTGGCACTCGAGCGAACCGTGTTAGCCCTGGAGCGGACACAGCTGGCATGGATCCGCACGGCGTTGGGATTGCTGGCGACAGCCGTCGCGATGGACAAAGGGCTCGAAATCATTCGCCACGCCAGGATCGCTGCAGGAGTCGCGCTGGTGCGTCATGCTCATGTGGTCGGCCTCGCCGTCATTGCAGTGACCCTGCTTCTCTTTGCCGGTGCAACGGCCGACTATCATCGTCATGGAGCAAGGCTGGCGAAAATACTGGGCACGCCCACACAGGAAACCAACTGGGCTCTATGGCAGTCGCTCTTCCTCATTCTGCTGGGCACGGTCATTTTCGTGCTGCTTCTGTTCGATCAGCCTCTCATTCCACCGCCGCAATGAGATCCGGGACACAGATTCACCGACTCCGTGAAACCGTCAACTTCACCGTCACGTTCTCTCTCGTGACCAGCACAGAAACAGATTCCCGAACAGAAACATGAATGAACCAGACCTTCCCTCACCGATTGACTCGGTAACGCCGGGCTCTTCCCCTTTCCCAAAAAACAGGGTCATCGAAGCACACCATGAAACGCTTCTGCCCAGCTGTATGGCATAGGCGTGGGACACATTACGACTTGTGTCTTTCGCATCACAGGATCATGAAAGTCGGTGCCATGTTTCATATCCAGCTCACCCAACTGAACCCATGCCCGAACCCGTCCTGACACCTCATTGCGCGGCAGGGCGGATATCAGAACATGAGCTGCCTTCGCGGGTAAAGGTGGTCAACACTCCGTAATGGTCCGAGGCCGGGAGGCCTTTCTCATCGAGCTCCGTTCCAAATAACTCCTGTTGGACACAGTACCCTGTAAAAAACGATTCCATCCAGAGGTAGTCGATGCGCCGTGGCCGCCTGGCCTCCGTCAGATAGACTGCGTGAGCCTTTGCCGCTAGTTCGGGAGGCAACTCGTTGAACACCCGCTGAAGAGCATCGGGGAATGCCGTATCGTCTCCGATGTGGATGAGGCCGTTGCGTTGAGGATCGGCCGTATACAGTTCAAGGGTCTGCTGGGCGGCGTGATGGCCGTCCGTGAGTTTGAGTAGCACTGCTTCTTCATATTCCGGAAAGTCCGACTCGAAATTGAAGTCGCCGCCCATCGCAAATCCCGAATAGGCACCCTCTCGACGAAACGTCCGGAGTGTACGGGTCAACCGGTCCAACTCGCCGATCCGCCGGAGCCGATCCTGCTCGACGTCCCATCGGAATTTGGGGTACCGGGGGAGGTAGCCTGCCTGGTGTGCCCGCTCGAGTGTCGCAAGAAAGGGGGCTCCCGCCTCAATACCGGAATGGAGATGGGTACTGGCCACCATATAGTGCTGGCCGGTCTCTGGGATCGTGATGTCGCCGATCACGGCATAGCGCAGTTCCTCCAATTGTACGCCCGACGCACTGTCACAGCGGCCGAGGTCCCCGCTCAACTTGAGGCCGGTGAGCTTGCGCAACTGCAGCGTGCGCCGGGCGAGAATGGCCAGACCATTGTTGAGGCCGGGGATCAGCGCGGTCTCACCGCGGAGTCGTATCCCACAGGCATCCACCTGATAGACTGCATCATAGGGCGACCCCCGGTCAGCCAGCGCCTGGACATACCGCTCAGCCCTGGCCGGGAGAGGATTCACTTCCTGGAGCAGAACGACATCCGGCTGTGCGGCGGCGATCTGGGCAACCTGGAATTGGAGACGGGCCTCGCTCTGCTCAGGTGTCTGGCTTGCAGTGACCCAGAACTCCCCGGTGTCCAGTCCGTGCCACGCATTGTAGGTCAGAACTTTGAAGGTGTCAGGTCCGGTTCCCGGCTGACCGTCCAGGGGCCCGTCTTTATATAATGGTGGTGCGATGGGGGCACAGGTTGTGACGATCAACACGCAGCCAATGAGGAATACCGTTTGGCAGCGCGATTTCATGGCCGAGACTCGACTCCCCTCACGGTCGCTGCGGCGACGGTTCGTATCAACCGTTCGGAATACCACTGCCGCACTCGGCCTTCACGCAGGTCGTCGAGTTCAACCGGGTGTCCGTAGTAGAGTTCATTGGCGCTGTCCATGCTCAACACGAGCGTGGCGCCGGCCGCGACGCCCGTAAAAAATCCAGAGGAAGTACTCACGGTCAAGTATCTGGTTCCAGATGTGACATCGAGCGACCCGCGTATTCCTCCCCCTGTGCGTCCTATCCCTACCAGGCCGCTGGCCCCGAGCGTGAAGACACCCCCCTTCATCTTACCGGCTGCGTCATCATCCGTGGCCAGCGCGATGACTTCCGAGTTCAAGGCTCCGATTTGCAATCCGAAACTGGCGCCGACCAAACGGTAAAACGCCGGCTCGCTCCACTGTCCGGTAGACACGTCCCGTACGAGCAGCACGCCGGTTCCCCAGGTGCCCCCGAACAGATAGCCGCCTCTTGTGATTCGAGGAGCAATGAACACGGCGCGGGCATCCCGTGCACGATCCTTGAACCAGGACATGCTCGGGTGGCCGATGAAGCGGGCGAATGTCAGCCGCGATTCGTCAACCACCTCCTCCAGTTCAGCAAGATCGATCGCCCGGCCGAGGGAAGGCCACAGGAATACAACACAGCATGCCACAATGAGCACAACTGTCCTGTGTTTATAGAAGTGCGCGCTGTGAAAGATCCATGGAGTTCGGCGCCGGATCGAGAGCGAACATCGGATTTGCATCATGGCGTGACGTGTCCTGGCAGGTCAAGGCCTGGAATCAACAATGGATCGCTCCATCCAGGATGGTCACTGAGAGAGCCTTCCCGCCGCTATGCCAAACGCTTGCCATAGCGGCGGTCGTATAGGCTCGTACCGGCCCTCACCCTGCATCCCGGATCGGTCGAAACCCGACATGATTCGTCTCAGTATCCGGCTCGCCCTTTCCGCGGCCGTCGGCTATATCAGCGAGCCCGAATTCTACGTGTTGAGAGTTACTTCTGCTCGACCGTCACCTTAACGATCTTGCCGGTAAAGGCATTGTCTCCCTGCTTGTAGTCGGAAGAGACATTCGTTTCGCCGTCCAGGCCTACATCCGCTCCTTCGTCTCCCGAGAATGCGAAAGGCTGCGTCTTGGGAATGTGCCCTTCGGCGACCTTCTTGCCATCGACGCTCAAGATGGATTTGCCGCCGGCTCCTGGCATGGCTGCATCAGGGATGAATTCATAGGAGATTGTGTGCTTTCCAGGAGCCATGGCGGTATCGCCGCCTATGTTTGTTCGCTCGAGTCCGAAGAAGTTGTATTCGTGGTGAGCCTTGCCGTCCTTCATATAGAGCACCCAGCCGCCGAAGCGGCCGGCTTGGGCGATAATGACGCCTTGCGTCTGATCGTCCTTCATCTCCACATCAGCGACGATGGTATGATGCACACCCTTCACGTTGATGAAGGCATTCTCCATCATGCCCGTCATGCCCGGGTACACCGTGAGCGATGTTCGCCCGCCCAGTAAGTCAGGCCGTCCGGCAATCGCCGGGTTGAAGCGCTCGACACGTCGGTCGTCGATCGGCAGTACGTTGTTCCTGACGGCTTCCTTCAGGAAGACATCCTGCAACTCCTTGAGCTTCACGGACTCCTTCGCGGCGAGGTCGTTGGCCTCACTAAAATCCTTGTCCACGTTGTAGAGTTCCCAGACGTCCTCATCTAACGAAGGAAGCGGGGCCATCAGCCACGGAATCGAGTGGCGTGTCGCAGCCACCCAGCCGTCATGATAGATGGCGCGGTTGCCAAACATTTCGAAATATTGTGTCTTCCGTCGGTCGGCAGCCGTGGGATTGTCCACCGTGTACAACATCGACACACCGTCCATAGATCGCTGCTCGACGCCATTCACTACCGTTGGCTGGGGTATGTTTGCGGCCTCCAAGACGGTAGGCGCCACGTCGATCACGTGGTGGAACTGGCTGCGGATTTTTCCCTTGGATTTGATGCCCATGGGCCAATGCATCACCATGCCGTTGCGCGTGCCGCCGAAGTGGCTTGCGACCTGCTTGGTCCACTGAAAGGGGGTATTCCCCGCCCAGGCCCAACCAATCGCGAAATGAGGGAAGGTGGTGGGGCTACCCCAGTCGTCGATGTGATCCATCATCTGGCTGGCTTTGCCGATAATGCCGTTGAGCGCCATCATTTCGTTGTAGGTGCCTTCCGGTCCCCCCTCGGCACTGGCGCCATTGTCCCCAACGATATAGAAAAAGAGCGTATTGTCGAGTTCGCCGATCGCTTCCAACTGGGCCACCAGACGGCCCACTTCGTGATCGGTGTGCTCGGCAAAGCCGGCGAACGTTTCCATCTGCCGCTCAAACAGCCGCTTCTGGTCCGCGTTCATGTCATCCCACGCGGGAATCTCCTTGGGCCGGGGTGTGAGCCGAGCGTCGGCCGGAATCACGCCCAGCTTCTTCTGGCGGGCAAAGGTTTCCTCTCGCAACTTGTCCCAGCCGCCGCTGAACCGGCCCTTGTATTTTTCGATCCACTCCTTGGGTGCGTGGTGCGGGGCATGTGTCGCACCGGTGGCAAAATACATATAAAAGGGCTTGTCAGGTGTCAGAGCTTGCTGGGCACTCACCCAGTTGATTGCTTGATCGGTCATGTCCACTGTGAAATGGTAGTCAGGCCTCTGCTTGTGCTCGACGCGCGTCATTCCATCATAGATCGCGGGCGCCCATTGATTGGTCTCGCCGCCAATGAATCCATAAAACTTGTCGAAGCCAGAACCGGTGGGCCAGCGATCATAGGGACCGGAGATTGAAACCTCCCATGGCGGAGTCTCGTGGTATTTGCCGAAGGCGCCCGTGCTGTATCCATTCTGGCGCAGAATCTCGGCCAGCGTGGTGATGTTCTTGGGGCGGATGCCGGTGTTGCCGGGGAACGCGGTCGCGAGCTCCATGATTGCGCCGGCATTGTTCGCATGGTGATTGTGACCGGTGAGCAGCGCCATGCGAGTCGGACTGCAGAGCGCCGTGGTGTGGAAGCGGTTGTACCGCAGGCCGGCATTTGCCATCTTCTCGACGGTTGGCATATTGATGGGCCCGCCGAAGGCGCTGCTGTGGCCGAAGCCGATGTCGTCGATCAACACGATCACGACATTGGGAGCATCTTTCGGGGCCTTCACTTCGAAGCGCGCCGGCGGTTTCGCCTCGCGGGCGTCCAGCGTAGTGATCGGCTTGCGCACTGGTTCTGCAATCGGCAGTACGGTCCGATCCAGTGTGTCCGCCGCTCGGGCAGGTACACTTTCAACCATCATAGCCGTCGACACTTCGATCAGCATGATGGCAAAAACGAAGAGTCTTGCCCTTCGGTTCATCATCTTCCCCTTTCATCACAATCCATCAGTGCAAACAGGTCCAGCCTTGTACACATGATTGTGACGTGAATGGTCCATTACCACTCTTCACCTGGTATCGCACCGTTGTCCATGTGATCAATCAGTGTCCATCCCGAACGAGCCTGAACCCGACGTGATTCGTCCCGGTATCCGGTTCGCCCTTGCCGCGGCCGCCGGCTATATATCGGGCACAATACTGGTCGGTGCAGAGAAAGGATCCGCCCTTGTGCACCTTCTTCTTCACGCCTGGTTCGCTCGGGTCAAAACTGTCGGCCGGCCCTTGGGGATTACGGACCAGCCGCCCCTCCGCCGCCAGAGTTCGGTAATAATCGTGGCGGTACCAGTCGCTGGTCCATTCCCAGACATTACCGGCCATGTCGTAGAGGCCATAATTGTTCGGTGGGAACGAGGCGACGGGAGCGGCCGCCGCGTGGCCGTCTTCCATTGTATTCTTATCCGGGAAGTGTCCCTGAAACGTGTTGGCCATGTGCCGACCACCAGGCATGAACTCATCACCCCAGGCATATGGCTTCCGATCAAGTCCGCCGCGCTGGGCAAATTCGAACTCGGCTTCCGTCGGCAGGCGCTTTTCTGCCCATTTTGCATAGGCCAGCGCATCTTCGTACGCGATGTGGACGACGGGATAGTTTCCGCGGTTGTTGATGCTGCTCTGCGGCCCTTCCGGATGGCGCCAGTCGGCGCCACGGACATAATTCCACCATTGGAAATGATTGTTCAGTTTCACGGGATAATCAGGCGGGGAGAACACCACCGATCCGGCCACGAGATTTTCCGGCGGCGCACCAGGATAATCCTCCGCGCGTGGCGTGCGCTCGGCCATCGTCACGTAGGCGGTCGCCTTCACAAACTGCTCGAATTGCTCGTTCGTGACCTCTGTCTTATCCATCCAGAACCCGTTCACAATAACTCGATGCCAGGGTTGGGCGTCCGGAAATTCATCGGCCCCCATCCAGAATTCGCCACCGGGAATCCACACCATGCCGTCTGGGGCCGCCCCTGGTGGAGGCGTCGCGATCTGAACCGCCGAGATCGACGTTGCCTGTGGCCCCGATGGAGTCGATACCGTCTGAGGGGTCGCAGGTGTGGCTCCTCGGCCGGCCTTCGCCGCGGAAATGCCCATATCGCAGGACATCCCTGCCGGAACCGGCTCCGGCGATCGCGGCCGGCCCGAATACCATAAACCGGCCGCCATCGCGCAGATCCCGATGACGGCCCCCGCCGCAATCACGTTTCCCTTCTGATTCATCATCTCACTTCCGCGATCAAGATTTCGGCAACCAAGAGTGGCTCCCTCGTCGGCGCTCTCTCCTACTCAAACAGGTTGCGCGTCGCATGACACAGCTCCAGTGATCGGGGGTTGCCGACGCCCCCCTCGACGATCTCACGCGGCGTCGCAGACCTCCCATAGTACCCACCGTTTGCACTTTCTGCGACCGTCACCACCGCGCCTCCCAGTGCCACTCCTGCAAAGAGGCCCTTCTTACGCGCATAGGCAAGCATATCCGCATTGAGTCCATAGGCAGAAGTCCCCGTTCCGGTGGGGCCCGCGGCCAAGCCTGCGCCGGCCCCCAGTTTGAAGCCCGAGCTATAGAATTGCTCAACCCCTTTTTTCGACCGGACCACCACAATGATTTCGGACACATCCGCTCCCACCTGCGCGCCGATATTCATCGACGCGACATTGTAAAAGACCGGCTGGGACCACTGTCCCGTCTTTTCGTCCCGTACAATCAGCAGTCCTTTCCCGCTGGCCCCACCCACGAGAAACCCCCATCTGAAGAAGTCCGGCAGAATAAATACCGCCCGTACTTCCGGGGCAAGCTCGCGCAGCGCCTCTTTCATCCCTGCATCAGCGGTGAAGGCTTCTACCGTTGCCTCAGCCTGATCCACCAGCTCCTGCTGAGGACTATTGGCGGCACTTGCCGAAACCGGCACGAGAATAATAAGCACGCAGAGGGCACAACCGACTATTCCGGCAACTCGTTTCCCAGGTGAGACAAGCATGACTGAACTCGTCACGGCAGCCCTCCTTCACAGGCGCTTCACGACACATTCCCCATACAGGCAACGATCCATCGCTGCGATTATTCCGCCCGACTCAATTCCGCATGATGGGACTTCCCGTCCTTTCCAATCCCGTCCACCACCAGCATTCGGACTCCTTCCCGCTCGGCCAACGTAAACGTGAGCGTGCGCCCTTCTCCTTCGGTCAACAGTCTTCCGCTCTGTAATTGCAGCCTTCCTGTGCCCAGAAAGGGATTTCCCTTCGCCGTTCCGGCAAATGTATACGTCGCAAAGCTCTCTCGGTTGGTGATACTCACCGTAACCCATCCTCTGTTGCGACTCTGCAGCTCTTTGACCGTGCCTTCCCATTGACCATGAACATCTTGCAGGCTCTCGATCACGACCGGAATGAACGGTGCAGAGGATCGAGACTCAAACGATGAGCACCCCGCCACGGCAACGAGGCAACTGATGACTCCCCACAATCGAACGCTCTGTGATGGTCCGGATGTCCGTTTTCCCATGATCGCCCCCTCATGACATTGATCGGTTCGGTGTCCTTTTGTGTACACCGTGGCTTAGCAAGTTAGACAATGTCAAGAGCCCGGTCCAAAACCGCGCCCCTCAACGGCCCTGGGTTCTCATCGCTGCCACGAGTTCTTTTGTCCCCGACCCCCAGCGGGAAACGGACTTGAGAGCCGTGGTAAAAGGGACATCTAACGGATGGACGCGGTCGCGAGTCAACACATAGACGGTCCCGGCAAGCGGAGTCGGCACGGAAGGAACGAAGACGGTAAACCTCCCGTCCTCAAGTTCTTCGATGATGAAGGCCGGCACGAGCGCCTCCTCGATTTCAGCCAGTGCCGGTTTCCACACGTTCTCGTGGCTTGCGCCGGCCATTTGCTGCGTCAGACTCTTGAAGAGCGCGTATCCTGGTATTCGTTCGAACAGAGACCGTTCGAGCCGTTCTCGAATCGATCGGCCCATCTCGGTTCGGACGGCGACCCCGACGAGGAAGCACAGGACCAACACGAGGAGCAAAGACAGAATATTTTCGCCCGGCAGCCAGTCTGGAAACAACATGGCGATCGGTCGCACGAGCCCTGCAAGGGATTGCACGGCCTTCAGCAGAAGCAAGAGAGCAAGGTATACGGGAACGACGACGAGGACACCGCCAACCAATGTACTGAGGATGTTCTCTCTAACGGATCTCATGCGTGCCCCCTTTCTGTTTCCGGCATTCGGGCATTACGATGTGCCCCCAAGGTTTTCCGTTCCAGTACCCCGTCTGCTCCGACTTGAGCCATCATGACCTCCTCTACACCACCTCTGCCGATCTGCTATAGTCGCCATCCTCCGGATCCCGTCCGCAGAGCATCGAGGACCTATGGCGTGGATTGGCTCCGGCGGGAACGGGCCAAAAGTATAAATGACTCTTGTTCGTTGAATCTATCGTGTTTCGTTGCCATCGACTTCTGCTTGTCGAATAGGACTGTGCGCGTAGAGATCCGCCATTGACTATGAACTCTGGGAAGCGATCGCGGCGTCATCTCATGCGACAAGCCGTCCCATTATCAGGGGCTCTTTTATTATTCTTCGCGCCACACCTGGGGATAGCTCTGGGGCAGGATCCTCCTCCTCTCCCGTCTCCAGAAATCCAGCTGGAACCGGCCTCGCAAGCAGATCTCGAAGCCCCCGAAGAACCACAAGAGGAAGAACCGAAACGACGGCTTCCCCGCCCAAGACTCCGGCGTCCGGTCCTGACTCCGGAACAACTTGAGGAAGCCGAGCGCCTCAGGACACTCGCAGCCAAATTCGGCACCGACCCGACCGCAATCGTCGGACGAGTACAACTCTCCTCCGCTTATAACGATTTGCCCAACAAGCTCCGAGCGGTAGATACGATTTTCCGTGCCGACGTACCCTTCCGCGGAAACTACCTGCTTCGCGTGGATGTCCCGTTCATGAAATGGATCGATCCCAACCGCCCCGGGACGACGAGCATTACTGGAATCAGCGACATTGCCGTCACCGCCGGATGGCGCGTCTACAATAAACCGGAATATGCCGTCTTGGTAGGCCTGATCTCGACCATGCCCACAGGATCGGAAACCGGATTGAGCCTGGGGAAATACACGATCGGCCCGACCATCGCCACGGCAAGAGTCCTCCCTGACTGGGACACCTTCCTGATCGGGCTCTTTACCCAACAGTTCTCTGTGGGAGGCGACCCTTCCCGAAAGGCTATCAACATTTCAAGGGCCGCATTGGCCGTGACGACCCTCTGGAAGGATCGTTGGTGGAGCCAAGCATCAACCGTGTTTGAAGTTGATTGGGAACGGAAGGGGAAAATGGGAATGACCTTCGAGCTTGAGGTCGGGCGCAACCTGATCGGCCAATGGGGCCTGTTCACCCGACCCGGAGTCGGCATCTTCGGACAGGGCGTCGGCTCCACGTATGACTGGAACGTGGAGGTCGGCATTCGCCGCACGTTCAAGAGCTTTTGAGCGGCAAGTGCAACGCCTACC
>DKBD01000026.1 GCA_002451055.1 Nitrospira sp. UBA6909 | reverse complement strand
ATCGTGGCGCCGGACGAGGAAGGCGTCGTCAAGCGGTTCGGCGAGCCGGTGCGCACGGTCGACCCGGGCCCGCACTTCAAGATGCCGCTCGTCGAGACGGTCCTGCAGCCGAAAGTCGCCAAACTCCATCGGGTGGAGGTCGGGTTCCGGACCAATCTCCAAGGGCGCCAACAGATGGTCCCGCAGGAAGCCCTCATGCTGACCGGCGACATGAACATTCTGGCGATCGAGTTCATCGTGCAGTACAAGATCAAAGAGTCGAGCGAGTATCTGTTCAATGTGGCCGATGTGCATGAAACCATCGGCAAGGCCGCCGAGGCCGCGATGCGGGAAGTGGTCGGCAAGAGCAAGATCGACGAGGCCTTGACCACCGGCAAGGCGGAGATTCAGCAGGGCACGATGGTCTTGCTCCAAAGCATCCTCGATGACTACAAGGCCGGCGTGCAGGTGGCTGCCGTGCAACTCCAAGACGTCGATCCGCCCGAGGCGGTCGCCGCCGCCTTCAAAGACGTGACCAACGCCAAGGAGGATCGCGAGAAACTGATCAATCAGGCCCAGGGTTACCGCAACGACATCATTCCCAAGGCCAAAGGCGAAGCGGCGGAACTGGTCAACCGGGCCAAAGGATACACGCAGGCGCGGGTCAACCGCGCGCAGGGCGAAACCAATCGGTTTCTGGCCACGCTGAAGGAATACCAGCAGGCCAAGGACGTCATCAGCAAGCGCATCTACATCGAAACGATGGAAGAGATCCTGCCCAATATGGACAAGGTGATCATCGACGGCAAAGCCGGTGAGCGCCTGGTGCCCTATCTGCCGCTGGACCGCCTGGCCAAACCCAAACCCGCGCCCCAACTCGTCCAGCCACTGGACCTCCCGGAAGGGGAGGAACTCCGGCCCGAGAGCGCGAGGACACCTGAGACCAGGAGATCCCGGCCATGACGAAGCAAAGCGTGCTCATCGCGCTCATCGCCGTAGTCGTCGCGTTGTTCGTGCTGGGGGCCTCGCCCCTCTTCGTGGTGGACGTGACGCAGACCGCCATCGTCGTCGAACTGGGCAAACCCGTGCGCAACATCACGGAGCCGGGGCTCTATGTCAAAATGCCGTTTGTCCAGGACGTGACCTATTTCGACAAGCGGCTCCTGGATTATGATTCGAGCGCCCAGGATGTGATTACGCAGGATAAGAAGACGCTGCTGCTGGATAACTTTGCGAAATGGCGCATCGTCGATCCCCTCAAGGTCTATCAGGCGTTCCAAAGCCAGCGAGGCGCACTCCAACGGCTGCACGACATCATCTATTCCGAACTGCGCGTGGAATTAGGCCGCCATGATTTGGCGGAAATCGTCTCCAGCACGCGCGCCGACATCATGCGCGTGGTCTCCAAACGCGCCAACGAGAAAGCCTCCACCTACGGCATCGAGATTCAGGATGTGCGGATCAAACGCGCCGACCTGCCCGAGCAGAATGAAAAAGCGGTGTTCGCCCGCATGCAGGCGGAACGGGAACGGCAAGCCAAGCAGTATCGCGCGGAAGGCGCCGAGGAAGCGCAGAAAATCCGCTCGGACGCCGAAAAAGACCGCGAAATCATCCTGGCCCAAGCCTACAAGGAATCGGAAGAGCTGCGCGGGAGCGGCGACGCCAAGGCGTTTCGCCTCTATGGCCACGCCTATCGGCAGGATCCCCAGTTCTTCGCGTTTACCCGCTCCATGGATGCGTACAAAATCACCTTCAAGGATAAATCCACCCTCGTCATGAGCCCNNGACTCCGAATTCCTCCGCTACTTGAAACAGCGGTAGCCCTTCCTCAAGACATCAAACACAAGGCCATGAGGCAGCAGCTATGGCCTTACGAGAGACCTACGATCTCTCCGCTTACCGGGTCCAGATCAATGCGCTCACCCACCGGCCTCTTTGGCAATCCAGGCATCAATTGAATGCCCGAACAGACGGCCGTCACAAATCCTGCACCAGCCAGTATTCGTAATTCTTTAATCGGGACTGTGAAGCCGGTCGGCCTTCCCTTGAGAACGTGATCATGAGAGAGCGACAGGGGCGTCTTGGCCATACAGACGGGTAATTGGCCAAACCCCAGGGTTTCAGCCATATCGATCTGGCGTTCCGCTTCCGGCTCGAATTTTACGCCCTCTGCCCCATACATGCTGGTGGCAATGGTTTCGATCTTCTTCCGAATCGGCCAAGACAGCTCATATAGATGGGCAAATCGCGAGGGTTGGTCACATGCCTTAACAACCGCAGCTGCCAATTGTTCAGCGCCTCTCCCCCCGTCGGCCCAGTGGGTCGACACAGCCGCATCGGTTGCCCCCACCTCCATCGACCGTTCGCTAACCCAATCCAATTCAGCAGGCGAATCGCCAAGAAAGGCATTCACTGCCACGACGACGGGAATTCCATGCATTTTCACATTCGCAATATGTTGCTCTAGATTGGCGAACCCTTTCGACAAGGCCTCAGGATTGGGCCCGGTCAACCCTATCGGCAAAGGAGCGCCAGCCTTGGCAACACCCCCTCCCCCTTGAAGTTTCAAGGCCCGCAATGTCGCCACGACCACAGCCGCATCGGGCCTGAAACCCGACGCACGGCATTTGATATTGAAAAACTTCTCGGCCCCCAAATCACTGCCGAAACCCGCTTCGGTCACAACAAAATCGGCACATCTGAGCGCAATGGCATCTGATAGAACAGAACAGTTGCCATGGGCGATGTTCCCGAACGGGCCTGTATGAACAAAAGCCGGTGTCCCTTCCAGTGTTTGGACCAGGTTAGGAAACAGCGCGTCTTTCAGTAAGACTGCCATCGACCCCACACAGCCAAGTTGCTCCGCGACAATAGGGGCACCTGACGTGGTCAGCCCGACTAATATACGGCTTAAACGTTCTTTCAGGTCTCGGGGTCCGTTCGCCAGGGCCAATGCCGCCATCACCTCCGACGCTTCTGTAATGACGAATCTGCTTGGCCGACTTCCTGCGGCCTCTCCAAGTCGGACTTCACGAAGCGCCCGATCACTGACGCCCAACGCCCGTGGCCATAGAATTTGAGTCTGGTCGATGTCACACGAATTGCCGTGAAAAACATGATTATCGAGAAAGGCCGAGAGCAGGTTATGGGCCGACGTCACCGCATGGGCGTCCCCGGTCAGATGGAGATTGATGTCCTCCATCGGCATAACTTGCGCGTGGCCCCCGCCGGTGCCTCCCCCCTTAATCCCAAATACCGGCCCGAGCGAAGGCTGCCTCAACGTGACTGCAGTCCGGTGCCCCAAACGGCTGAGTCCCATGGCGAGACCGATTGATGTGGTGGTTTTCCCTTCTCCCAACGGCGTTGGATTGATTGCCGTGACGAGAACGTATCGTCCCAGACTCTTGGCCTTTAATCGCGCGAGAATACTGAGTGACACCTTCGCTTTAAGCTTGCCATAGGGAATCACTTCGTCGGGAGCGATCCCGAGTTTCTGCGCAATCGCCTGTATAGAACGAGGTTTCACCGCTCTAGCGATTTCGAGATCCGTCATATGCAAAGAAAACAGGTGTCACCAAGGACGGGCGGACATCATCGGGGCTGGAGTATAGCACAGCGAAGGCGTGATTGATTGGACAGGAAAAAACATCCTCTTCATCCATTCCAAAAAATCAAGGTATGCCGTAACAACAATGCCAGGAGTGGAAGCAGGCAGAACGAAAATGAAATGGACTTACTGCTACTAAGCCAAGGGAACCTCTAGGAAATGACTACTCCAGGATATACCTAACAGGATCGAGCGCCTGGCCATTTACCTTGACCATGTAGTGCAAATGGGGACCCGTGGATAAGCCAGTACTCCCAACAAGCCCCACAACGTCGCCACGATTAACCCGCTGGCCTTCTTTGACAAGCGCCTTAGCCAAATGGCCATANNGGATCAAATGCTGTTAAAATCACTCTCCCTTGCGCCGGGGCCTGAACAGGCGAGTTTGGAGCCGCGCCGATATCCAACCCATCGTGCCAACCTGGCTTTTCAGTGAAGGGAGAAATGCGAGGGCCGAATCCTGAAGTCACCCACCCCTTCACCGGCCAAATAGACGGAGTCGCAGCCCAGCGAGATGACCGTTGCTCGGCCGCCTCAGACAATTCACTCAAGATTTGTTCCTGGATGGAAGCCTCTTTTGAAAGCCATTCCAACCGTTCTTTCATGAGAGCGGCTACTTGACGATTACCCTGAGGAGGTTCAATGCCGGCGGAAGTTGCATGCCCTTGGTCGCCTTCAATATCATGACTTTGTAAAGATCCGTTCGAAGTAGGCTCGCCGACCCCATTCACCCCGCCACCCGACGTAACACCTCCCTCTGGAATCGGCACATCTTCACCACCACGACCGTTCACCATATCTCCAGTCTTGGGGATCTCGATGCCGAGCATCACCCGAAGTCGTTGATTTACCTCGTTCATAGCCATGAGTCGTTTCTTGAGATCATCAACGGCTGAGGAAAATGCCGCAGTCTGTTGCCGCGCACTTATCGCCTCGGTTCGAAAAGAGGCCAGCTCCCAAACTTCCCTTGTCCTGATGACATAGTGGGAAATCACAAGAAAGTCGGCAAGCAGAAGAATGCACCCGGTAACCACGAGATTGCGAACAAGCCTTCTGGAGAAGCTGAACCTGATAGGCTTCGCGGTTGATCCACGAAAGACTACAATGGTGTAGGAGTCGCTATTTTCTTGGCCGCCTGTCTGACCCATAACATTCGTTCCTTCATGCTTTCGGTGAGATCTGGTTAGCCGAAATCACCTCAAGTTTACCTATCCAGACCACTCTGGTCAACCCTGCTTTGTCACAATAGGATGAAAGAGGTTTTAAAAACCGCTTCGCAACCACAATATCTAGGAGGTTTCTTCTCTGACCCACTCAAGATATTGTGTGAGCCCATCCGCCACCGGCATTGCAAGGATCTCAGGCACCTTGTACGAATGAATCCGTTGAATGGTTTCTCGAAGCATAGGATATTTCTCAGCTGTGGTTTTGAGGAGAACCATGGCTTCCTGCTCTCTTACTACTTTTCCTTCCCACCAATAGGTTGAATAAACCATAGGCACCGTTGTGGCGCAGGCAGCCTGACGAGATTGCACGCTCTGATCGGCAATCCGAGCGGCTTCTTCTTGATTAGATGCCGTAACCATCACGACCAGGATATCCTTTGCCTCGTTTCCCATGGGTAGCCGGAACAATACCTGAGGTCTCACCAGATAGGCAACTCAGTCATCATACAAGTCATTAACATTGCCACCTCCATATTCATGCAAATGACATGCCTTATCAAGAACGAGGAGGCCAAATAACTTATTCGTCTTACGGTTGCAATTACTTATGTGCTCAGGACTTCTTCATTCGTGGCGAGGAGTTCGCGCGAAAAGCTTCGGAGCTGGATGCCATGGACAAGAACATTCAATTGGTGCTTGAGCTATTTTTCATGATTCCTATGACCTTACCCCCTTCACATTCGCTCTTTTTCCATCTTCGCCAACTCTGAAAAGTACCGCGCGAAAGCCCTCATGCCTCCAGAAGCCTGCCCCCAGTCGAAATATTCGTTGGGGGCATGATAGCCGTGTTCCGGCAAACTCAATCCCATAAAAAGAATCGGCACCTTCCACTCCCGTTGCATCGTGACAACTGCCCCGATGGAGCCGCCCTCTCGAACAAAAGCCGGCTCTTTACCGAATCCCTCTTTTACCGCCTGCTTCACCGCCTCGACATAAGGGCCCTCAAACAACCCACGGAACGGCTGCAGGACCCCATCCCGCTCCACCTTCACATTCGGATTCAGTTTGATAACATGCTTTTTCAATAGCCCAAACACTCTTTCCGGAACCTGGTTCGGCACAAGACGCATGCTCACTTTGAGCTCACCCTGACTTGGCACCACTGTTTTGACCCCTGGACCGTAGTAGCCGCCTGTGAGACCATGCACTTCGAAAGTCGGTGAAGCCCAGATACGCCGCATGACCTCGATAGGATCCTGCGTCCGAATCGACTTGAAACCATAGGCTGCCTTGAAGCGGTTGACCAGGAACCCCGATTTGAGGAAGCTCTTGATTTCCGCTTTTGTCGGCTCAATCACATCGTCGTAAAAGCCTGGGATCTTGACTTTGCCGGTCTTGGCATCCACACAAGCGTGCGCCACCTCCATCAACTCGGCTAAGGGATTACGCGCCGCTCCACCGGTGAGTCCCGAGTGGGCATCCTTGCTCCCCGTGCGAAGAGTCAACCGTGCACCGAGCAATCCCCGCAGCCCATAGGGCATTGCTGGACGCCCCTTTGCAATCCAGATCGTGTCCGACACCAGGACGGAATCCGGACATGGGATTGCCGCCCGGTCCTTGATTCCGGCGGCGAAATGCGGACTCCCAATCTCTTCTTCAAGTTCCCATAAGAATCGGATGTTGATCGGCATCCCCTGCTCAACGGCAAACCGAGCAGCCAACAAGGCCGAAAGAGCCGGCCCTTTGTCATCGGTGGCTCCACGGCCATGATAAATCCCATCCTCATTCCTGAAGATGAACGGATCCTGTCTCCATTCCGGCTCCTGCGCCGGTTGCACATCCATGTGGTTATAGATGGTAAGGGTGGGATGTTGCGCGCCGACAGTCCACCCGCCGGAGACGATGGGATAGCCATCGGTCTCCACAATCTTTGAGTCGGCGCCCAACTCCCTCAAACAATCCGCGGCAAGATCGGCCATGCGCCGCATGTCTCTTGCGTGGGAGGGATCCATGCTGATCGACGGCACTTCCACCATCTGCGCCAGCATATCCTCATACTGCGGCCGCACTGTGTCGACGAATGTCCGGATTTGATGTTCATCCACCATCCAAGCTGCCCTCCCCCTTGATAAAAGATCTCAATTATAGCGAGCCAACGCTTCAAGAAAAAGACGTACAGACGACCTAAACCCTCAAGAATGATAAAATGGTCGCATCGTCAACTGGATCCAGTCCTCTTCATGCACAAGACAAGCCGTCATCGGATTGTCCTCCTTCTGGCGCTCCTCTTCGGGACAAGCTCACTCTCTCCTCTGTGGGCTGAAGAACCGACGAGCATTCAACAGATCCTCGAAGAACCGCAGGTCTACCATTTGCGCCGTGTAACCATGCACGGCACCGCGCGGGATGTGACCCCGCTCGATCCCTACAAACTGCCGAATGAGACCATTTGCTACGGGGCTTACCTATTCCGCCTCGAAGACGAGGCTGCAACCATTCCGGTCGCCGTGCTGGGCCTCTGTGGAAGACCGGTTGTACGAGACCCTGACGTTGAAGATGGAGATCATGTGGAGGTCAGCGCCACCATCCAAGCCCCCAGTCACGGCGGATATTATCTGAGCTTCCAGGGATTGAAGGTGGTTACGGAGCAAGAAGGCGTCGTACAGGCCGTGGCAGACCGCATTCTTCCGATTGTGGAATAACATCGCGCAATTAACGGTCAGTCTGTTAGCTACCGGCCACTTTCTTTACAGTTCCCACCCTCGGCGATATAGTCCGACGGAGCGTAGGGCGTCTGACGGCAAACAACGCGGGAGATGATCTCATGGTCTGGATTCCACTGGTCGTTCTGGCGGCATTGGTGCTGCTTGTGATCGGCATATATAACAGCCTGGTTCGGCTCAAGGTTCAGTCGGAGAATGCTTGGTCGGATATCGATGTACAGCTGAAGCGTCGGCACGATCTCATTCCCAATCTGATCGAAACAGTGAAAGGCTATGCCGGCCATGAGAAACAGGTCTTAGAGACCGTCGTCACCGCCCGTAGTCGAGCGATGTCGGCAATAACCCCCTCCTCCAAAGCAGAAGCCGAAGGAGCCCTGACTCAATCACTGAAGTCATTGTTTGCCCTGGCAGAAGCCTATCCCCAGCTGCGCGCGGTCGAAAGCTTTACTCAGTTGCAGGGGGCCCTCAACCAAATCGAAGAGGCGGTGCAGAGCGCACGCCGATACTACAACGCGGTTGTCCGTGACTTGAACACGAAAATTCAGGAATTCCCCTCCAACATCATCGCAAACTCTTTCAGCTTCAAGACCCGCGATTTTTTTGAGCTCGCCGATGTCGCGGAAAGGGCTGTACCGAAGGTCAACTTCGAACACCGTTGATGCCAACTGTGAGCGAGCGCTACCAGCAGCCCTATCCGACCTTCGGGACCCGGGCCATTCGTGCCGTCCTGCTGCTCGCCGCCTGGCTATCTTGGCTCGAACCCGCTCCCGCACAGGCTCGATCAATGGTCATCGAGCAGTTTCATGCTGAGATTCAGGTCCTCACAAACGGCGACCTGATCGTCACTGAAACCATCCGCCCGCGATTTGCCGGATCGTGGAATGGCTTGAAGCGCGATATCCCGGTCGAATATCGGACGCCACAAGGATTCAACTACACTTTGTTGCTGGATCTGGTCAGCGTGACAGACGAACACCGGGCCTCGCTGAAATACGAGAGCGATCGCGACCGACATTATCGGAGCTTCAAGATCTGGCTGCCTGGCGCACAAGACACCACCAAGACACTGGTCTTAACCTACAAGGTCTCCAACGGACTCAAACACTTCGAAGATCATGATGAGCTGTACTGGAATGTGACGGGTGATGAATGGGATGTGCCCATCGAATCAGCTGGAGCGAGGGTCCTCCTGCCGACTGGAGCGACCGGTGTCAAGGCTCTCGCGTTCAGCGGCACCTACGGTGCGCGCGAACAACAGGCAGACGTGAACATCACAGGCCCAGAAATCCTCTATAGAATGACACGCCCGCTTGGCTTTCGCGAGGGACTCACCGCCGTCATCGGCTGGGACAAGGGAGTGGTCGCAGAGCCTAGTCCATGGCAGCTCACGGACTTCTTTCTCCGATCCAACTGGCCGCTGGTCGTCCCATTCGGCGTGTTCGGTCTGATGTGGTATCTCTGGCATCGGCTTGGGCGTGATCCCCGGCTACAGCCCATCACCGTTGCGTATGAGCCACCTGATGCATTGACGCCGGCCGAACTTGGCACGCTGGTCGACAACTCTCCGGATCTTCGCGACATCACCGCCACCCTTGTCGACCTTGCCGTTCGCGGCTTTATCCGAATCGAAGAGCGTGAGGAGCCTCGATTCTTGGGGCTCTGGTCGAGCACAGGCTATGCATTGCATCGGCTCAAAGATGTTTCGGACTGGGACGTGCTCAAACCACACGAACGGACGATTCTCAACGGGATCTTCTCCAACGACAGAGCCACGGCCGTCACCCTGTCCGAGCTGGAGAACCGCTTCTATACGCACCTTGATGGAATCAGGACTTCGCTCTTCGAGCAATTGCGACGACGCGGCTATTACCGGCACCGGCCCGATCGCGTCAAGCAAGTCTACAGCATGATCGGTATACTGGTGGCGTTCATCTCGTTTGTTCCGGCGACGTGGCTGAGTGAACGATACGGGATCGCACTGCAAACCGGCATCGCCGCGGGTGTTCTGTCGGGGCTCATTATCGTCGGCTTCGGCTGGTTCATGCCGGCACGGACGATTCGCGGAGCACGTACCCTGGAAAAAGTGCTTGGCTTCGAAGAGTTTCTGGCCCGCGTCGAATCAGACCGATTTCAACGGGTCATGAAGACGCCCGAGCTTTTCGAAAGATTTTTGCCCTTTGCAATGGCTCTGGGCGTCGAGCAGAATTGGGTTCGAGCATTCACCGGCATCTATACCCAGCCGCCCGCTTGGTATCAGGGGAGCACTATGGCAAACTTTCGTCCGCGGCACTTCGTCAGCAACTTATCACAGATGTCCGCCGCCGCCGGGACTGCCATGACCTCGGCGCCGAGGAGCTCAGGAGGATCAGGCTTCGGCGGCGGCTCATCCGGTGGATTTTCAGGAGGAGGCTTCGGCGGCGGAGGCGGAGGCGGATTCTAACCGTTCATCCGCAGGCCGAAGGAGTTCTAGAATCTGATGGCACATTGGTTCACGATCGCATCTGCGCTCATCCTGACAATGTTGGCCGGATGCGCAAGCAGTCAAGAATTCGACCGGGACGCGATGCGCGCGATGTTCTGGCGTGAAGACACGCAGACCGTTGCTCACCAATCACCTGAGATGGAGATAGAGAACTCGTCCCCACCCACTCCGTTCCGACTGGCTCTCTATTTCGTCGAGAATGACTTTCCTCCCCGGCTCAACATCCGGAAGGCCGAATGGATCGGCACGGACAAGGATGTGCTGGCCAATAGCCTGGCGCCGCTGAAGCGGGAAGGAATCGCGGCAGACATCTTTCTCCTCACAGATTCGGCCATCCGCGGGCATGATATCCGTGAGATTCGGAACGCCGCTGCACGGTATGGTGCGGACGCCGTACTCATCATCCAAGGTATAGGGGCCGTCGATCGCTCCAACAATGCCTACGCCGCACTGTACGTCACGGTGGTCGGCGCCTACGTTGCTCCAGGCACCGTCGGTGAATCTCTTTTCTTAATCGAGTCCGACTTGTGGGATACGCGAGTCGAGCGGCTCTATGCAACCCAAAGGGCCGAAGGTCATGCCCAGGTCGAGGCGGCGGCAATGAAACTCGACGACCGAGCGATGCATGACTTGGCGAAGAAATCGGCGCTGGCAGATCTCGGCAGAACGGTCTCTGATGAACTCATCCGGCTGAAGCAGGAGAAGCGCCCCTCGCACAATCAGTTACGGTGAGTCGAATAGTAGAAGCATGCCAAACAAGAGGAGATGCTGACCAGCCGTAAGATTGGGCACACCGGGGCTGCTCTCTCCGCTCCTGAAAAACCCTCCCCCGACTCCCGTGGACTCATCATAACGATACTCCAACCGAGCCACGGCCTGTGCCCACCGATAGGGCAGCTTGCATTCGACTGTCGACGTCATGGCTTTCACGAACTGCTCCGCTCCCGTCCATCGCCCATTCCGATCCCAGTAAAATTCAGGACGTACCGCTACGGACCAGGGACCGGCTACATGCCACCTCACCACCAGATTGCCGCCCATCACAAAGGCCCGTGGACTGCCAGGCCGATCGACGATATTTTCCGTCCCGATATCGTAAGACGCGGCGATCGTCACCTCGTCGCCTTTCCATTCGACGATATGGTTCCCGTAGAGGCGCCAGAATTCCAGCGAAGCGTCGGTTTGGTCCGGCCCCCAATAGAGAGTCTGCATGGCGGTCAATCGGGGAGTCAGCGCGTAAGACCATTTTCCGCCATAGGAGGGCTGTGCGACCGTATAGGCGAGATGAGCATATCGATTGATGACGAAGGCCGTTACCGTCAATCGGTCGTTTACCGGATAGGCGGCGTTCACACCAAACATCATGTAGGGGGAGTAATCGGCCATCCAGGAGCGTGTGTAATTCGGGTTGTCCTTCGCATAGAGCGATTCGTACCCGATCAGGCTGTTGAACAAACCCGTGGTGACTGTCAGACCATTGCCGATCGGCGCCAGGTAGGACAGGTTTGCAAGATGGATATGTCTGAGCACATCCGCTCCATGCACGTGTTTTTCTCCCGGGAGAAATGCAAAATCTACGGAATCATAGCCGCCCTGCACACCCAGCTCCATTCCCCAGCGTGATCCCTCACTCCTGTCTTTCCGCACATAAGCCAGCACCATGTTAGGAGCGACTTGGTTGTGACGAGACGTGGTGGAGCGGTTCCGCCAGAGATCGTTGTCCGGAAAATTGAAGTTCGCGGCGTAGCCGACATCCAGATAAGCCCCATAGTGCCACTCATTGGAAGAAGCCGCTGAGACGGCTGACTGAACGCTCTCCGCCTTCAGCTTCTCTTGCGCAAAACTCTCGACACCTTGCGCCGGGGAAGCCAGAAACACCGGCACCCCGAGAACAAGCAGACAGAATGGCGTTGGACTGGAGCAACTCACTGGTTCAGATCTCTTCAAAAATGGCGAAGTAGTGGGCCTATCGTAAGAGAGTCGTGGGTCTCACACAAGTGCGTAGGCTGTTATCGGAGCCTGTGATAGTGCCGCAGCAAGAGAGCGCCGCCCCAGAGGAAAGAGCCGAGCATGAGGAAGATACCGAGGTTGTACGTCAGGTGAGCCAACCGGTGATCCCATTCCAATATGCCCAGCATGGTCAGAATGTTGTTCCAGTCGTGCTGCTCGGTTTCTTTTCCCGTGACTCCACCCAGCAGGATGAGATCCATCGCCCGCGCATCATTCATATAGGGCGCCACATCCATCACGCTTTCCGCCGCCCACCACAAGGCCACCGAGGCGCCGAAGGGGTCACGGGTTTTCACCAGCAAGGTCCCGACGCAGATGATGGGCATCAGCACTTGGCCCAGACTCCCGCCCAAGATCATCATGAACCGGCCGAACGGCGAAAGGAGCACGTGCCCGGCTTCGTGAAAAGGCAGATTGACCAGATGCAGAACCGATTCACCGGTATAATTCGTTTCGAGTGGTGTCGTCATGAATTTCCATCCCCACCAGAGTAACCCCATGAAGACGGCTACCCGCCCGCAGAACGTCATCGAATCGGCAGTCCGATCCGACTCGATCAGCCACTCCTTGGCCGTCTGAAACCATCTGGACCGGGGAAGCGATGGCGCAGGTGGCTTCTGGTTCAAGCGGCTGGCCAACGGCCGATACTTCGCAAAGATGACGCCGCACCGGATACATTCATCGGCCTCAGTTGTTCGTTCGGCTTGGCACTGCGGGCAATGAGCAGCGGAGGTGTCCATGGGAATCATGACTCCACTGTAGGGCTGCCCATGGAATCGGGCAAGACAATCCGATGAACATTCCGCATGTGCTCACTGCTCAGATGAGGTGACGGCTGTCAACGCGATACTATGAATGGAAGGAGAACGGGACGGGCGCAAACGTCAAGACTAAGACAGCCAATGCAATCCATCCGACAATTGTACGACCACGGCCCAAGGGCGTGTGAGGGTCCATGACAGGTGGATGACCGATCCCCCATAGACCGGCCATAAAGGCCCAAAGAAACCAGCCTGGCCAGCCGACAAACCCCAAGATGAGCAAAATCGGAAGAAAGGCAAGCGCCATGGTTCGCTGCCGCCCTCCCCAAAGAGCATAGGCAACATGGCCGCCATCAAGCTGCCCGATCGGAAGGAGATTGAGAGAGGTGACAAACAACCCAAACCAAGCGGCAAAACCGATCGGATGCAGTATGATGTCCGAATCCGGCGGAATGGCTCCAATCACGAGCCACGCCAGGAACTTGAGCAGCAACGGCTCCCCCAGATGCATGCCAAAGGTGGCCGTTTGATCCACGACCGTCGAGAGCCTCAGCCCAACAATCAGAGCGAGAACTGCTACGATGAATCCAGCCAGCGGACCGGCGACCCCGATGTCGAAGAGGGCAAGGCGATTCATGATCGGAGCGCGTATACGGATGATGGCGCCGAATGTCCCGATGAAATGGGGTGGCCCAGGAACGAAGAGCGGCAGGGAGGCCGGCACACGGTGAATCCTGGACAGGAGGTAATGGCCGAATTCGTGGGTCACGAGGATGAACAGGAGCGCACCGGCAAAGGGAATTCCCTGCCAGAGCATTTCAGGATTCGCCAGCAGGAAATTCACTGGCCCACGGACCGGGCCTCTGTAGGCCTGATAGGCGCCCGCCCATAACGTCGTAAAGCACGTCAGCAGAAACAGGCCTATCGGCAACGCCCACTTCGAGAAAAACGATGGCTCTGCGTCATCGCCGTTCCCTTCCGCATCGGCTGCCTGCATGGCGGCGTCCTGCTCTTGCTCCGTAGCTACCACGCTCCGGCTGGGCCGTTGTTCATCCTTTTCAAGTCCATCCATGGAGTTGTCGATTATTCAATAGCCACGAACGGATTATGATTCCGCTCTTCGGCCACGGTCGTCGCAGGACCGTGACCGGGCAGGAGACGATAGTTTGGCGTGAGCTGGAACAGACGTTTTCGCACTGAATCCAGATGCGTGGCATACAGAGTGCTCGGATTGGACCGCCCGATCGAACCGGCGAACAGCGTATCGCCGACGAAACAGACCGGCTGCTGTGAGTCGTCCACTCGGTAACAGATCCCGCCCGCCGTATGACCAGGAGTCGTCAGGCAATGAACCGTTCGACGGCCGACCGTGATGGCATGTCCGTCCATCGGGACAGCCAGCAGATCTACCCGCGGCCGCCACTGCAAGAGGTCGATATCTTCCGGTCCCAAATAGACCGGAACTTCTCGATGCTTCAAAATGTGATCGATACCATCGGCATGATCCGCATGGCCGTGCGTCAGGCAAATCCCAACCAACCGTAGTTTATGTTCGTTGAGCACCTTGATCATAGCGGGTGCGTTATAGGCGGTGTCGATCACCATAGCCTCGCCCTGGTCGTGAACGATGTAGCCTTGGACGCCGTAGCCGCCGACCGAGCCATACACCGTTTCAATCCAGACCGGCTGGCGCTGCGCCAGCGGCTCCCACTTGTCCAGCGCAATCTGCCCGAGAGGTTCGGCTCGAAGACCCAGGGCAGTGGCCAGGGCCTGCACTTCCTCACGGTCCCGCACCTGTTCTCCACGCTCCCACGCCGAAATATCTCCACTTGAGAGTCCCGTCAGCCGCGAGACATCGCCGATCGAGAGACCTTGGCCTACTCGCGATTTCTTAAGGATGTCACAGAAGTCGTCTTCGAGGGGCATGATGAACCAAAAGTTTATGGCTGATGGCGAATAGCGCGGACACAGAACCACCCATTCTGCTTCAGAAAACCATGGCAATCGAGCAGGTTGGAAGCGATGGCCACGGAGGCATTCGCCATACAACTCCATCGCATTGTGGCGACGCCGGAGTTGGCCATCCTTCGCCAACCGAGAAGCCTTTTCACGATCCCGGCGAGAGCTTGATCTCTTTCACCTCGCCGAAGGTCGCGAGCGCAGACGGGAGAGTCTTGCCAGGCCCGACCGCGACGATTTTCAGGCGATCCGGATGGAGGTGCTTCTTGGCGGCCGCCAGGATCTCCTCCTTCGTCAGCTTCACGACTTTCTCGCGCAGCTGTTGCAGAAAATCCTTCGGCAGCCCGTCATACTCCAGCTCGACCAGACGGCTCACGATCGCCGACGGACTGGCGAACGAAAAGACGAATGAATTGACGTACGCCTCTTTCGCTTCAGCCAACTCCGCATCCCCCACGAGCTCGGAACGCATGCGCTCGACATTCGCCATGAATCGCCCGATGACTTCCTGCGTAGATGCCGCCTTGGTTTCGGCCCGCACCAGCCAGACACCTTGATCATGCACACCGGTCATCAAGCGGCTGCCGACGGAATAGGCTAAGCCCCGCTTCGTCCGCACATCGTTGAATATGCGGCTGCGGAAAGAACTGCCGCCCAGGATGTCGTTGGCGAGCGCCAAAGACACGTAATCGGGATCGTTCTGCCTGATCGACAAATGTCCCACACGCAGATGGGTCTGCGTCGTGTCCTTGTCGATAAACCGCACCTCCGGCTTCACCGCATCACTCTCCGGCACATCGGCGATCTTCAGTTCCGGAACAGCCCCCTTCTCCCAATCACCGAACATCCCGCGAAGAGCCTCGAGCATTTCTTCCTTGTGGAAGTCGCCGGTGATCCCCAGAATCATGCCGTTCGGATGAATCGTGTCGCGATGGAACGCGATGAGATCGTCTCTCGTCATGCGTTGAACCGAATCGATCGTGCTTTCGCGCGCGCTGGGATGCTCGGCACCATAGAGCATTTTGAGGAATTCGCGACCGACGACGGAACTGGGATTATCCTGCCGGCGGCGGATCCCTTCGATGGCTTGCAACTTGGCCAATTCGACGCGCGCGGGGTCGAACGCCGGCGTCCGAATCAGGGCGGCAAAGATTTGCAAACCCCGTTTCAAGTCCTTGCTCAGTACATCGAGAGAAGCGCTTCCTGACTCCCTGCCGATACCGATGCTGATATCGCCCGCGAACTGTTCCAGTTCTTCATCGACTTCTTCCGCAGAAAATCCGCCGCCCCCGCCGGTGCGCATCACCGCTCCGGTCATGCCAGCGAGGCCAATTTTATCGGCGGGATCAAGCCAACTGCCCGTTCGTATGACGGCCGTCACCGTCACCAACGGCAATTCATGGTCCTCCAACAGGTAGACGACCATGCCGTTGTCGAGAACGATGCGTTCCGGGTCCGGCGGCGAAAACTCGACGGAGGGAAACGTCATCGCCCGCGGATCGCCCAGCGTCACTTCCCCCGCACCGGCACAAGCCGTGAGAGCCGATGCCAACAGAGAGATCAGGACGACTACCATAGATATCCCGCTTCTCCTCATCCCTCCCCCCTTACCCTTCACCTTGATCATGGTGTCGCCTCACTACGCTGTGCCGTCGGTGCGGTTTTTTCGTCGCCCTTTTTGACCAGCACCCCGACCGTACGATTCGACTTCGTGAAATACTGAGCCGCAACACGCTGCACATCCGCAGCGGTCACAGCGGCGATCTTGTCGCGCGACTTCAGCATATAGCTCCAATCGCCGGCCACCGCCTGATACATCGCGAGCTGCGAAGCCAGGCCGCTATTGGACCGCAGCGCGCGCACCATGTCGGCGTCCAAATTATTGATCACCCGTTCGAGCTCCTTGGGTTCGACCGGCTCCTGCTTCAACCGATCCAATTCCTCATAGATCGCGGCTTCCACTTCAGCCGTCGTATGAGGCGCCAGTGGCGTGGCCATCACGAGAAAAAGATTGGGCGCGCGCACGCCCGGATGACCGGCGTCCGTGTGGACGGAAGCCGCGAGCCGCTGTTCCCGCACAAGTTTCCGATGCAGACGGGATGTCAACCCCTCCGAGAGGATCGCATCGATGACGTCGAATACGTCATCATCGGGATGCCCCAATCCGGGCTTGTGGAACCCGATGACGATCGCTGGCTCCGCATCGAACTCCACCTCCACACGACGCTCGCCGCGCTGCTCCGGTTCCACAGGCATCCGCTCCGTTGATGCCGGCGCCGCAGGAATCTTTCCAAAAGTATGTTCGATCAGGGCCATGACTTCTTTTGGATCAAAATCACCCACCAGCGCAATGGTGGCGCGGTTCGGGCCGTAATAGGCCTTGAAAAACGCTTCGGTTTCAGCCGGCGTCAACGACAAGATATCCGATCCCCACCCGATCGTCGGCACGCCATACCCGTGCGCGCGAAAGGCCGCCGAGGTGAAGGTTTCAAACAACAGCCCGGTCGGGCTGTCTTCGTTGCGCAGCCGGCGTTCCTCCATCACGACGCCCCGCTCCTTGTAGAACTCGCGGAAGACCGGATTGGCCATGCGGTCGGATTCGATGGCAGCCCACAAGGGAAGGCGATTGGCCGGAAGACTGATCATATACCGGGTAAGATCTTTTCCGGTGGAGGCGTTGAATCCCACACCTCCGTGCCGTTGATAGAGCAACGCCAGTTCGTTGCCGACGACGTATTGAGACGCCTCGGCTTGCAGCTCCACAAAGCGTTCCTGCAGGGACTCGACGGCGGCCTGCTCTTCGGCGGACCCGCCACCGATCTTTTCGGCCATCTTGTGCTGGCGTCGCTCCAATTCAGTCCCGATGCGGGCGATCTCGTCAAGAATCGGTTTCTCTTTTCCATAGTCCTTCGTGCCGATGGTGCGTGTACCCTTGAACGCCATATGTTCATAGAGATGAGCGAGGCCGGTCTGGCCGACCTCCTCATTGATGCCGCCGACGGCAAACGTGATGTTGATTGACACCACCGGCGTCTGGTGGCGCTCGACCATGAGGACCGTCAGCCCGTTGTCCAGTTTATGTTCGATCACACGATCTGCAAGACTCGGCGAGGCCGCGAAGACAAGGTCAAGGTTGAGGCTCAGGTTGAGCAGCAGACCACCCCCTACGATCACAAGCCAATGGACTCCGCGAGTAATGCCCCTGCTTAGCCTTAGCCTCAGTCTCAACCTGGATTTCATTCGAATATCTCCATGAGTTCCTCAGGACGTTCAATGAACCAATCGGGGTTGCAGGCCGCCATCTTTTCCCGGTTGCCCATGCCATAGCCGACGGCGCAGACACGAATCCCGGCATTATGGCCGCCGTTGATGTCATTGGTGCTGTCCCCTACGAGAACCGCCCGGTCTTTCGGCACGTTCAGCTGCTCCAGAATGTGCAGAAGCATGCCGGGCTCCGGCTTGAGCCCGAACCCATTGTCCCCGCCGACCATGTAGGTGAAATGCTCCGCGCCCAACCCGTTCAAGATCACGCGCGTATAATCGATCGACTTGTTGGTGGCAATCGCTTTCTGTTTGTGCGCGAAGTGCCGCAGCATCGGTTCGATGCCTGGGAAGAAGATCGTCCGATCCAGGCAATGCTCGAGGTAATAGCCGCGAAAGACTTTCAGCGCTTCCTCAAACCGGCTTTGATTCCCCTCGCCCACCGCCAGACGCAGCAGCTTTTTCACGCCGTCGCCGACGAACCCGAAGATTTCCTCCAACGGGCGTTGCGGCAACCCCAATTCGGCCAGCGTAAAATTCACGGATTCGGCAATGTCCCACTTGGATTCGATGAGTGTGCCGTCGAGATCGAAGATCAGCAGATCCACAGAAGTCTGTGCCATTACTTTGCCTTTCGCAACGAACTTTCGAGTGCCTCGAGCGCGCCGCGCTGGCCGTCATCCTTCTCTTGAAGCCCAGCTTGACGCACGAAGTTCATCATCCTGGTGACCCCGATGTGTGGAGGAATCATCGGCTCGATGATACGCCAGACATTCCCCACGGCCTTGACGTGGAAGCGAACCTCTTCCGTCCTTTCATCGGGGATGAAGACCGCCGTCTTCAGATCGACGGAACCCCGCACCTCAAAGGTAACCGGAATGATGACGTCAAGATTATCGAGGATTTCCCACTTTCGGTAATCCTCCGCCACGTCGACTCTTTGAATCACGATGACGTGGTCCCACGCCGCCTCGTCATTCCAATCGATATAGGGGGCGAGCACATCGAAACCCATGGCATCCAAGCGCGCCCCTTTTTGATCCAGACGCACATACCGTTTGACGATGTCGGCCGGAGAACGTCTGAGAGAACCGACCTGAGTGAAGCCAGTCTGCGCCAGCCCCGGACTTGCGGACCAAGCCAGACCGACGAGAACCAGCATGAGAATGGAGCAACGCGTCAACCCTGTAACTGAAACAGGCAAATCCCGGTACTTGCAACTGCGTCCAAAGGGCGCACACGCTTCACGCACTCGGTTCATCTTTGATGATATCTCAATGGTCGCGGACATGAGCCAATTCCGGACCCATTCTAGCAAACAGTGAGGGAGACATCCAGGTAAGTATGGCAACGGGAGGTGTCTACTACGTATGGAGATTCCTACGACGTTCGTCGCTTGAACCCGAGATTGGCGGCCGTCTTCCGATCGCTCCCTGTGCCGGCTGAGGCACGAAGCCTCTTTCTCCACCGTGCCAGGAAGTGACGATAATGCGCGTTGCAGATGCCGTGTGTTTCGCGGGGATCGTTCAGCGGCGCCTTTTCACCGATGAGTTCGACCTTTCCTTCTCGAAGACACCAGGAACAAATGATTTTCATATTCGGCTTTCCCCTGAATACATGCGTGCACGAAGCAAGAATTACGCCTAAGCTATTGGCCTGTATTGAGGAGAATCACTTAAGATAGCTGCGGTCTCGGTGAGCCGCCGTTCTCGCCTGTTACACGAATCAATCTTTCAACACGGTTTGTTTGTATGGGTGAGACGAGTGCGGAGAGCGTCCCTTTCTCGCCTGGTTTCTTGACCAGCTCTCGTCCTGCGTGATAGTGTGCGCCCCCGTTATGAAAACTACCCGATCGGCCAAACTCTTTGCCGAAGCTCAACAGCTCATCCCCGGCGGGGTCAACAGTCCTGTCCGAGCCTTCCGGTCGGTCGGAGGGCAGCCCCGCTTCATACAGCGGGCAAAAGGCTCGCGCCTGCATGACGTAGATGGCAACGCCTACATCGATTACGTGCTCTCATGGGGGCCGATGATTTTGGGGCATGCGCACCCGGCCGTGATCGGCGCGATCAAGAAAGCGGCTGGGCTCGGAACCAGCTACGGCGCTCCGACGGAATTGGAAGTCCTGTTGGCAAAAGAAATTCGTGCCGCATTCCCCTCGATGGAAAAGGTTCGGCTCGTCAGCTCAGGAACAGAAGCGGTAATGAGCGCCATACGGGCTGCACGAGGGTTTACGAAGCGTGACAGCATCCTGAAATTCGAGGGTTGCTATCACGGCCACAGCGATTATCTGCTTGCAAAGGCCGGCTCAGGATTGGCGACCTTAGGAATCCCCGATTCCCCTGGTGTGCCGGAAGATTTTGCCAAACACACGCTGACAGCCCCCTATAACGACATTCGCGCGGTCCAACAGCTGATCAAAGAACACCAAAACCAGCTTGCCTGCGTCATTCTGGAACCCATCGCCGGCAATATGGGGGTCGTCCCCCCCGATCCCGGATTTTTGCCCGCACTTCGCCAGTTGACGGCTGAGCATGACATCGTGTTGATCTTCGACGAAGTGATCTCGGGATTTCGCGTGAATTATGGCGGGGCGCAAGCGCTTTACGGGATCAAGCCTGACCTCACCGTGCTGGGCAAGATCATCGGAGGCGGGTTGCCTGTCGGCGCCTACGGAGGCCGCAAAGAGATCATGGATCTCATTGCTCCCTCAGGACCGGTCTATCAAGCAGGCACCTTGTCAGGCAACCCGCTAGCAGTTGCCGCGGGGCTGGCGACGCTCAAACAGCTGAAGGCACGCGGGATTTACAAGAAACTGGAAGACAATTCCAACGCACTGGCGAAAGGCATGGGCGAGGCGGCCAAGAAAGCCGGCATTTCCGTGACTCAAACGCGAGTGGGATCGATGCTCACGACCTTCTTCACGCCGGGACCTGTGGTAGATTGGAATACCGCGAAGCAATGCGACACGAAACGGTACGGCCAATTCTTTCACGCCATGCTGGACCAGGGCATCTACCTAGCCCCGTCCCAGTTCGAAGCCGCCTTTCTCTCCACCGCCCACAGCGCGCAAGACATCGCCAAGACCATCAAAGCCGCGCACACTGCCTTCAAGAAACTCTAAGATTCGTCGTTCGTATCTCGTGAGATAAGAAAATATCCGTTCAGATACAGTGAGGCATTGACACCCACCTCTCGCGCTTCACGAGATACGCTTCACGTTGGACGCGTGTTTATTCGTCGTCCTCGTCGTCCGCTTCCAACGATTCTTGCCGCTTTTGCTCTTCCATGGCGTTGTGGAGCAGCATGCGGATAAACATCGAATAGAGAGACCCTTTTTCCAACGTTCCGCCCGGAGGAATCGCGATCTTTCCTTCCTTGATCATGCGATCCATCCAGGCCTTCTGATCGGGGGCGATCAATATAGGAATCTCGACCAGCCCAACCCGTCCCATCATATCCATCGTGAATCCTCCCTTATAACAGCAAGAGCGAATGGCATACGACTAATGGCATAAGCCTGAGGGCATAAGACCACGTAGCCAAACTCCTCTTTGTCCGAACTATGCACTATACGCCATCTGCTATACGCTCTTTACACGAGCCGCATTCCAGCACGCGATTTTGTTGGTTGTCAACCGAGAGGCCACGCGAAACAGTCATGGCACAACTTGTGCGTTGCATGGGCACGTATGAAGACCCATCAAGTGGTTGCAAGTGTGGTTGTCCTCCTCGTCTTTGTCGGCTCGGATTTGGCGGGACCCGGCGCAAACGCACAGCGCCTATCGAGACCTGATCGTGATTCACGCCTCCAACCTCGGTGTGATCTCTGTTGGGAACCGTCCCCGAACGAGCAGTCTCCGAATCGACTACCGACCTTCAAACCCCATCGCCCACGACGTCCTCCAGACAGCCGGCCGCACCGAATTCCCAAAGGAGCCTACAAACTCGTTCCCAACAAGAAACACCCACCATCCTCCCCGCGTCGAGCTCGCGGGAAACGCCACACCAAGCTTGCAAGCGCTCAGCGGATCATCGTCATCGACGGAGACACGATTCACATCGGATCCGAACGCATCAGGCTCCGCGGCCTCGACGCACCGGAACTGAGCGAGCCGGAAGGCCAGGCGGCAAAGGAGCGGCTGGGAGAACTGCTCCGCAGCGAATCGATTCAGATTGTCCCTCATGGCCGAGATATCTACGACCGCCTCGTCGCCGATGTGTTCGTGAATGGGCTAAATGTGGCGGAGATGCTCAAGAGTGAGGGCTACGCCAAATCAAGATAGCCCGATCGTGCCTGCCAGATCATTCTTGCCATGCCATACGACTACTCGTATAATGTGAGCCTCACAAAGCCGATCCGGTTCGTCGGTACGGCCCGAACGGATTTGGCGAGATTCCCCGAGTCGGCACGCCGACGCGCCGGGCACGAACTGTTCCTGATCCAAGTCGGACGCGAGCCAGAGGATTACAAGCCTGTACCGACCGTCGGGCGAGGGGTGCACGAAATCCGCGTTCGAGATAAATCCGGCGCATTCCGTGTGATGTACGTAGCAAAGTTCGCCCGTGCGGTCGATGTGCTACACGCTTTCCAGAAGAAAACACGGAAGACCGCAAAGGCAGACATCGATCTAGCATCTGGACGCTATAAGCTCATCGGAGAGAAATCATGAAGCACACCAGAGCAGGCATTTCGCGGGGTAGCAGCAACGTGTTTCTTGATCTCGGCTTCCCCCCACATGAGGCAGCCGTGATGCTGCTGCGCTGTGAGATTGCCGAAGCGTTACGGAGGTGGATAGACCGTGAGGGGCTGACCCAGACACAGGCGGCGAAACGTCTCGGTGTGGTACAGCCGCGCATCTCCGAAATCGCGCGCAACAAAGTGGACAAGCTGTCCCTCGACTACCTGGTGGGCCTCTGCGCCAAGGCCGGGCTGTCGGTGACGGTCAAGTCGGCAGCGTAGAGGTCTGGTCAGCCAGGCGGATCAACTCGGATTGAGCCTGTAGCGCGGAGAAAATACGAAGGAGTAGGCTGACAAGAAATGCAGCGTCGGCCTTACTAGGGATATTCTGATCCCCATGACACCGGCCCGAACCGATGCCGTCATAGAGTTACTCGATACACGGCGATTGGCCTATGCCGAGTACGGAGATCCGAGCGGTGCTCCAGTCTTCCTGTTCCATGGTCTCCCGGGATCTCGTCTCGCATGGGGCCTTCTGCCAGGAAATCCGTTCCCTCCGGGCCTGCGGATCGTGGCGCCGGATCGGCCCGGTTATGGTCGATCAGACCCCAATCCCCGGCGCACGCTTCTGGACTGGGCGAATGATGTGACCCAGCTGGCAGATGCCCTGGGAATACGCACGTTCGCCATTGTCGGCGTGTCCGGTGGTGGTCCCGGGGCACTGGCTTGTGCCTGGCAGACGCCGGAACGCGTGACATCGGTCGGGGTCGTTGCATGCCCAGCGCCCACCGACGCTCCCGGCGTCTTCGAAGGTATGAGCAAGACCAACCGGTTCTTCATGAAGTTGGCCTGGCGATTGCCGTGGCTGTCCGCCCTCAATGTACGGTTCCTGGCGTCGATGATTCGCCGTAGTCCAGGGCGATACATCGGCACAATGAAGTACAAAGTGCATGCCGTGGACAAAGCCATACTGGCCCGCTCGGAAATTCAGGAGATGCTGATTCAGGATTTTTCCGAGGCGCTGCGCGGCGGGTCACAGGGGATGGTGGATGATATAAACTCCAACCATGGATGTCCGTGGGGATTTCGGCTGGACGAGATCAACGTCAACGTCCATTCTTGGTTTTGCGAACTGGACCTCAGCGTCCCACCTCCCATGGGACAATACATTAGCGATATGATTTCGAACTGTTCGGCTTATCGCATCCCAGACGCCGGGCATCTCTGGATTCTGGAACATGTGAACGAAGTGCTCAGCAAAGTCGCTCAGATAGGCGAGCCGCAACGGGCCCAGTAAGCCAGTACGATTGTTATCTTGGTGCGTGAGCGAGACGGNNCTCGATGGCGATCGTCATGCCTGCGGCAGGTGTGTTCGACGAATTTTCACCGCTGCATCTGACAAACTCCGCTTTGGCTCTCGACAGACAAGACAGTTGCTGCCCCCAACCAGCCAGCGTCCAAGCCTCGCCCTAGCATTGGCAACTTGCTCTGCGAAAGGGCATGAGCATAATGTACCTATGCCCTGGACCGCTATCTGCCTTGCTGTGACAATTGGATTTGTAGGGCCGCGGCTAGCACTCGCCTTCGACGAGGTGTCGTCTCAACAGCCCAGTGCCCAAGAACGGCTGCAGCAAGTCCTCGACGCCGAAGGGGGCACAACCGTCTATATGGACCCTGCCGGCAGTGTGCACACGACAACCGACCTCCCGAACGGCGAGCGCATCGAGATCCTCCAACCACCGCAAAGTCCCGCGATCAATCTCGGTCCACCCCTTCAGCTGAACAACCAGTCGCTCCAGCTTCCTCCCCCACTGCCTCCCGCTGCTCATCCACTCACTCCAGAATTTCCGCAGAGGGCTCGGTAGGAAGAGCGGTGCTCCGAGATCGGACCGCACTTGGAGAAAACCGGCTTCAGAAATTGAGGTCAGCTCACATTGTTCTGTGCATTCAAGTTTTTCACCGAAATCGAGCACGCGTAGAGTTGGTGAAGCCGCTTGCCCACCTTATCAACTATCGCGGTAATCCCTGAGCGAGGCCAGACACGAGTGGAGCCACACGGTTTTAGCCTACTCCGCCGAAGCAGCTTCGGTTGCAAGGCCGGACACCCGTCATAGACTTGGGGTCAAGTCTTGTTTTGTGTATCCCGACATTGCACCTGACATGTCCCGAAATTGAGCTCGGATCGTTATTACCTTCACGAAGCCCCACGTGACATGAGCCGTTCTTTCCACATGACACTCTGACACGATTTGCGAATTCGCTCTGTTAGGCTCCGGATGACCCGTGTAGACTCGAACCTATGAATCCCCAACAGCAGGCACCTTCACAGAACGTTAGGCGACGACCAAGCACATTGAGCGACCGCCTTTCGAGCGCGAAAATCGCGCGTGCCAGGCGCATGACGTCGGAGGAGCGCCTGCTTATTGCACTGCACCTGTCCGATTTCTCTTACGAGTTGAACCGCGCGTGTTCCCCGAGGCCCTAAACCAAGTCATTACCCGACTGGAACAAGCCCACAAGAATGGCCTGCTCCAGACTTATGCCTTGATTGGCGGTTTTGCCGTTTCGGCATGGGGCGCCTGACGCCGTAGATTCTTCCGCCCCCTTGGACTTCCACCAGAATCCTGACGGACTATCGGAGTCAAATCTCCATCGCTTGGAGAAATGTTTTGACGTTGAAGTTACAAACATCTCTCTACATGGGGAGCGACACATAGTCTTGCTAAGCCCGGAAGAAACTTATAAGATTTCCCGCAACCACCAAGACTGATCGGTGGGGATAGGCTGACCAGTCTGATCAATAGTTGAGGCCGTATGGCAATGGGGAGCATCTCATGAGTCACGTCGGTGTCATCTGCCCCAATGCACCGGGACACCTGAACCCGATGATCGCGCTGGCTGACGCGATCCGCACCCGTGGCCACCGCGTTACCTTCTTCTTGTTGGGCGATCCTCCCGAATCGGTCACTGCAGCCGGATTCGAGATCGTCCCTCTGGGAGGTGGCATCTTCCCACCCGACGAGTACAGGGCAGGGTTTCAGCAACTTGGCTCGCTACAGGGCCGAGCGGCGCTCAAGCACACCTTTGCAATGAGTGCACGCGCGGCTGAAGCCATGCTGGACATCGGGCCGACTGCGGCTCGCACCGCCGGGGCAACCGCTCTGCTCGTCGACCAAGCATCGTTCCCAGGGGGAACGGTGGCCGACGAGTTGGGAATCCCGTTCGCGACAGTATGCAATGCGCTCCTCCTCCATCCCGACTCCGCAGTTCCACCGTTCTTCACCCACTGGCAACCACAGGACACCCGGTGGGCGCGGGTCCGCAACCAAATCGCGTGGGCGGGGCTGAACCGGCTGTACGCTCCAATCCTGACACAAATCCAAAACCGTCGCCGCCGGCTCGGCCTGCCGATCCCGGCACGGATCGCAGCCGCCTGGTCAGACCGGCTGCAGATCAGCCAGCAACCAGAAGCGTTTGAGTTTCCTCGGCGTGAGTTACCGAAACATGTCCGGTTCGTCGGCCCCCTTCGCCTGCCAGGCGGATACCGACCGGTCCCGTTTCCGTGGGATCGCCTCGACGGGCGGCCGCTGATCTATGCCTCGCTGGGAACACTGCAGAACCGTGTCGCCGGAACGTTCCGAGTGATCGCGGAAGCGTGCAACGGGCTCGACGCCCAATTGGTCATCTCAACCGGCCACGGGATAGCCCCGGAGGCGCTCGGCGAACTCCCCGGCCACCCGGTCGTGGTCTCCTATGCCCCGCAATTGGACCTGCTCCGCCGGTCCGCCGCCGCAGTGACTCATGCCGGTTTGAACACCGTCCTCGACGCGCTGGCTACCGGAATACCGATAGTGGCGATCCCGATCACAAACGAGCAGCCGGGGACCGCTGCCCGTGTCGCCTGGGTTGGGGCTGGCAAGGCCATCACCTACAAGCACTTGACCCCTCAGACGCTGCGCGCCGCGGTGGTCCATGTACTGTCCGATCCGTCCTACCGTGCGGCAGCCGAGCGAGTTCGGAACTCCATCCAGGCGGGCGGCGGTGCTCCGCGCGCCGCGGAGATGATCGAACAGAACCTGGGACTTAACCACTGATGTTCGCATCTTGTCCTGTAAATGCTTGTCTTGGACCTGCTATCGGATGCATGAGCCTGCGCTCGCACCCCCTTCACCATCTCGGCTTGTTCTGAAGTCTGAGTCCTGGCAGAGTATCGTGCAGGTCTTATTCTTTTCTTGCCTTGCATGATAACTGGCACCTTACACGGAACCGGACACTACATAGTTGGCCTCATACGAAAGGAGATCCATCATGGCACGCAAGATCGTGACGCAATACGCGGTGTTTCACAACATCGGCGGAAGCTCGGACCTGGTGTTTTACTATCAAGGCGGTGGCGCTGATTCGGTAACGGGTATCCCGTTTGCCGAAGCATCCTTCATCGTGGACTTGCTCCGCAACGAGAAGCCGATCTCCTACGACCACAGCCGGAGGCGCTTATCCACTTACAATCTGGAACCTGTCGGCGAGGGAGAGATGTGACAGCTCCCCTGACGTCTCAGCTCCTGCCTAGCTTCGGATATGACGTCTTCTTGTCGCACAATCGCGCGGATAAGGAATGGGTTCGCGAGCTTGCCTCTCTGCTCGCGGATCATCAATACAATGGACGACCACTCCGCCCCTGGCTCGATGAACAGGTATTGGATCCGGGTCAATTGGGGCGCCACGCGGAACTGACGACCGCTCTCGACCGTTCGAGACTCCTTGTGATCGTCCTAAGTCCCGAGGCCGTGGCATCTACATGGGTCCAGTACGAGTTGCGGTACTTCCTGGCGACTCGGTCGCCTGACGAGATGATCGCGATCAGACGCAGACCCTGTGAAATACCCACGACACTCACCGGCCTCGACATTCTCGACTGGAATGATGGCGCTGGAAGCGAGCCGGACTTCTCGACACTCGCCTCGCGTATCTGTCCAGGCTCCAATGTGGACCCCGCAAAGATCGCGCAGGAGGTGAAAGATGCCTGGTGGGAATCATTGATGTCGGGCACCTCCGGTTTCGATCCCACTCCGACGGCCGAGAACAGCGCCCTGTTGGCGACGTTGTTGAAATTCGACATTACTGCAGCCGCCGAGGAGGGCTTGGCCCTGCACGCCTTCGACCAGGCCGGCGATTGCATGCTGAAGCTCAACCCCGGCGACAGCTACGGCATGAAGATGCTCCTCGGTGAGATTCTCGCGGCCGCCGTGTTGAAACACGAAGCCTACCGGCAGATCGCGCCACGGTATCTTGCTCAGGAGCCTGATGACGCACGACACCCGGACCTGTCGTTCGCCGTACTGCGCTCCTTGTCCAAGCTTGCGGAGATCGACGGTCGGCTCGTCGACCCCAGCGCCGTGTGGTCCGCCCTCGTCAAGCTGGACGGCGTCGGCAGACTGTTCCTTGAACGAAAGGCAGCCGCGGTACTCGGAGGCCGAGTGGTCGCCAAGATGCGCGGATCTGACCTCGGTGACCTGCTGATCCATGTGTTGATCACAGGCGGCGTGGCCAGCCAAATCGCCGCGATCGGCGGGATCACCATGGCGGAAGAGCGTGCGGAACCAGTTTTTTATCTACCGGAACTCGACGAGCGAGCACGCAACGGGCGTATGCCCTCAGCCCCCTCTCTTCCTCCTTCACCGCGTCTGGTTGCCCTGCTGGACAGGATTGACCGCAATACGTCGGATTTCGTGAGGCAAGCGTTGGAGAACGGCATCGCCGATCTCCAACGCGCCTTCGGCGACCGCCGATCCGCGAGCACTGATCAGTGGCTGCAGCTGCGAGAAGAAGCTCGGGCTCCTCTGATCAAGAACGGCCCCATCATCGGAATCATGCGACGGGTCACCGCGGCAAACATGGAAGCCATCGCGCCAACGCTGCGGGTGATCGATATCGCTTGTCTCACCGAACCGCGAATTGTCGACGCGCTGCTCGATCAATGCGGCGCCTTCATCATCGAGGAACAAGACATCACCTCGCCGCTCTGCCGACGGCTTATCGGCCGCAACCGCCGCTTCGCGATGCTGGAGCGACGCCGCTTAGATGCCCTGACGGAGGGCGACCGTATCGCGCTCGAACCCCGGCGCACGATGATACTCCCGAGCCAACCTTCGTTGGATGATTCCAGCCCCACTGGCGGAGCGCATCGTGTAGTTTGAGCCACGGGAAGCCCAACGAGTCATTTCACCGGTAGAGCCATCTTTCACATGATCAGTTCTTGACAGAGAAAAAACTGCGCTCTGGGCATGCTATTCAGGCCGCGATCCCTGAAAAACCATTGAGGCTGTGGATAGATCTCCGACTGGGCGAATTGCAGCCGCTCCAGCAGCATTGAGAATGAATTGTCAAGCGGCTCTTGCCTGGAATGTGTGAAAAAGAACCAAAATCCTCACGAGGCCACTATTAGTTGCGGTCTCCTTCGCAGGCAGCTGACGCCTAAAAAATAGGCAGCTTGATAAAGGAACTGTCATTCCCACGGTCTTTTGCGCGGCCAACAGACTTATTCACAAGGTTATCCACAGAAGATGGGGACGAGCTCACATTATTCATGGCGGTCCGTGACGAACCCATCAAGACGCAAGCGAAATAGGCCCGTGGAGTCCCAAAATACAAATCTTCTCTGGGGGAATGGCTTTCAACCAGAGTTGGGCAGACTCCTTTACCGACTTCCGTAAGGAGACAGGGAGACTTCCCTAACTGCACCTTGCGCTCAGACGCCAATCCTGAGAGACTACCGGCCGGATTTATACGTATGAGGAACTGGACGATACATCGTTCGGTGCGGATGGGAGACGCAATGGATCGCGTGGGGGTTGCAGCTCTGACCCCTTCGCAAAACCGGGGGCGACAAGAGAGGTCTCCCGCTCAAGCAAGAAAGGAGCCGTAATGGTCTCACCAACCTCTAGATCTTCCAACTGGGGCATCGTTCTCATCTTGGGGGTTATTCTGTGTTCAGGAACAGGCTGCGCTCTTTCAGCCAAGCAGAAGGCGGCCATCGGCCAATTCAGCGACTCCGCCGCCACACTCGGAGACGTCACATCCTCAGAATTGAAGGCGATGCGGGATGGCGCGGTCAAGATGACGATCGAGCGGCTTCTTCTCGGCGGAAAAAGCAAGGACCCCAACCTTGGAGATCAGACATCGCTTGACCGGGGGTTCGAACTCAATCGTCTGGAGACCGTCTCAGGGGCCACCGAAGCGTTGGCGGCATACGGCAAGACTCTCACAGCCCTGGTCGATGACACTCAATCAGCTGACCTGAACGCAGCAAGTCAGAAATTTGTCTCGAGCCTTGGCCGCGTCCCCGAGGCAAGAAAGCAGCTCACGGACGATCAACTTGAATCGGTTGGAACCGCCATCCAAGATGTCGGCAGATTCTGGGTCGACTGGAAGCGCAAGCGGGCGGTGACGACCATCGTGAAGGAGTCACGGCAAGCTGTCGACCACCTCTGCGATCTCCTCATTCGAGATTTTGACCCCACAAAGGGCTGGGTGGCGCTTCAACTACAGACCATCGAAGACCCGCTTATCGCGGAATCGACAAATGCCTTGTACGACGGTCCCACGTACGACGATCGAAAGATCGCCCTCACCGCATTCCGCTTGGCGCACGGGAACCGGATGCGCCGGACCGAGGTGCTGACCCGCGTGGTCGATGCGGCCGTTGCCATGAAAAAGGCCAATCGGGCGCTTGCGCAGGCAGTCGAGAATCGTGCGTGGTCGGTTCAGGACATTCGGGATTTTGCCGAACGAGCGCGGTCTCTACAAAACGCAGCGCAAATCATCGTAACCGATTGAAAGGAGTGGATCTATGGCTAAGAGCCTCGGCGAGGAACTCAGTGCAGCTCTTTCGAACATCACAGCGCTTATCATCAAGACTGACAGCAAGAGGGAACGGACTCAGCTGACACGACAGCAGGCGAAGATCGCGGGCCAACTTCAGGTGTTTGTGGACAAGGTCGTCGATGAGGCCCTCCCTGAATATGAAGAGGCGACCGAGGCACTCAAAGCAGCCAACACGGAGGCGGAAGCCGCCAAGAAGAAACTCGACAAGGTCGCGTCGTCCATCAAGAAGTTCGCGACCGCAGTCGACAAGCTTGAATCGCTTGCGGAGACGGTCAGCTAGATCGAACCTGATGCCAGGCCTCGCTCCTATCAGACCGGCTGCTTAAAAAGACCGTTTAGCGCGGCAAATCCCCATGGTCTTGCCGGTTGGGGTGTCCTGAAAGACGGGTATCGGATTCTGCACATTACAGTCGAGGATGAGCCTCTGGTCGATCCCTCCAGTCCTCCGTTCATACCAGCCTTGATACCGAGCATAGCCATCGACAAGGCAGACCTGATAATGGCTGACCCCGCCCACAGACCCCAATAGCTGGAATTCCTTTTGCGCATCGAAACGAAACGCGCCATCCCGATCCGTTCGAGTGGACACTTCACTCGTAAAAGAACAGGTATCCGCTCTCGGAACTTCGAGAGAGACCACCACGTTCTCGATCGGCTTCCCGTCGCGATGGACTTTCCCCGTGAGAGCCGGCGAGACAACAGTGTAATACGACACNNGACGCCTGTGGCGAGCGCTTCATGGCAACACAGGATTTAGAGCCCGCTCTACCATAAATAAGACGAACGTATTACGGAGTGAATTATAGCCGGAACAGGGCCTCAGACGAAGGCGCCATGTGGTCCGGCGTGACATTTGACGGAACAACGAGGCTCTACGACATATTCACCTTCGTGCTTCCTTCTCATTTACGCTTCCATCCC